>NZ_JAFNPG010000008.1:0-150620 GCF_026535815.1 Snodgrassella sp. B3088
CATGGATACTACCTTTGCCATTATTAATAACCGTACCAGTAAGATTGTTGTTATTGGTAATATCAATATTATTAGCAGCAGTAGTGCTCGCATCACCAGAATTCGTAATGGTGCCGCCCAGAACATTATCATTAACAATCTTAATAGCACCGGCGGCAGAGTTGCTAATCGCACTATCAATCTCACCCGTACCATTGTTATTAATATTAATCAAACCATTTCCGGTATTGTTGATTTTATTAGATGATGATTTGCCATTGTTGTTGAGAGTAACTGTACCATTTTGTGCATTGTTAATATTATGAAAAATATTACCAGATTCACTATTATTAATTTCAATATTACCGCTATTATTATTGTTAATAGATCCATTTTTAGTATTATTTGTATTAGTAATAATAATAGCACCGGTACTATCATTATTTATATTACCGTTTAAATCTCCGGAATTATTAACGTTTAGTGTGCCACTAGATTTATTTCTTATAACAGATCCCGCATTACTATTTTCTGAAGATGGTGAACTAGATTCTAATACTCCTTTATTAGTTATATTTAATATTCCTTTTGAGTCGTGTAGTACTGTATCTGTATTACTAGTTGTATAACCATTCTCATTATTCTCAAAATTTGCTGTTTCTGTTTCTGAAAGTCTTGAGTCAGTAGCAATAACTGTATTCTGACCTTCATTTACTTTTAAGCTACCATTATTTATAAAATCTCCTTTATCACCTAATATAACACCTTTAATTTCAGTGTATAAATTATCTAGTTCATCTTTAATAGTAATATCAGCTCCTTTCGAAGCATTATATTTTCCATTGGATACAAAAATTGCAGAAAAATCTTGGCCAGGACGATCTTGTTTTTGTTCTTGAACTTGATCTCTATTTTTTATCATAGAAATAATTGTTTCACCACCAACATTTATTTGGCCAGATTCAACGCGGATAGCCTCATTTTCATCTAATATTTCACCAGCATTTATTTCAATATTATTATTCACATTTATTGATGGTGTTTTGGCGTTGTTATCAACAGATGTTTGTATAATCGCATTATTTCTATCTTTTTGATTAATAATGATATTATTTGCAGAAATTGTACCATTAACATTATTAATAGCTGTTGTGCCACCGGTGCTTCTTTGTGCATTAACAGTTATGTCACCTTGAGCAATAATTGTACTGTTATTATTTTCAATTCCATCAATAACAGTTCTGGCTGTATCAGTTACAGTTATATTTCCCCCTACATTTAATGTAGAACCGTTAGAATTTTTAATAACGGTTGTACTTGTGCCTGAAGAGTTTGCTTGCAAATTTTGCTCAATGTTAGCTACAGATTTATCCAGTGAAAGAGCGTTAGAGTCTGATGAACTTGATGCTTTGTTTACAGTTGTTACATTTTTTGCGGTTAATGATGATGAATTGTTTAATTCAATTGTTTTTTTAGATCCGGTAGCACGAGAAATTGTACCTGTAGCATTAATTGTCTCTCCTACTAGTTTTGCGCCATCAGTAGCAGAAATTGTATTATAACTACTCGCATCTAAATTACATTCACTTTCAGAACCCGAAGCTATTAAATTTGGATCGGCTCCGGTAGTTGGTACAGTGTCACAAGCCGCATAAGCACCGAAACTGGCTATGGATAATGCAACAGCCAAAATGATTTTAGTACAATTATTTTTTGTTTTGCCACGTGTCAGTTCCGAGCAGGCTACCCATGTATTGGTAGATTCACTCCATTTGGATTTGTAGATGATATTCATCAGTTTTCCTTGGTTTTGCAGATTCTATAAAATAAATCTTAACTCTTGATTAAAATTTAATTAATTAAGCTTATATATGTAATTGGATAATGAATTAATACTAAATAGTATTAATTCATTATAGAAGATATGTTATATCGTATCCAAATAAAGTTAACTTAATACTAATTGTTTGTGTCAGTTAGTTTGTTAGCATTTTTTGTGTGAATCATTAAAAATTCTAATATATTCATATATATAATCATTTGACATACCTATGATGTTGAATAAAACATTCAAAATAAAAAAAGTGTGGTTAACTTTACTTTGTTATTTTAATACACCCTAAATGTTATGAACCTATTTATAAGTGTTAATAGAAAGTTTTGTTATTTATAGGGAATATTATTTTATGTTTTTTGAATGTGGTTGTTGCCAGAGCTTCTATTGGCGGGAAATTCAGGCTATAAAAAGAAAAATAAATAATATATAAATAAGTGTATGAATTTTGCAACTAATTTGTAGCAGAGAATGTTTTGCGTTAACTAAATTTGGATATCAAACTATATTAGTCATTATGTTCAGTTTTAATAATCAAAATATTATGGTTTAAAGATGGCTGAATTTAATCAAAAACATTCTTTTTATCGCTTAATTTTGTTTTTAAAAAGCAGTAAATGCTAAAGAGAGGAAAGGATATTTCAGAAAAATATAAAGTTAAATATCTATATTAAATATTCAATTTTAATTATTGTTGAATTACATAGGTTGTGAAAAGTTGTATTTGTTTAAAAGTAGGATCGGAATAAACCTATTTTAGGTTTAAACCAAAAAATGAAAAATTTTGATGTTGTTGAATTTATATCTTAGATTTTTTGGGTAAAAAAAATCTCATGAGATGAAAATTCAAGCTTTGTGCTAATTTTTTATTGAGATTAAATAGTAATAGTAGAATAGATAAACTAAATCTCTGATAAATAGATAGCAGATAATTGAGAAATCAGCACTGTTAAATTAGATACCTAGCTGATACAAAATCATATGAGGTTTTTTTGGTGGGTCCAGTGGGTTTCGAACCCACGACCAAGGGATTATGAGTCCCCTGCTCTAACCCCTGAGCTACAGACCCGAGAAAGGCGTATTTTAGCTAATACGTCAGACGATTGCAAGGTTTTACATAAAAAATCATCCGCAGAGTGCGGATGATTTTGGTTTTAAAAGTAAAAAATTTACTGTTTGTTTTCGTCACTGTCGAGAAAGCTCTTTAGCCGGTCAGAGCGGGTAGGGTGACGCAGTTTGCGTAATGCTTTGGCTTCAATTTGACGAATACGTTCGCGGGTAACATCAAACTGTTTGCCCACTTCTTCGAGTGTATGATCTGTATTCATGTCGATACCAAAGCGCATCCGCAAAACTTTGGCTTCGCGCGGTGTTAGGCTTTCGAGTACATCTTTGGTGACTTCCCGCAGACTGGAATACATGGCTGCGTCTGCCGGTGCAACGTTATTCGCATCTTCAATGAAATCGCCCAGATGTGAATCATCATCATCGCCAATTGGTGTTTCCATAGAAATCGGTTCTTTGGCAATTTTCATGATTTTTCGGATTTTATCTTCAGGCATTTCCATCAGTTCAGCCAGTTTGGCTGAGTCGGCCTCTTCTCCGTTTTCCTGCAAATACTGACGGGATATCCGATTCATTTTGTTGATGGTTTCAATCATATGTACCGGTATGCGAATAGTACGAGCCTGATCTGCAATTGAGCGGGTAATAGCCTGTCGTATCCACCAGGTGGCATAGGTGGAGAATTTATAGCCTCGACGATATTCAAATTTATCCACGGCTTTCATCAGGCCGATATTGCCTTCCTGAATTAAATCCAGAAATTGCAGACCACGATTGGTGTATTTTTTAGCAATAGAAATTACCAGACGCAAGTTGGCCTGAATCATTTCTTGCTTGGCAGCAGCGGTTTCCTGCTCACTTTTGACCATGTTTTTGTTAATCTGTTTCAGCTCATCCAGTGAAATCTGAGCGGCCTCTTCCAGATTAGCCAGTTCAGTTTGCTTTTCAATAATGGCATACTGGAAACGACGTAGTGCTTCTGTCCAGACGCGGTTTAGAGAAAGTTCTTCATCTACCCAGCCCAAATCGGTAGTGCGATTGGCAAAGCTTTTGATAAAGTAATCACGCTCCATATGCACACGATTCAGAGCTATATCGCGAATATCTCGTTCCAGCTGACGTACTTGATTGACGCGCATGCGCAGGTTTTCACATAGGCTTTCAATCTGGCGGGTAGCAAAGCGTACCTGTAATAATTGCTCTGCAATTTCCTCTTGTAGTTTGAGGTAGGTAGCGTCTTTGCTGCCTTTTTCCTGAAGTGCGGCAACCATGGCTTCATAGCGGCTCTGAATTCCATCGAAGTGTTCTAGCGTTTTTTGGCGCAGCTCTTCCAGATTAGCAGATGCTGCTAGCGCAGCGTTTTCTTCTTCGTTTTCTTCAGAATCATCGTCTACGTCAACACTGTCTTCATTGTCGTCCTCTACCTCAGTATCCTCATTTTTGCTGTCGATACCGATACCCAGTTCATCGAGAAGTTCTTCATGTGGGTCGACAATAGCCTCTACAACTTCATCAACTTTGATTTCTTCTTTGCGTACAGCATCAATCAAAGCCAGTATTTCAGCTACAGAACCTGGGCAGGCAGAGATGGCCTGAATCATGTTGCGCAGGGCATTCTCAATTTTTTTGGCGATGATGATTTCATCTTCACGCGTTAATAGGTCTACCTGACCCATTTCGCGCATGTACATACGTACGGGGTCGGTGGTTCGTCCAAATTCGTTATCTGCATTAGACAGAGCTGCTTCAGCTTCGGCTACCGCATCGTCGTCAGTCATGTTGGCGGTGTTATCGCCCATTAGCAGACTTTCGGCATCAGGTGCTTCTTCGGTAACCTGAATCCCAAGACCAGATATCATCGAAACAATGTTATCAATCTGGTCGGCATCCGACATTTCATCCGGCAAAGCATCATTTATTTCAGCATATGTAATGTAACCACGTTCCTTGCCTTGAATAATCAGCTGACGCAGTCGTGCACGTTGTTCCTCAGCGGTTAACGGACGGGTATCGTCTTGTTCCTTACTACTATCAATAGTGGTTTTTTTGGGTGTTGGATTTGCCATATTTTACTCAATATATTGCAGCAGCTATGGCGCTGCAAGGGGTTAAAATAGACGTCAGGCTAAGCTGACGGCATTTTGGGCGGGCTTAAGAGCAGCAGGAGTAACTGTTTTTCGTCGGCACTGAGACGTCCATGCTGGAGTTTGCGCTTCAACGCATCAATCTGCTGGGTCTTAAGACTATCCAGTAATTTTTGCATGCCCTGTTTGAACGTGGTGCAGTCATCTTCATTTCCTGGCTGCAAGATATCCGGTGAATCCAGATAATCGTGGATAATCTGCCGAATGACGGGTTCAAATTCTGTATTACGCATCAGTTCCAACACAGCTCCGCTGTTTAACGGTGTTACGGAGGCTTGTATGCGTTCAGCCAGCGCAGCGAGGCATGCATAATCGCCGTGCAGGTCCAGATATTCTGGTAGTTCTATAAATGCGGCCCATTGCGGATTTATCAATAGTGCCCGTATCTGTTTTTGTGCCAGTGACATGACAGGCGGTTGTCGGAAAGTGTTCTGTGGAAGACGGTAACTTTTCTGTCTGACAGGTGCAGATCTAGGTTGTTCTTGTCCCAATAGCTGAGCTAGATTATGTTCATCTATACCCACTTTCTGGCTGAGTTCTTGGCGCAGTAGGAAAGACAATGCTGGTGCCTTGATTTGAGCTAGCAAAGGGCTGGCAGTTTTAATCAATTCTGCTTTACCTTCCTGAGTGTTAAGGTCAATCTGTGCAGTTAGTGTTTGCCAGAAGTATGCAGACAGTGGCAAGCTTTGGTTCAGTAGTGCATCTTCAAATGTGCTTAATCCATAACTACGTACATAGCTGTCGGGGTCATGTTCAGCTGGTAAAAAAAGAAAGTGTAAAATTTTGTCATCTTTTAATTGTGGCAAAGCATTTTCCAATGCTCGCCATGCAGCTTTTTTGCCGGCAGTGTCACCGTCAAAGCAGAAATAGATATGATCGCTTTGCCGCATCAGCAAATGTATGTGTTCTGCCGTGGTAGATGTGCCAAGTGCAGCTACAGCATATCCTAGACCATACTGTGCCAAGGCAACGACATCCATATAGCCTTCTACGACCAGTACTCGCTGTGCATCTTTGATTGCAGCGCGTGCTTCATATAGTCCGTACAGATTCCGCCCTTTATCAAATAGGGGCGTTTCAGGTGAGTTGAGATATTTAGGTTCGCTTGCATCAATAACGCGAGCACCAAAACCGATAATTTGTCCACGGGTACTACGTATGGGGAACATAATGCGATCGCGGAAGCGGTCATAATGGCGGCTGTCTTTTTCGATAACCATGCCACTGTTTACCAATGCATTGCTGGGATAGGGCTGAAAAACTTTGGCTAGAGCCTGCCAGTCGTCCGGTGCATAGCCAAGGCCATAATGGATGATGATTTCTTCACTGAGGCCGCGCTGCTGTAGATATTGCTGTGCACGCAGTGAGGTTTTTAGCTGTTGTTGATAGTAGGTGGCAGCCGCAGCTGTAGTTTGCTCTAGTGTCTGCTGAATCTGTTTATGAACTTTCTGTACATGTGGATTGGGATTTCCAGACTGTTTTGGGACAGTCATGCCGATGCGGTCTGCCAGAAATTGTACGGCTTCCTGAAAGCTCAATCCTTGATATTCCATGACGAAGCCAATGGCGGATCCATGTACACCACAACCAAAGCAATGATAAAACTGTTTGGCAGGACTAACTGAAAACGAGGGGGATTTTTCTTTGTGAAAGGGGCAGCAGGCCATGTAGTTGGCACCACTTTTTTTAAGTGGTACAAATTCTTCAATGACATCAACGATGTCTATTTTATTTAAAAGCTCGTCAATAAATTCGTTTGGAATCATGCCAACCATGCCCGTCAATTGCTGCACATAATTTCTAGATCTGATTATCCTGTCTCTTTTTTTTGGATGTTGAATTGATTAGGCCAAGAGCTGTTTGATTTTCTTGCTAACTTCACTCATATCGGCTTTGCCTGCCAGTGTTTTTTTCAATATGCCCATTACTTTTCCCATATCACTCGGTTGTGAAGCACCCACATTGGCAATAGCATCTTTAATGGCAGTTTCAATAGCGGTATCGTCTAGCATTTCGGGCAAGTAATTTTGGAGTAAGTTAATTTCTGCTTGCTCCTTTTCGGCAAGATCGTTTCTACCACCCTCGTTAAACATGCGTACCGATTCTTTCCGCTGTTTAACCATTTTGCTGATAACTGCAACGAAGCGGCTATCGTCTACCTCAATTCTTTCATCTACTTCAATCTGTTTGATAGCAGCTAATGCCATACGAATGGTAGACAGGGATGCTGCATCGTGATTGCGCATTGCTGATTTCATGTCTTCCTGTAATTTTTGTTTCAGGCTCATAATGGGGCTCGCAGTAAGTGAATTGGTTATTATAGAGATTTGCTGTAAAAATACGTTTTACTTCAGGTTTTACCTGTAAAAAGCAAATACCGCAAGCAATGCCTGCGGTATTCTGGTTAATTGTAATTTCCCGGTTGTTAATGCAAAGCCGGAAATTCCAATTAATAATTTTTAGGTGGCAATTGCTGGCTGCGTAGGCGTTTCTGTAAGCGTTTAACGGCTGCTGCTTTTTTACGTTTACGCTCCGTTGTTGGTTTTTCATAAGCTTCGCGTGCGCGCAGTTCGGTCATCAAGCCTGTTTTTTCAACAGAGCGTTTGAAACGACGCATAGCAACTTCAAAAGGTTCATTTTCTTTTACACGAATAGAAGGCATGTTTTTTTCCTGAATAAATAATTATATTACTGATTGTATATCAGATAGATAAATACTAAATAAAGGCCACTAAAGGCAAAGGCGGTGTTTACGGTTCCGCATTACCGTTTACAACATCACCTCCCAAGGTGTAATTGAGGCTATATCTGTTAGAATTTAAAGTAAAACGGATATAGGGTTATTTTAAATAAATAAGGAGAAGATTATGGCTGATTAAATATGATTCGTCAAGCCAGCTGGAGGGGTACGTTTGTAACATCATTAAAGATGATGAGCGTTATATTCTGTTTACACGACGAATCTGAGGAACAGAATGTAAATCGCGGATAATATGATTGAGCTGATTTAAATCTTTTACCTGTAACACAAAACGAAATTCAATAAATCCTTCCACACCTTCGAGTTTTTTTGAGGTGGTTTCTACAGATGTAATATCACCGCCATTTGAAGAAATAGCCTGAGCAATGGTGGCCAGTAATCCATGACTATCAATAGCATTGAGGCATAAAGTTGTCTGATAGTTATTTGCTTGTAGTAAATCCCAGTTTGCATCCAGCTGAAGTTCAGGGTCTGTTTTCAAAATCGTATTACAAGTATCACGATGAATAATAATGCCCTGATCTTTGATTAGCAAAGCTTTAATGGTGTCACCAGGAATAGGGTGGCAGCATTTGCCTAAATGAATATGAGTTGACTCATTGCCAGTCAAATTAATTGGTGCCAGTTTAATGGTGTCATTAAAATGCTCGCCAGCCAGTTCAGCTATATGCATGGCTACAGATACTGGCTGTAGTAACCCCATACCTACTTCGCAGAGAACATTTTCAAAAGAAGTATTTTTTTGGCGTAAATCGGTCAGATATTTGTCTTTTAAAGAGTCTGACAGTAAAACGTTTTCTGGCAGTAGGCTGGATAAGGCTTTTTGTAATAATTTTTCGCCTAAGCGTATGGCATCGGAACGATCCATTTTTTTTATTTGGCTGCGAATGGCACTACGGGCATGGCTTGAAACGGTAAAGCCGAGCCATGCCGGAGTAGGGTGGCCATTGCTGGAGGTAATTATTTCTACGGTATCACCTGTATGCAGACGGGTACGTAAGGGCATTAAATTGTGATTAATGCGTGCAGAGACTGTTCGATTGCCGATATCGGTATGAACAGCATAGGCAAAATCTACAGGTGTGGCACCTTCTGGAAGGGTAATAATTTTACCTTTAGGGGTGAAGACATAAACCTCATTCGGAAATAAATCTGTTTTTACATGTTCCAGAAATTCAATGGCATTGGCACTATGTGCTTGAATGTCGAGAATACTTTGCAACCATTGATTGGTACGCATTTGTGCCTGATCAAAACTATTCTGCTCTCCATCTTTATGCATCCAGTAGCTAGCAATACCACGTTCGGCTATAGTATCCATTTCGTGTGTTCGTATCTGAACTTCAATAGGTAGCCCGTAAGGTCCAATTAAGATGGTATGCAGGCTCTGGTAACCATTGTTTTTGGGAATAGCAATGTAATCTTTAATTCGTCCAGGTTTAGGTTTGTACAGATTATGCAGAACACCCAGAGCGGTATAGCATGAAGGTATGTTATTTACAATAACCCTGAATGCATAAATATCCATTACATCGGCAAAATGGAGATTTTTACGACGCATTTTTTCATAAATGCTGTATAGGTTTTTTTCTCTACCTCTTACCTGTGCCTCAATATTGGCGCTCACAAGACGTTGACTGAAGGCTCGTAGTACTTTACCTACTATATCGCGCCTGTTTCGTCGTGAAGACTGAATGGCTTTGGCAAGTACTTCATAGCGGTGGGGGTACAGATGTCTAAATGCTAAGTCTTGCAATTCACGGTATACATGATTCAAACCGATACGATTGGCCAGTTGCGCATAGATTTCCATGGTTTCTTGTGCGATACGTCTGCGACTGGCCGGTTTTTTAGCAGACAGTGTGCGCATGTTGTGCAGCCTGTCTGAAAGTTTGACAATTATGACACGAACATCTTGCGTCATTGCCATAATTAATTTACGGAAGCTTTCTGCCTGTGCTTCCTGCTGGTTGTTATATTCAAGTTTTTCCAGTTTGGATAGCCCGTCAACCATGTTGGCAATGGTTTCACCGAATTCGGCAATAATTTCTTCTTTGGTAGTACCAGTGTCCTCTAGTACATCATGTAATACACCGGCACATAAAGCCTGAATGTCTACATGCCATTCTGCTAATTGAGTCGCCACGGCTAGAGGATGGGTGATATAAGGTAAGCCGCTGTTACGGAATTGTCCATGATGTGCATGGGCACCGAATTTGCAAGCTCGGGACAGCATTTGTAAATCTTCTTTGCTGAGGTAAGAGGCAGTGTGTAGGAGTTTATTTTCTGCTTCAGTAATAATGTCCTGATAGCTCGTTTCTATCTGTTGTTGACAGCATTGTAGCTGGTTGTTTGTGCCGGTGCATGATGAAGTATTAATTGCATCAAATATTTTCATTCCCACCGTGCCTATAGCTGCGCTGGGTAAATCACTGTCTGAAGAACATAAATCTTCAAAGGCTATTTTGATCAGCACCGCTGCCAGTGCTTGTACTCGTTGCTGATTTTGTGCCAAAGATGTAGTAATGGCAAAACTGCGTTTAAGTAGAGCAGTTTTGCCATCTTTTTCGGCCAGAGTGTAGATATAGGCACACGCTTGTTCCAGTAATTCCCAGCGTTCCTGTTTATTTAAATACTCTGTTTGTGCAAAGAGAGTGTTACGCCATTGTTTAACAGGAGGTTTGTAGGTGTGACTGGGAGGGTACATGGCTGTTTGCCTTATTATTTTTGTTGGTTGAGTAACTCTGCACCAATTTGTCCACTGGCTATCTCGCGCAAAGCAATGACTGTGGGTTTGTCATGATCTTCTTCTACCAGTGATGTTGCGCCATTAGCCAGCTGGCGTGCTCGCAGGGCAGCAATCATGGTCAGGTCAAAGTGATTAGGGATGCGTCCGATACAGTCTTCTACAGTAATGCGTGCCATAATATAAATTCCAATAGAAATAATTGTTTAACATTAAACTTGAAATATTTATTTTCCAGATAAAATCCGGGTAATGGTTTGTTGCTGCGCCTTCGCGCATAACCCAACCGAACGGATAATTGCTAATAAATCCTGCTCTGCCTGATTAAGATCTTGATTAACAATAACATAATCAAACAAAAGACTTTGTTCAATTTCTTCACGGGATTTTGCTAAACGATAGGCTATCACGTCTTCGCTATCAGTGCCTCTATTTTTAAGACGTTCAGTGAGTTCTGTCATCGAAGGAGGTAGTATGAAAATACTGGTAGCATTAGGCAGTAAACGGCGAATCTGTTCCGCACCCTGAACATCAATTTCTAAAATAACGTTGTAACCTTGCTGGGTTAATGATTCTACAGCCTGTAAACTGGTGCCATAATAATTGCCATAAACATTGGCATGCTCAATAAAAGCATTGCTGGCAATCATATCCTCAAATTCACTACGGCTGACAAAATGATAATGTACACCATTTTGTTCACCCTCACGCGGCATTCTGGTTGTATGGGAAATAGATATGCGAATATTCGGCTGACGCGCACTCAGGCGCGAAACAAGTGTGGTTTTGCCAGTACCTGAAGCAGCAGAAACAATGAAAATATGTCCAGATTGCAACATAATATAAATTTAAGGATTACGGTGACTAATTATGCCACAGCCGTGATTATTACGCCAATCCGAGCAAGCAGATTATTGCATATACTTGCAGAGTTTGAAAAAGGGAATGTCTTTCTTTTGGTGTTATTTTCAGCTAAAATGCTAAATTCAATTTCCTGCTGATTGTCATGACCAAGTTTATTTTTGTAACTGGCGGTGTGGTCTCTTCACTGGGTAAAGGCATTGCCGCTGCGTCTACTGCTGCTATTTTGGAATCTCGTGGTCTGAAAGTGACCATGCTTAAACTGGATCCTTATATTAATGTGGATCCGGGTACAATGAGCCCTTTTCAGCACGGTGAAGTATTTGTCACTGATGACGGTGCTGAAACTGATCTAGATCTGGGTCATTATGAACGCTTTATTGATGCTACCATGCAGAAGCGTAATAACTTCACTTCTGGCCAGGTTTATGAAAGCGTAATTCATAAAGAGCGGCGTGGTGATTATCTTGGCGGTACTGTTCAGGTAATACCGCATATTACAGATGAAATTAAACGTAAAATACATGAAGGTGCTACCGGCTATGATGTAGCAATTGTCGAAATCGGTGGAACTGTAGGTGATATTGAATCTTTGCCGTTTTTGGAAGCCATTCGGCAAATGCGTAGCCAGCAGGGCAGACCAAATACTTTATTTGTTCATCTATCTTATGTTCCTTATATTGCTGCTGCTGGTGAAATCAAAACCAAGCCAACCCAGCATTCAGTCAAAGAATTACGTGAAATTGGTATCCAGCCGGATGTGCTTATTTGTCGTATGGACCGGCCGATGCCTGAAGAAGAAAAACGTAAAATTGCATTATTCTGCAATGTAGAAGAGCGTGCTGTTATAAGCTGCTATGATGCTGATAGTATTTATGAAGTACCAAGAATGCTGCATGATCAGGGTATTGACAATATTATCTGTGAACAATTGCAATTAAACGTTCAGCAGGCTGATCTGACTGCATGGAATAAAATTGTTTATTTGGTACAACATCCGAAACATAAAGTCAAAATCGCCATGGTTGGTAAATATGTGGATTTGACTGAGTCGTACAAATCTTTATCTGAAGCATTAAAACATGCAGGTATTCAAACCGAAACAGAGGTAGACATTCATTATATTGATAGTGAAATACTGGAAACAGATGGCACTGCATGTTTGCAAAATATGGATGCTATTTTGGTTCCGGGCGGTTTTGGTACTCGTGGTGTTGAAGGTAAAATTGCAGCTGTACGCTATGCACGTGAACACAAAATTCCCTACTTGGGTATTTGTCTGGGTATGCAGATTGCACTGATTGAATACGCACGTGACGTTGCCAATCTGGTTGGTGCTAATTCTACCGAATTTGATTTAAAAACACCGCATCCAGTTGTTGCTTTAATTAGTGAATGGCAAGACCGCGATGGACAGATTGAAAAACGTGATATCAATACTAACCTTGGCGGTACCATGCGTTTGGGTGCTCAGGAAGTTAAATTGGCTGATGGATCACTTGCCAAAACCATATATGGCAATGAGTTTATCCGTGAGCGCCATCGTCATCGTTATGAAGTGAATAATTATTATCTGCCACAGTTACAGCAGGCTGGCTTAGTAATTGGAGGTGTATCTACTGGACATGAACAACTTGTAGAGGCCATTGAACTACCTGAACATCCATGGTTTTTTGCTTGTCAGTTCCATCCGGAATTTACTTCAACGCCTAAAAATGGACATCCATTATTTACTGCTTTTATCAAAGCTGCATTAGCTCATAAAAAATAGTTTACTATTTTATTCAAATTAGTATCTCAGGCTGCTGGTGTTATCCGGTAGCCTTTTTTTTAAGATTAAACTATTAATATTTTGCTATCTTTGATTACATTTTGTATGATGGTTTCAGTGCTGATTCTGTAGATAGATTAATTCCCTATTATGAAAAATATTATTTTTCTGGTTATCGTAGCACTGGGTTTCTGGTGGTGGCAGCATAGCTCTGTTGATGACCAGCAAAAAAGTCAGGCACATGAACAAATAATTGATTCATTTAAATCAATTCGCAGTAATTTTTCTAAAGAACCTTTGTCTGTATCTCAGATACGAGAAGCTATATCTTTACATCAGGCTCAGAATGAGAATTTAGACAAAGTGCAGGTTTACGGTGATGGCTATGTTATCAAAACCTTACCAGATGATAATAAAGGTAGCCGTCATCAGAGGTTTATTTTAAGCACAGGTAGTAGTACGGTTTTAGTGGTACATAATATAGATATCGCTCCGCGGTTAGAAAATTTACAGCGTGGTGACAAAGTAGCTTTTACTGGTGAATATATCAGTAATGAAAGGGGGGGGATGATACACTGGACACATCATGATCCTAGACACCACCATCCTGATGGCTGGCTGATGTATAAGAAGAAGCGATACCAATAGTTTGCTGAAATGGCATGTGTAATATTTATTATTTGCAGTTTACATTTATCTAAAGGAAATAATGTGAATACTCTTTCTTTTCGTAGACCATTAACTGATTTGTTGTCTGAAAATTGGTGGATAGTATTAGTTCGTGGATTTGCAGCTTTAATTTTTGGTTTATTAACTTGGTTTTATCCATTTATTTCGATACTGGTTATGGTGATGTTTTTTGGCTTTTATGCGTTGGTTGATGGTGTAATGGGTATTGTTCTTTCCATCAATGGACGAAAAACACATCAGGATTGGTGGCTGATGCTAATTTGGGGCTTTATAAGTGTACTTGCCGGTTTCCTAACATTTTTTGTGCCAGGAATTACTTGGCTGGTACTGATTACTTTTATTGCGATTTGGGCGTTAGTAAGTGGTATTCTGCAAATTGTAGCAGCTATTCGTCTGCATAAATCTGTTGGTGGCGAAGGATGGATGATCACAGCGGGTGTATTATCCATGTTAGTTGGTATTATTTTGCTGGTAAATCCTATTCAGGGCGGAATAGCGCTGACTTGGGTAATAGGCATTTATGCTGCTTTGTTTGGTGTAGTTAATATCGCTTTGGCATTCCGTATGCGTAGACTGGGTAGGGAAAATGCTAATTGAGCTCTAATTATTGAGTAATAATAATTAATAGAATAAATGATAAAAAACTGGTTAGCTAAATCTTGGCCAACCAGTTTTATTTTTAATTAGTCATATTTCTTATTTCAAGACCTCAGCCATGGCATTGGCAACATATTCTATATTGCTACTGTTTAAACCAGCCATGCACATCCTTCCATTTTCAACCATATATACACCATATTCACTTTTTAAACGGGCTACTTGCTGTGGATCTAAGCCTGTAAAACTGAACATGCCACGTTGTTTAATAAAATAGCTGAAATCACGATCAGGAATTTTCGTCTGCAATACTTCATACAATCGAGAACGCATTTTCCGAATGCGATCGCGCATGATATATACTTCTTGCTGCCAGTGTTCATAAGATTTAGTGTTGCTAAGTACTCGGCTTACGACGTGACCACCGTAGGCAGGTGGACTAGAATATAGACGCCGTACGGTGAATTTGAGCTGACTCTGAACTAATCGAGCTTCTTCGGAAGTTGGACATACAATACTCAGACCCCCTACACGTTCACCATAGAGCGACATGTTTTTGGAAAAAGAGTTACTGATATAAACACATAACCCAATTTCTACTGCTTTGCGGATAGCATAAGTATCGGTTTCTAAATCGTCCCCAAAACCTTGATAGGCTATATCCATAAATGGTATTAGCTGTTTATTTTTAATAATATCTAAAAGCTGATCCCACTGCTCATGACTGGGATCAACGCCAGTGGGATTGTGACAGCACGGATGTAGTAAAATAATACTGCCTACATCGAGTTGTGTCAGAAATTGTTTTAATTCTGTAAATTTAATTCCGATAGTTTTAGGGTCATAATAAGGATATTTATGAACCTCGATTCCAGCACCCTCAAATATGCTGATATGATTTCCCCATGTAGGATTGCTTACATAAGCTTTTGCCTGTGGAAACCATTGGTGAATAAATTCTGCTCCTACACGCAGCGCACCTGAACCGCCCAGACTAGCTATGGTAGCAACACGACCAGATGTAATGGCTTCATGGTTTTTACCTAATAACAATTTCTGGCATGCCTGCCGATAAGCAGGCAGACCATCCATAGGTAAATAGTCGTGTGGCTGATTTTCTTCTACTAATTGTGACTCTACTGTTTTAATACATTCGAGCACAGGTACATGGCCGTTATCATCATAATACACACCTACACCAAGATTTACTTTTGAGCTGCGTGCATCCTGTTTATATTCATCCATCAGACTCAGAATAGGGTCACCTGGATAGTATTTGACATTCTGAAACATTTCAGTTCCTTAGAAAACAGCAATATTATTTGACAGAAAATGATTGCTGTAATGCAATCTAAGGTAATTGTACTCTAAATGTCTTTACTTTTTATTAATTTGGTCTGTTATTTTTTTACAAAAACTAAATCCCATACACCATGACCTAATTTTTTGCCTCGTGCCTCAAATTTGGTTTCGGGACGGTAGTCAGGGACAGCTGCATAAGTTTCAGCAGTGTTGTGCAACTCAGGAAACCCGTTTAAAACTTCAAGCATTTGTTCTGCATATTCTTGCCAGTCAGTTGCAAGATGAACGTAGCCATTTGATTGAAGTTTTGGAAGTAGTCGTGCAATAAAAGATGCTTGAATCAGGCGCCGTTTATGATGTCGTTTTTTGTGCCAAGGATCAGGAAAAAAGATATGAATACCTTGCAGGCAGTTATCTTCAAGCATGTGATCAACCACTTCAACTGCATCATGTCGCATCACTCTAATATTTTGTATATTCTGTTCTTGAATCAGCTTTAATAGATTTCCTACCCCAGGCCCATGAACATCAATAGCTAGAAAGTCGCAATCAGGAAGGTTTTGTGCAATTGCTGCTGTTGCAACGCCCATACCAAAACCAATTTCAAGTATCTTGGGTGCTGTTCGATTGAATATGGCATTTAAATCAATTTTATTGTTGACGAAATCAATGCCAAAATTTGGCCATTGGTTATCTATAGCACGTTGCTGGGCTTGTGTCATATGGCCTTGACGTAAAACAAAACTACGTATGCTACGCGGGTGATCTTTATTAATGTCCGATTTTGAATCAGAATATTGGGTCATGCTGTTCTGTGTTAACTTAAAGTTGATAAATTTTCTAACGTCAATTCTAACATGCTTCAACTTATATATTGGTTCAATGTTGCTGCTAGGTTTTGAGTTGTTACATTGTCAGTGATTGTTGCTTCACCCAATTGTTTCAACACCACAAAACGCATGTTACCATCGATAACCTTTTTATCATGGCTCATATGCATCAGCCAAGCTTCTAAAGACATTTTAGGCGGCGTAACAGGCAGGTTAACTTGTGATAATAATTTGATTAGACGCTGAGTATCATCCTGATGCAAATAACCAAGTTGTTCAGATAAACGGCAAGCAAGTACAGTACCTGCAGCAACAGCCTCACCATGAAGCCAGTTACCATACCCCATTTCAGCTTCAATGGCGTGGCCGAATGTATGGCCTAGATTCAAAAGGGCCCTGACACCACTTTCTTTTTCATCGGCCGCAACAATATCTGCTTTCATCTGACAGCAACGATGAACCGCATGTGCCAATACTTCAGGTTCTTGATTAATCAATGCTTCGATGTTGATTTCTAACCATTCCAGAAATTCTATATCCCCCAGCACTGCGTATTTTATGACTTCTGCCATACCTGCTGAAAATTCACGTGGTGGCAAAGTATGTAAGCTATTTAAATCAATAAACACAGCCTGAGGTTGATAAAATGCACCAATCATATTTTTACCCAAAGGGTGGTTAATTCCTGTTTTTCCACCTACGGAGGAATCCACCTGGCTAAGTAGTGTTGTAGGAATCTGTATAAATGGAGCACCACGCTGATAAGTTGCAGCAGCAAACCCTGCCATATCCCCAATTACTCCGCCACCTAAAGCCATAATGGTGGTTTTGCGTTCGGCGCGATTTTGCATTAGACCATCGTAAATCAGATTAAGTGTTTGCCAGTTCTTATATTTTTCTCCATCAGGCAAAATAATATTGAAATATTCGCGTCCTGAATGATTTAGTATTTTTTCCCATTGCTGCAGGTATAAAGGCGCTACGGTTTCATTGCTGATAAGTGCAATTTTGTTTGTAAAATAGGGTGCCAAAAGATGATTTGCGGATTCAAGCAGGTTGCTTCCAATAAATATAGGATACTGATGTGATGTGGTAGCAACGTTAAGTGTGTACATGATGATTTAAAGTTGAGGTATTTGTTTAGAATGTTGACGTAGTAAACGAATTAATCGATTTAGTGAGTGAAAGCTGTAGGGGCTATTCACATCTAAAACAGTATGTGCCGTAGCTCGATAGATGGGATCACGCAAGCTATATAATTCCTGCAATTTTGCTAAAGGGTCTGAGACTTGCAAAAGAGGGCGATTTTTATCGTGCCGTATCCTGTTTAATAGAACTTCAGGTTGCGCATGAAGATAAATCACATGCCCATTCTGCTGCAAATTGAGCCGGTTTTCAATTTGCAATATAGCACCACCACCTGTTGCTATAACAACATCTTTTTGTTGTGTCAGCTCACTAATAACAGCTGTTTCTCGAGTGCGAAAACCTGCTTCTCCTTCGAGCTCAAAAATAGTAGGTATTGATACTCCGGTACGTTCACAAATTACCTGGTCACTATCATAAAAAATGCGTTTCAGTTTATTGGCAAGTTGTTTTCCAAGAGTAGTTTTACCTGCCCCCATTAAACCGATTAAAATCAGATTGCCTGCGATGTTATCCATGTTCGTAATTGTAACTTAGTATAAGAATTTACGCATTAATTGGCAGAATAACCATTATCTTGACTTGCTTTGATTGAAACAGAAACTTTGGGTGTGAAAATTTTTTTAGCTATAGTTATAGAGTCACTATAAATATCATTTTAAGTCATTAATAATTATATCAAATAATTTTATTTTTAAGTGTGTTTGAAAATTTCTGACTCTATAAATTAAAAAAAGTCAGCCTGTTTACAACAGGCTGACTAAATTGAAAATGCTTACTTAATATTTTAGTGGGGCACTGCTTGAATCGACTACACGAGGTGTAATAAATACAAGTAATTCATTACGTTGTTGGGTATTTTTTCTGTGTTTGAAAAGATTGCCAATGCCTGGGATGTCGCCAAGTAAAGGTACTTTATCTATACTGTTTTCATTATTTTCATTGTAAATACCACCAATAATTAATGTACCACCATTCTCAATCATTGTCTGAGTCACTACATTACGCTTTTGCATACAAATGTCGCCAGAACGGAGAACATCAGGTGCAACATTTGAGCATGCTATGGGTCTGTCATTCTGTACGTTCAATGTCATAATAATATTACCATCAGGTGTAACCTGTGGGGTAACTTTTAAACCAAGAACGGCATCTTTGAAACTGGTAGAAGTTGCACCGCTGGAAGTTGATTCCTGATAAGGTACTTCATAACCAGATTCAATTTTTGCTTCTTTTCTATCTTGTGTTAATACTCGTGGAGAAGAGATAATTTTGGTTTTGCCTTGAGCTTGTGAGGCTGAAAGCTCTAAAGCGAGAGCCCCAGATGCAAATTTATGCACCCATGATACTACTGATGTTGGATTGGATACGCCAAGGTTGACATTAGGAAAACCTAGTTCAAAATTAGGGTCACGTGTTGTACCACGATCTTCATCTTTAAGGGATACACTACCACCTATACCATTTCGATAAGTTCCTCTATAGTAGCCAAATTTAGTTCCCAATTCACGGGCAAAACTGTCTGTAGTTTCAACGATTCGCGCTTCGATTAATACTTGTTGAGATGAAACATCAATTTGAGCAACCAGTTTTTCAAATTTCTTAATTACACTACTAATATCGGTAATGATTAAAGTATTTGTTGCGGGATCCAATAATGCGCTGCCGCGTGGACTCAAAATACTTTTATCTGATGAACTGTTACCATCATCGGATAAATGCAAAATCTTTTTAAAATCTTCAACATTACGGTACTTAAGTTGGAAAGTCTGAGAAATCAGGGGACCTAAGTCATCTAATTTTTTTTGTTGTTCTAATGATGCTGTATCCCTGTTCATCAGTTCGTCACGTGGAGCAACATTGATAACATTTCCTTCGCGACGCATATCAAGATTTCGAGTTTCCATAACCAAATTTAAAGCTTGATCCCAAGGAACATCTTTTAATGATATTGTCATTTTACCCTGAACACTGTCGCTCGCTATTATATTCATTCCTGATTCTTTAGCCAGAATCTGTAGGATTGTGCGAACATCAATGTCTTGAAAATCAAGTGAAACCCGTTTTCCTTTGAAGGATTTATTATTTGATTGTAAGCCTTTAGAGTCTAAATCAAATTTGCGGGTAACCTGAAGAACCAGATTAGTCCCACTTTTAATTTGGGAATAATCCCAGTCACCCTGCATCTGAATATTCACTTCGGTATCATTGCCAATCCTGCGCAGGCGAATAGTGCGTACAGGAGTGCTGAAATCGGTTACATCAAGATTACGTTGTTGTTCTGTTAACAAAGGTACATTTTTATAGGTTAAAACCAAATTAGATGCATTGCGTCTAATTGTTGGCTCTCCTTTGTCACTCAAACCACTAATGGAAATTACACCATTACCATTTTTCCCTTTTTGAAAATCTATATTTATCGGTACAGAAGCTGATTGATCAAATGCGTTACTATTTGAACTGGCAGGCTGACGGCTGACAACTTGTTCAGTAATGTTATTTGTTGCTGTATATGGTGTGTTGACTGTTGCCGGAGAAGTAGTAATTTTTTCTGATTTATTTTTTACTTTATTTTTGGACGGAATAGATTCCTGTACATATACCCAGACTTCATTGCCTTTAATTACAGCATTGTACTGGCCAGTTTTGGCTAATGATAGCATTACACGAGATTTGTCTGTAGTTTGACCAGCTTCAATTTGCTGTAAAACTGTATCATCAAATTTGAGTAAATTCTGTGGTAAGGTTATTCCTGTCCCAGCAAAGTCCAGTGCAATTCGTGCAGGATTTTCGGTTGTAAAACCTTTAGGTAACGCGGGGTCTTTATCAAACTGAATTTTAATCAGACGTTGCTGGTTTGGTAACGCACCGACATTGATGGCTGTTATGTTGCCGGCAAAAAGACTCTGACTCAGTAAACCCAGACCCAGAGTGGACAAAATAGATATGGTTTTAATTTTCATATTGGTACCTTCTTAATTTTAAATGGGTTACTTTTTTCAGTTCTGACCGGATGTCTCTGAAGATGCTGCGTCAGCAGCCTGCAAGGGTAAACTAGCCTTTCTGCTAGTCCAATTGCCATATGAGTCTTCAACTAATTCTGATATAACAATTTCATCAGGTGTTATTGCAGTAATTCGTCCATAGCTTTGACCCAGATAATTACCCAGATTAACAGTGTATACATGTCCATTTACTGAAATAAATGCAGATGGTGCTTTTCCCGTTCCTTTAATTAAACCAACATAATGCAATTCATCTAATGAATAATTTTCCAAGATTTGTTTAGGTCGGTTTAGATCAGGTGCATTAGCACCTTGTAAACCTGCTTTGAGACGCGCAGGTTCAAATATATTCATTTGAGGCTGTGGTGGAGGGGTGTAAGAAGGCTGAATATTTATTGTAGTTTGCTTCTGTTTCATGGGTTTGATTTTTGCCTGTTGGCTGGTATTCCGCATCCATTCATGTAAATCTTCATTTGCTGCCGAACAGGCACTCAGTGTAAAAATACACAGGCAGATTAGATATTTATTCATATTTTTTCCGTTGCTTATATATTAAATTACCCTAGTTACAGCTATAGGCAGCCTATTTTTGGTCGTTTTTATTTTTATTTTGAGCTTTAATTTCTGCATCTGTTAAAGCTTTATATGTATTGGCAACTGCGTTTAAGGTAAGCGTATTATCTTTCTCATTTCGTTTTAGTACGATTGAGTTTAATGTGACTATTCGCGATAGCTTGCCTACATCACGAAGAAACTGACTTATCTGATTATAATTACCCGTCAATGTGATGTTGTAAGGTAAGGTTTGAATAACTTGTTGATCTGATTTATTTTGTGGCTGATCATCTGAGTTTGAATTAAGAACTTGTGCTGGAGTGATACTATCCATATTTAAACCATTTTTAGTAGCACATTCATGTAGTTCTTGAATAAGATTAGGGATTTCTGCTTGTGTTGGGAGCTGTTTTAATAATAAATGAAATGAACCATTAATATTATTAAGTTCTGCTTTCAATACATCAAGATTAGCTGCCTGTTTACTTTTTTCAGAATAGGTTTGCTTTAGAGATTCTTCTTCTTCCTTCAATCCACTAAGCCGTTCATTTAATCCGCTGTAAATAAAGAAATAGGCAATAAGAAGTACCAATACAATGATACCACCGGCTATGCCTAGCTGTACAGGTTTAGCTTGTTGGGAGAGGAAATTTAGATTTATTGATTTAAGATCTATATTTTTGGCCATTGTCAGTACTCCTTCAATTTGTTGGTTCAGATGCACTAGACTCATTTTCTTGATGAGGTGCTTCTGTATCCTGATTTAGTTCAGTTGATGAAGAGTTTGGGTTAATAGCCTGATTGGTTTCTCTCATATCTTCTTGCTGGCCAATAAGATTATTTAAACGTATACGAATACTAAATTCCTGAGTATTATTAACTCGTTTGATATTTAATAATTCAGGTGTTGTAAATAGTTGTCCTGGTAAAGCATTCATGAAAGCTGCAGTTTTAGCATCACTAAAAGCTTTACCATTAATGACATATGTATTGGCATCTTGAGCTTCTATACTGGTTATATACAATCCTAAAGGTGCTAATGTATTCAACGTATCCAGTATACGAGCTGCTTCAAAACGTTTATTTGATAACTCTTCTACTTTTTCTTGTCTGGCTGTGAAATTTTTGCGCTCATCTTGTAATTGAGCGATCTGTTTAATTTCTCCATCCAGTTTGTCTATTCCATCTTTTAATACTTGATTACGGGCTTCTTGACTGCTTACCCGACTGTCTATAGCTAAGTAGCCTAATACTGCCAGACCTACACCGATTAAAGCAGCAACGGCCAGTAGAGTCTGAAATTGTTTCTTTTGTTTGGTTTGTAAGGCTTCTCGATAGGGCAGCAGATTAATTTTTAATAAAGGTAACATCTTATAATCCTCTTACGGCCAGGCCAAAGGCTACGGTTAATAAACTACTGTCCTGTTGCAATTTTGCCTGTTGAATTGCATCACCGGGCTGTGCTAACAGTATAGGGTTAATCTGTTGCGCAGGAATACTGGTTTGCTGGCTGATGCTGTCAGCAAGGCTATTGGCTGCCTGATTATTGCTGTAACCAAAAACAAGGATTTCTTCAATTTCATTTTCTTGACTAGCCGAAGTAAAATAAAATTGTAAAACTCTCTGTATTTCCTGAATAAATTGTTGCTGGAATGGCTGCGCTACAGTCTGATTGTAATCTTCTGGCTTGGTTTGACTATAGAGCATTTCCCACGCTTCTTCATCAGTCAGCTGGTAGTTTCGCCGCAAGGATTGCATCAGATGATCATAGCCAAGATTAATTTCTTGTTTATAAAGTAATTTGCCATGACGCATGATAATTGCTTGTGTTTCACCGTAATCAATATTGAAAACTGCGATACATTTTTCTGTTAATTCAGGCTGTCTGATATTTATCCATGTGATGGCGCTATTCATTATTGCCAGTATATCGACATCCATTTGTGTGGGTGTGATACCTGCATCGGTAAAAGCATCCATCAAAATATTGACGTCATCCCGTTTGCTGTTGACCAGTAGCAAACTTTCTTTTCCATTCTCATTGATACTGACATTCTGATAGTCGTAACTTACATCATCCATTGAGTCATATTGACTCAATTCAGCCATGATTTGTTCTTCTTCGGTATACTCTGTATCTTCATCTCTATCTAGAAACTGGATGGAGGTTTGCTTTTGTGAAATGGCTACGGTAATGTTGCGACAATTGCTTTGGAGCATTTGTTTAGCCTGTTGTAGATGAACAACAAGTTCATCATGATTTTCGATGTTGCCGTTACCAATAATATTTTTTGGCAAAGGCACAACAACGTATTTTTCGAGACGAAATTGATTTAAACTGCGTGCATTCAGGAGCACCATGTTAATGCTTTTATCAGTAAGACTGATACCAAGACACTGTCTCGATGAAGTTGTGGCCACCTTCTTATTCTTTGAATTTATTTTGAAATTATTCAGTTTCATGAAAGGGCTTTCTGTCTGTTTATCAAACGGGTGATGAAGTGCTTAAAACTCAAATTTGTATGTTGCTAACGAAATGAAGAACAAAGTTTACTTTATTTTGAATATGTTTCGCAGCCTTTAAATGAAAATTAGTTGATTATGATTAGAAAATTATTGCTATCTACCGTTGGTTTGTTTGTAGGACTGGCGCTATTTGCTGCTGGTCTGGTGGCGATTGCAATTATGGTAACTTATCCTAAATTGCCTTCTCTAGAAGCTGTAACTCATTATCAGCCGAAAATGCCACTTACCATTTATTCTGCTGATGGCAAGCTTATGGGGCAGTTTGGTGAAGAACGACGTGCTTTTACTCGTATCAATGATTTTCCACAAGTACTGAAAGATGCTGTTGTTGCAGCTGAGGATAAGCGGTTTTATGAACATGGTGGTGTTGACTTTATTGGCATTAGCCGTGCGCTTATTTCTAATCTAACTGGTGGTGTGCAATCTGGAGCCAGTACTATTACTCAGCAGGTGGCTCGCAATTTTTATCTTACTAATGAGCGTACCTATACGCGCAAGTTCAATGAGGCTTTGCTGGCCTATAAAATTGAACAAAAACTGACTAAAGATCAGATACTGGAACTTTACTTTAATCAGATTTATCTGGGGCAGCGAGCGTATGGTTTTGCAGCTGCTTCTTTGGTTTATTTTAATAAGCCTGTACAACAATTAGATTTGGCAGAGGCGACGATTCTGGCCGGTTTGCCTAAGGCTCCTTCTACTTTTAATCCTGTTGTAAATCCACAACGGGCTAAAATGCGTCAGCGATATATTCTGAATAATATGGTTGAACTGGGCAAAATTACTCAGGCTCAGGCTGATGCCGCTTATGCTGAACCATTAAAGTATGTGCATTATCAGCAGGCTATAGATCAGAATGCTCTTTATGTCGCTGAAATGGTACGTCAGCAGATGTATGAAAAATATGGTGACGCGGCGTATACCCAAGGATTCAAGGTTTATACCACAGTAAATTCTCAGGATCAGGCAGTAGCTACTCAGGCGCTGCGTAAGGTATTGAACAATTTTGATAGAGGTTCTGCTTATCGGGGTGCTGAAGGCTTTTTTGATTTAAGCAAAATTCCAGATGATATTCGCGATGAACAGATAGAGCAGTATTTGGCCAATCGCTCAGCGGTGGATGGGATGCTACCGGCTGTGGTGACGGCTCTGAATTCCAATTCAATAGTAGTTTATATCGCTGGTGTGGGAGAGATGCGCATTGGTGGTAATAGTTATAACTGGATAAAGCGTGCTATTAACAATGCTAAATTGGGTGAAGCATCTGTACGTGTTGGTTCGGTAGTGCATGTGCATAGAGAAGGTAATAGTTATCGTGTTGTGCAGCAGCCAGAACTTCAAGGTGCAATTGTTGCTTTAGATGCTCAGACAGGGGCAATTAAAGCACTTGTGGGTGGTTATGACTTTTACCGCCGCAGTTTTAATCGTGCCACTCAGGCAAAAAGGCAACCTGGGTCATCATTTAAACCGTTTATTTATTCTGCTGCTATTGCTAAAGGTTTTACGCCGGCTACGATGGTTAATGATGCGCCGATTGTTTTGCCAGGTATGGGTAATGGTGGACGTGCATGGGCACCAAAAAATTCGGATGGACGCTATGCTGGATTTATAACACTGCGACAAGCATTAACTGCCTCTAAAAATATGGTGTCTATTCGTATTTTGATGGCAATGGGAGTGGATTATGCCAGACAGTATGTGCAGCATTTCGGTTTTAGGCCAGACCAGATTCCCAACAGTTTGTCGATGGCATTGGGTAGTGGGCAGGTAACGCCAATGCAAATGGCTGAAGGCTATGCAATTTTCGCTAATGGGGGATACAAGGTTTCCAATTATGTGATTGACCGAATTTATGACAGTCGTGGTAATTTGCGCGCGCAGATGCAGCCGTTGGTGGCTAAACAGAATGCTCCCATGGCTATAGATCCGCGTAATGCATTTATTTTGTATCACATGATGATGGACGTGGTTAATCATGGGACTGCTTATAGTGCTCATGCATTGGGACGCAGTGATATTGCGGGTAAAACAGGTACGACTAATGATAATAAGGATGCTTGGTTTGTAGGTTTCAATCCGAATATAGTTAGTGCGGTATTTATTGGTTATGACCGTCCACGCAGTATGGGACGTTCTGCTTTTGGTGGTACGATTGCAGTGCCAGTATGGCTTGATTACATGCGCTATGCGTTAAAAGATAAACCGGTTGTAAATACACCAGTACCTGCCGGAATTGTTCAGAAATCCGGTGAATTTTATCTGAAGGAATATCAGACAACTAATCCTGATCTACCACTGGATAATCGAGCTGACGGGCCGATTACGCCAAAGCAGGGAAATAGTAATAATGATGGAGATGATGATGGTGCTGAAATTCCAGTTGTTCCGCAGTCAGGTAATAATGGCCAATTAGATTCTCTTTTCTAAACGATATTAGATAAAGATATTTATTAATAAAAACGGGTAATCTGTACAGATACCCGTTTTTATTGAATATATTTTTGAAAAGAAAACTTAAATTTAAAAATTTATTTGTTATCTGGTTGAATTAGATTTTTTTATTATGGAAATGAATATTTGAAAATTAGAATTTTTGAAATTACAGTGGTTTTTAGTTGTCATAGTTGTAATAGACTAAGGTTTTATTAATCTATGACATTTTGTTTGGTAAGCAGAGTGTACATTGAGTTACAATACTTATACAGATTATCACATTTCTTAAAATGAAAATTTGGCTTACTCTGAGCCATATAGGAAAGGAAGAATATGAGTGAGCAGATACTAAAGCCTGAACAATCCTCTGAAGTGAACAATCAGGATAAAGACACTAAATTAAATGTTTTTGAAAAAAGTGTGCTGGAGTATCGAGGAAAACATTCCGATGAAGATTCGTCTTCAGCACCTTTGCCGGCTAGTTATCCATACCGCACTCGGATGCGGCGGGCTACTTATGAGCGTGAGAAAGCCAGATTGCAAATTGAGCTGTTGAAAGTGCAAAACTGGGTTAAGGAATCTGGTCAGAAAATTGTCTCTTTATTTGAAGGTCGGGATGCTGCCGGTAAAGGGGGGACAATCAAGCGATTTATGGAACATCTCAATCCGCGCGGTGCCCGAGTTGTAGCGCTGGAAAAACCGACTGAAACTGAAAAAGGGCAGTGGTATTTTCAACGCTATATTGAGCGTTTGCCGACAAGTGGTGAGATGGTTTTTTTCGATCGATCTTGGTATAACCGTGCTGGTGTGGAAAGAGTAATGGGTTTTTGCCAGCCACATGAATATTTGCAGTTTATGCGTCAAACACCAGAATTGGAACGTATGTTAGTCAACAGCGGGATTTATCTGTTTAAGTTTTGGTTTTCTGTTTCTAGAGAAGAGCAGTTGCGTAGGTTTATTTCTCGTCGTGACGACCCGTTGAAACACTGGAAACTTTCGCCTGTTGATATTCAGTCTCTGGATCGCTGGGATGATTATACGGCAGCTAAGAATGATATGTTTTTTCATACGCATACCGGTGATGCACCCTGGACGGTTATTAAATCCGATGATAAAAAACGAGCCCGTCTGAATTGTATTCGCCATTTTTTGACTGAACTTGATTATCCAGGTAAGGATACCAATGCCATTGGTGCTGTTGACCACTTAATAGTGTTGAGGCCACAAACCAATTTTAAGGATTCTACCGATACACATATTGATTAGTTCTATTATGTGTGCAGGGTTCTATTAGCCTGATAATTTTTACCTATCATGTGGATTTCAGGGTATATGCAAGGGTAGTTGTAATTGGGTAAATGTATTCTTTGTGATTTTATATGAGAATAAGAATGATTTTAGTGTTTTTTTCTGGAAAGTAAATTCACGTGGAATTGACCGAATATATTACTGAAACGGCTAAAGCAGCTAAAGAGGCTTTTTATTCTCTGACTAGAGTTTCTGCTGCACAGAAAAATCAGGCTTTAATGCTGATTGCTAATAATCTAGCTGCACAACAGCACCTGATTCTTGCAGCCAATGAAGCGGATATGAAGGCAGCACGTTTGCAGGGATTGGATGCTGCTTTACTTGATCGCCTGCATCTGAGCAATCGTAGTATTGATGCGATGATTGAAGGTGTTCATAAGGTTGCTGCACTGCCTGATCCAGTAGGTGAAATGGATGATTTTAGAACTCTGCAAAGTGGTATCACGGTTGGTAAAATGCGTGTTCCGCTTGGTGTAATTGGCATGATTTATGAATCACGCCCGAATGTGACGCTGGATGCGGCGATTTTATGTCTGAAAGCAGGTAATAGTTGTTTATTACGCGGCGGGAGTGAAGCCATTAATAGCAATAAAGCTATTGCTGCTGTCATCAATTCTGCTTTGATTGAAACTGGAATACCCCAAGCAGCTGTTAATCTGATTACTGAGACTGATCGGGCAGGTGTTGATGTGCTGCTTAATCTGCCGGAATATATTGATGTGATTATTCCACGTGGCGGTAAAGGACTGGTGCAAAGAGTGAAGGAAAAATCGCGGATACCGGTAATCAAACATCTTGATGGTATTTGTCATGTCTATATTGATGCTTCCGCTTCTGCAGAAATGGCAATTGATATAGCTGTAAACGCGAAGACTTCGCGCTATGGTACTTGCAATACTATGGAAACCTTATTGATTCATACTAGCCAAGCAAAAAAGTTATTGCCTTTACTACAGCAAAAGTATGCTGAGAAAAATGTTGAATTACGTGGTTGTGCGCAAACTGTGCAGATTTTGAAGGATGATGTTTTACCGGCTACTGAGGAAGATTGGTCTACTGAATATTTGGCTCCAATTCTGTCTATAAAGGTAGTAGACAATATTGAAGACGCTATAGAGCATATAAATCATTTTGGCAGCCATCATACTGATAGTATTGTAACCAATGATTTACTACATGCTCAGCTTTTTCTGCGTGCTGTAGACTCTGCTAGCGTTATGCTGAATGCGTCTACTCGTTTTGCAGATGGCTACGAGTATGGTCTAGGGGCGGAAATTGGTATATCTACTGATAAAATCCATGTACGAGGTCCAGTAGGGTTGCAGGGGTTAACCAGCCAGAAGTGGATTGTTTTGGGACATGGAGAGGTACGTATTTAGGGATTAGTCTGTTTTAATCATCGCTATATTCTTTTGACTTGAATGTTTCTTTCTCTATACAGAATGTCGCTTTTCAAAGTTGAATTCGTGAATTAAATCATTTCTTTAATTTTATATGATAATTTTTGTTTGTGACTTCTGATTTATAAACTGTTTGTTTCAAGTTTGGTATTTAGATTTTTATATGTCAATATTATATTGTGCTGATTAAATTCTGCAGAAATTAAAAGGGCATAATGTGAAACGCATTTTATTGTTTATTGCTACAAATCTAGCCGTTATTATCGTTATTAATATTGTTCTGAACATCTTATGTGCATTTTTGGGTATTAGGCTTAACAGTAATACGACCAGCAGTTTGTTGTTAGTGGCAGCTGTAGTGGGTTTTACCGGTTCGTTTATCTCTTTGTTGATGTCAAAATCGCTAGCTCTTGCTTCGGTCGATGGTCAGATAATCGGTCAACCTCAAAGTGCTGCAGAGGCATGGCTACTAAACACTGTAGCCCGGCTGGCAAATCAGTGGAATATTACTATGCCGGAAGTGGCGATTTATGATTCTCCAGAGCCCAACGCTTTTGCGACTGGTGCTACTAAAAATAGCTCACTGGTCGCGGTGAGTACTGGTTTGTTACATGGTATGTCTCAGGATGAAGTAGAAGCTGTGCTGGCTCATGAAATGGCACATATTGGTAATGGTGATATGGTGACAATGACATTGTTACAGGGTGTGGTAAATACATTTGTGTTTTTCTGGGCACGCCGTATTGCAGATGTTATGTCCAGAGATGAAAATGGAGAAGTGTCTCAGGGAGCCTACTTTGCAATAAGTCTGATTTTGCAGATTATATTTGGTTTTTTGGCCAGTCTAGTTGTGATGTGGTTTAGCCGTCAGCGTGAGTATCGGGCAGATGCAGGTGCAGCACGTTTAGTGGGTGCACCAAAAATGATCGCTGCTTTGCAGCGGTTAAAAGGTGAAACCAGTCAGTTGCCGACTGGTATGTCTGCTCTGGGAATTGCCAGTGAATCGGATGACTCTTTGTTTAGCACCCATCCAACGTTGGATAATCGAATTAATCGTTTGCGCCAAATGTGAAATCTGTATTTTTATAAGTAGACTGCTTTAAATCAACCTCTTATATTTATTTTGTGCAAAATGCTAGTAATTATTTTGAAGCTAAATTGCTGAGTACTATTACAAATAAGGTTCATTAGAAATTAGTAATAGCCGATTTATACTGAAGCCATAGGTTAATTGAAAAAATAGTTTGTGGATTTATGATTTTTCGGCTTTTTATAAAAAGTATTTATAAGTTTCTGATCGAATATTTCCCTTATTTGTTCCAGTCTTAGATTTATAATCAAGGTAATTCTGAACACGGTAGTGATAAATAAACAATTTCTTCAGAATATTCTTTTAAAAATGCACTAGTTCAAACCTTTGTAATTGACTAATAAATCTGTTTTTAGTTTTAAGAATTTAGCTATAAGAGTTATTCTGGTTTTATGAATAACATATAAGAATTATGATTTATTTGGTACTTCAAATTTGATATTTATTTCAAATTTTAATGAGTTATGATTAATTTTTCTGTCTATTTTGATGAGGGTTTTTGTCTTGATAGATGTTATGGAAATTAGTTATCTAAATAGTTTTTTGCATAAAACTTATGATTAATGCTGAACATATAAGTTTAGGAATTTGAAAAATGTTCGCATTTTATCTCTTTGCTTTCTATAAGCTTATTCTCAAACTAATATTTTATTCAGGTTAATCTTTACTGAATCAGTTGTTGGTATGTTTTCTTATTTGTTCATCAGGTTTATGATACATTGAGATAGCAGAACTTGATGACTTCTGATTATGATAAATGTATATATTAATAGAGAGAAATATGCATAATTATTTAACACCGAATTTTAGTTTTGCACCTATGCTGCCTATTCGTGCTGAAGGTAGCCGTGTTTGGGATGATAATGGGCAGGAATACATAGATTTAGCAGGTGGGATTGCTGTAAATGCTTTGGGTCACTGCCATCCGCTTCTGATTAATGCGTTGATGGAACAGGCACATAAGTTATGGCACATTTCCAATATTTATACCACCCAACCGGCACAGAATTTGGCTGAGCGTCTGGTAAAACACACATTTGCTGAGCAAGTATTTTTTTGTAATTCTGGCGCAGAAGCCAATGAAGCTGCTTTTAAACTGGCCCGAAAATATGCGCGTGACCATTTTCCTGATACAGGAAAACACGAAATAATTGCTTGTATTAATGGATTTCATGGTCGTACGCTTTTTACTGTCTCTGTAGGCGGTCAACCCAAATACAGTAATGATTTTGCGCCCTTGCCTGCTGGTATCCGGCATATTCCGTTTAATGATGTTGCTGCTATTGATGCAGCGGTCAATGATAAAACCTGTGCGGTAGTTATTGAACCGATTCAAGGTGAAAGTGGTGTATTGCCTGTAACTGAAGCTTTTTTGCAGGCGGCTCGTCGTGCCTGTGATCGTCATCAAGCTTTGTTGATTCTCGATGAAGTGCAAACGGGGATGGGACGTACCGGTAAGTTGTTTGCACATCAGTATTATGATATCCGGCCGGATATTGTTTCAGCTGCTAAAGCACTGGGTTGTGGGATTCCTATAGGTGCTATGTTGACAACAGAAGGTGTTGGCCGCAGTTTTACGCCTGGTAGTCATGGCAGTACCTTTGGTGGTAATCCGCTAGCGTGTGCGGTGGGCTGTGCGGCATTTGATATTATAAATACGCCTGAGACCTTGCAGAATGTTTTGCGGCAAGGTGAAAAATTGAAGAAAGGTTTGCAGGAATTATCTGATGCATCTGGTGTGTTTGCTCAGGTAAGAGGACAGGGCTTATTGCTTGGTTGTGTGATGTCTGATAAGTACAAAGGACGGGCTGCGCAATTAATGCAGTTGGCTTTGCAGCATGGCTTGCTGGTTTTGGTGGCAGGTAATAATGTCTTACGTTTTGCACCTAGTCTGCTATTGACTGATACTGATTTGCAGACTGGCTTGCAAAGACTAAAAGCTGCAATTAAAGCTTTTGTGCACATATGAGTAAGTTTTCATCTGTAGGCCGGCATAAAATTGTTGTGTTGACAGGTTCGGGCATCAGTGCAGAAAGTGGTTTGCAGACTTTCCGTAATCATGGTGGATTATGGGATGGTGAAAAAATTGATGATATTGCTACACCTGAGGCTTTTGAGCGCCATCCTGAACGAGTATTAGAATTTTATAATCGTTTAAGGCGGAAGTTGCTAAGAGCTCAACCTAATACGGCTCATCTAGCATTAAAAAATCTGGAAACAAGATACAATGTTAATATTATCACGCAGAATGTAGATGATTTGCATGAGCGTGCTGGTAGTAGTCATGTACTACACTTACATGGTGAACTCTTAAAAGCAAGAAGTAGTGTTGATGAAAATTATATTGTCGATTGTTTTTCAGATCAGACGCTGGAAGATAAGGATAATCATGGCTTCCAGATGCGGCCGCATATTGTGTGGTTTGGAGAGACTGTGCCGATGATTGACTCTGCCATTCAGCTAATGCGTTGTGCTGATATAGTTATCATTGTTGGCACATCTTTGCAAGTATATTTGGCTGCAGGTCTGTTTCACTATGCGGCACGATCTGCAGAAATTTTTCTGGTTGATCCTCAACCACTTGAAGGGTTGCAGAATATACAAATCATTCGTGCATCTGCTCAAGCTGGTGTAAGTAGTCTGGTTGATGAGTTATTGTTACGTACTGAAGCTTGACTTTGAATACATATTGGGTTGTGTAAGTAAATGCAGCTTAATCTACAGTTAATGCTAAAATTTATATTTTAATTTTTTGGTTTTATGTGTCTTGGTATGAAAAAAAATAATCTGGTCATTGCTAGTCGTGAAAGCGCACTGGCTATGTGGCAAGCACGACACATACAGCAGTGTTTGCAGGTGCTTTATCCTAATATATCTATCACTATTCAAGGTATGACGACAAAGGGTGACCAGATACTAAGCCAGTCTTTGTCTAAAATAGGTGGTAAAGGACTGTTTATCAAAGAGCTGGAATGGGCATTGCAAGCAGGAACCGCCGATATTGCGGTTCATTCACTTAAGGATGTACCTATGGAGTTGCCAGAAGGTTTTGTTCTGGCTGCTATAACTGAGCGGGCTAATCCTTTTGATGCTTTTGTTTCACAACAGTATGCCCATCTGTCGGAATTGCCAGAAGGAGCCATTGTTGGCACATCTAGTCTGCGCCGCGAAGCTCAGCTTCGGTTGCACTATCCGAATTTACACATAAAACCTTTGCGCGGTAATGTGCAGACCCGCCTCAGTAAATTAGATAAACAAGAATATGCAGCTATTATTCTTGCTGCTGCTGGTTTGGAACGTTTGGGTTTAGATCATCGTATCCGTAGCATTTTGCCGGTTGAAATTTCCATACCTGCGGCTGGTCAAGGTGCACTGGCAATTGAGGTGGCTTCTCACCGGACTGATTTATTACACTTATTGCAGCCTCTTCATCATGCAGTTACAGCGGCTTGTGTGACGGCAGAACGAACCATGGCAAAGTTTTTGGGTGGTAGCTGTCAAGTCCCTCTGGCTGCTTATTGTGTTGAAAGCTCTGGTACGCTTGAATTGTTTGGTTTGGTTGCTTCTGTTGATGGAAAAACGGTGCTGCGTGCTAGCGCGCAGGCTTCTATGAGTGATGCGGAACAACTGGGTTTAAACGTGGCACAAAAATTAGCCAGTTTGGGCGCCAGAGACTTGATTAATGAAGTGCTGTCCGGTCAATGATTACTCATCCCAGCATTGTATTGATGCGTCCGCGACAGGCTGCGGCTGCTGATATAGAAAGCTGTATTCGTGCTGGATGGCAGCCATTATTAATGGAGTATCAGCAGTTGCTACCTTTTGATGATATCTTGCAGCAGCTGGCTGAGCGCAGCTTGAAACAAGATGTCATTGTGTGGGTCAGCCCTAGCGCAGTGCACATTGCTGCCAAATATCTTGTTCAGTCTGATAATGTAGTGCATGTGGCTGTAGGCGCAGCTACAGCAAAAGTGTTAATTGCTTCTGGTTTTAAACAGGTTGTTTATCCGCTTGATGGCAATGATAGTGAAGCAGTTTTACGTTTAGCCATATGGCATCAGCAAAATGGAAGGATGATGCTGATTAGGGGTGTTGGCGGTCGCGAATTGCTGGTTGACAAGCTAGGTCAGCAAGGTTGGCAGGTTGATCTGGCTGAAGTATATGAGCGCCAGCCACAGCTGCTTAATTGGTCTGTATTGAGGCAGCCACTTGAAGAAAAGCGTTTAAAGGCTGTTTATATGACGACAAGTGCTGCTGTAAATGCGTGGTTTTCGCAGATGCCGCCAGATTTGTACGCAATTGGCAAAAGCTTGTTATACTTAGTTCACCATCCACGTGTGGAAGCAGCGCTGTCGAGTTATGATGTCGCTACGATGCTGGTATCGGATTTACAGCGTGGATTGGAAATTTTGCATTCAGACAGTACAGTGTGATAGTTGTTCTGCTGAGCTGTTGTCCCAATTATCGTGCAGGGAGTATACCGAATGAGTGAACAACAAGATACGCAGTCTGGTCAGTCTCCGGAACAAGGTAAGCAGCCATTGTTGGTGAATACACAAGGTGAAGTGCGTGTACCTCCTGAATCGACTACATCCGCGGCAGCTGAACCTTCAGATAAACAAAAAGCCGGCACCCATCAAACTAAAGATTTTCAAAAAAACAACACAGGATCAGGAATGTCTGTACCTCAAGAAACCAGCCGGCCAGCTGCAGTGAAACAAGTATCTGGTACGGGTAAGGGAATAGCACTGGGTGCTTTGGTACTGTCGATACTGGCATTGGGTGCCAGTGGATTTTTATTCGTTGAGGGGCAAAATCTGCTGAAAAATCAGCAACTTCAATTTGATCAGAAAATCGAAAATGCAGGTATTGGTGCCAGTAAAACCGCAGCTACAGTGGAAACAAGTTTGGCACGGGTTGATGAATTGAGTAAGCAATTGCAAGATTTGCAAACGCAGCAGAAAACGCAGGGTGAAAATGTTGATCGTCTGACACGTGCTTATCAGGAGCTGGTAAAAAGCCGTACTGATTGGCTGGTTGATGAGATTGAGGCTACACTAAATCTGGCTGCGCAGCAGTTGCTGATATCGGGGAATGTTCCGGTGGCTGTAAATGTGCTGGAAAATCTGGATAGTCGTTTGGCACGTTTTGACCAACCTCAGTTACTGCCAATTAAAAAAGCCATCAGCAGTGATCTCGAAAACTTGAAAGGTCGTCCATATCTTGATGTGGCCAGTGCCTCTCTCCGTCTAAATCGTCTGGAATCTGGCGTTGCAGGCTTACCTCTAGTCGTTGATAATCAGTTGCAACCCAATGTTTCTTCTGGTACGGCAACTATTAATCCAAATGCATCATGGTGGCAGCGTACGTGGCAAGCTACACTGCATTCGCTAAGTAGTATGGTAGAAGTTCGGCATATTAATCATAATGATTCGATGTTAATGTCGCCGGAACAAATTTATTTTGTACGAGAAAATCTACGTCTGCGTTTGTTGGATGCGCGTATTGCGCTGATTCAGCGGCGTAGTGAGGTTTATGCCGCTGATTTGAACACAGCCGAGGCCACGGTTAAACAGTATTTTGATGGTAGCTCTGCGGCGACACAATCTTGGCTTAAAGAGCTGTCTCAACTGAAAATGTTGAATGTTCAGACCAATCAGGACAGTAATCTTTCTGCAAGTTTGGCAGCAGTGCGAGATTATCAGCATCAGGCTGGTATGGATATGTCAACTGCGTTGCCAGATTTTAGTGCTTCTAGTGCCAGCAGTGCTTCTGCTGTGCCCGAAACTCATTCAGCAAAAGCAGCCAGTGCGGAAAGCGCTAAAAATGCAACAGCAGCTTCTGCCGTGCAGGGAGAACATTCATTATGAGATCTTTGTTATGGTTGATTATACTATTTATAGTGGCTGTAGCTGTGGTACTGGGTGCCAAGTATTACAGTGGTGATGTTTATATTGTCGTAGAACAGACGTTGATACGGATTAATCTGCAGCTCTTTATCGGTATGGTGCTTTTGACGGTGGTAATGCTGTATATTTTGCTGCGCATTGTTATGGGTTTTGTGCATCTCCCCGGCCATTGGCAACATTGGCGCATAAATCATCAGCGCCATCAGGTTGAAACGGCCTTGAATCATGCTGGTTTGGCTTATTTTGAAGGACGCTATCAGTTTGCTGCCCGAGAGGCTGAACGAGTGCTGCGCAATAAACAGGGTCAGCATAGCCGATCACTGGCTTTATTGCTGGCTGCTCACAGTGCAGACCAAATGGATGATATGAGTACTCGAGACCGCTATTTAAACGAGGTGGCCAAGCTGCCCGAAAAACAGCAACTCTCACGTTATCTGCTGCTTAGTCAATCAGCTCTGGCTCAGCACAATGAGCAGCAGGCAAAGAGTGCATTGGATGCTGCGGCCAAAATCAATCCGAATTTAACTCAGCTTGTGAAACTACAACTACGCTATGACTGGGATCAGCATGATGCACGAGGAGTATTGCAGCAAGTGGATAAGCTGAGCCGTGCAAGTGCATTAAGTGATAGTGAACAGCAGCAATATAGATATTGGGCTTACCGGCAATTACTGGCTGAAGCCAAAAATCCTGTTGAACTGAAAAATAGTCTTAAATCAATACCAGTGGACGAACAAGAAAGCTTGTTGAGTGCAGATATAGTAGAAAAGTATTTACAGCTAGGGATGTACACACAGGCTGTGAAATGGGTAAAGAAATATTATCCACGTAGTCATGATGCTGCATTGTTACCAGCTTTTAATCACGCTAATCAGTATTTGAGCAGTAAAGAACAGCAAAAAAATATGATAGCAGCGGATAAGTGGTTACAACAGGAGCCACAGAATGCGGATTTGTTATTGCTGATGGGTGAGATGAGCTACCAGCAGCAATTATGGGGTAAGGCGAAAAATTATTTAGAAGCGAGCTTGCAAGCGAAAAGCAATAATGTGACCAGATTATTGCTGGCAAAAGTGCTGGAGCAATCGGGTGAAAATGAGGCCGCAGAAGAGCAGCGTACTCAGATTCTGTCCAGTATCAGTAATGATGATGAGTTGTAATTTTTTATTTTGATTTTACAGGCAGTCAGTACATTTTTTGCTGACTGCCTGAGGTAGATTATGGCAGTTTTACATAACGATACTTTTTTACGAGCTTTATTGAAACAGCCAGTCGAGTACACGCCAGTATGGCTGATGCGTCAGGCTGGACGTTACTTGCCTGAATACCGCGCTACTCGCGCCAAGGCTGGTAGTTTTCTGGCGTTATGCCATAATACCGAGCTGGCTACAGAAGTCACATTGCAACCACTGGAACGCTTTGCACTGGATGCGGCGATACTTTTTTCAGATATTCTGACTGTACCTGATGCCATGGGTCTGGGCTTGCACTTTGTGGAAGGTGAGGGGCCTAAGTTTATGAATCCGCTTCGGCAGGAGCAAGATGTACAGCGGTTGCATGTACCGGATATGCAGCGGTTGCGCTATGTGTTTGATGCTGTAAACAGTATTCGGCGGGCTTTAAACGGACGTGTGCCATTGATTGGTTTCAGTGGTAGCCCGTTTACATTGGCCTGCTACATGGTTGAAGGTAGCGGTAGCCGAGATTTTCGTTTATTAAAAACTATGATGTACCAGCGGCCGCAGTTATTGCATCATATTCTGGATATCAATGCACAATCGGTTAGTCTTTATTTGAATGAGCAAATCAGAGCGGGCGCTCAGGCTGTGCAGATTTTTGATACTTGGGGCGGTATTCTCAGTGATGCAGCCTTTCAGGAGTTTGATTTACGCTATCTGCAACAGGTGATTTCTGGCTTGCATAGAGAAGCAGATGGCCGGCAAGTACCAGTAATTGTGTTTACTAAGGGCGGTGGGCAGTGGCTTGACCAGCTGGCTGATTTGGAAATCGAAGCTCTGGGGGTGGATTGGACTGTAAATTTACATCGGGCACGTGAGTTAGCTGGTGATCGAGTAGCTTTGCAGGGAAATCTTGACCCGTTGGCATTATTTGGTAATTCTGAAAGTGTTGAATGTGAAGTGCGTCGTTTACTGACCGATTATGGTAAAGGTAGCGGTCATGTGTTTAATTTAGGACATGGAATTAATCAATATACTGATCCAGAAATGGTAAAGTTTGCTGTAGAAGCAGTACATAATTTGTCAGCTCCATATCATCAGATTTAGTCATCACTAGATACTGACAACTACGGGGCTCATACAGTTTTCAGCTAAATTACCTTAATGTATAGGCAGGCACAGGAAGTGATGATTCCGGTACCTGCCAGATTTTTGTCTGGCTGTTATTTTATTTGCGTATTCATTCTTTGTTGCTTTATTTTTATAATTAATCTTTTTTTGTGTTTAAGAACAACAGGTCAGCTTTTATGTTACACAATATTCCTTGGGCAGAAATTTTTGTTGTTTTACACGTGGTGGTGGTGACTGTTCTGATGGTACGAGTGTTGTATCACCAGCGGAATACAGGTGTTTCTGTTGCTTGGATATTAATGCTGATGGCGTTTCCTCTTGTTGGTGCTGTGGCCTATTTGCTGATTGGTGAACCCAGACTAGGTTCGCGCCGATTGCGGCGCCAGCGGGAACTGGTGAAGTTTTATCATAAATTCAGTGATACCTATCTGCATGATTTCAATCAGCATGCTTGTAGTGGTCTGAATGAGCGTTATCATGGAATCAGCCTGATTGCAGCAGACAAAACTGGTTTTGAGGCTACTGAGTACAATCATCTAACTTTGCTGACACATGATGAGGAAATTATTTCTGCTATCCGCCACGATATTCAGCAGGCCAAAACGAGCTGCCTGCTGGCTTTTTATATTGTTGATCCTCAGGGTGTAATTGTCGATTTGCTGAATGATGCTATGGCGGCTGCTCAACGAGGTGTAGTGACCAGTATGCTGGTGGACAGTATTGGCAGCGCTAGATTCTGGCGTAGTGACTGGCCGCGGCGATTACGCAGTGCTGGTATTACTTTGACAGAAGCGTTACCTATACAGCTGTGGCGTACATTTTTTGTCCGTGCTGATTTGCGTAATCACCGCAAGATTGCAGTAATCGACCAGAAAATTGGCTATACCGGTAGTTTTAATCTGGTGGATCCTCGGTTTTTTAAAAAGAATGCTGGTGTCGGGCAGTGGGTGGATGTGATGATGCGCTGTAAAGGCAGTTTGGTTCAGCCACTAGCTGCTGTGTTTGCCGGTGATATGGCTGTAGAGACCGAATCTAATTTGATGCAGGTACAGCAATGGGTAGACAGCTATGGCAAACAAGCTCTAATGCAAAATTTGCAGGTTGCACAAAAAGAAAAGACCGGAGTGGTAGTACAGGTAATTCCATCAGCACCTGAACAGGGAAGTCCGGTCATTTATGACACGATTGTGAACGCTATTCATGCCGCGACACGCCGGATTATGATTACAACCCCATATTTTGTACCGGATGATGCTTTGCTACTGGCACTGACTACAGCAGCTACTCGAGGGGTGGAAGTAACCCTGATTGTACCTGAGGCTGTAGATTCGAAACTGGTTAAATATGCTTCTCGAGCTTATTATCCGATGTTGCTTCAGGCCGGTGTTAAAATTGCTTTGTTTAAAGGTGGTTTGTTGCATGCTAAAACACTAACTGTTGACAGTGATTACACGCTTTTTGGAACGGTTAATATGGATATGCGCAGTTTTTATCTGAATATGGAAATTAGTCTGGCCATTTATGATGAAGGTATGACGGAAACGATTGTTGCTTTACAAAACGGCTATCTACGTGATTGTGAGTATATTGAACTTAAAGCATGGCAGGCGCGTTCCAAATGGTGGGGACTAGTTGAAAATTCTGTGCGTCTCGTCGGCCCATTATTGTAGCGGTTTGTGAATGTATACAAAGCTGTCTGGTACAAACCGGCAGCTTTTTTTATTAGCTGATATTGTAGATGCAGTCTGTGCAGAAAAAACTTCAGGTGTGAGTGAGAACAGTTAGTAGCTTGAGTAATCAATGTTTACTGATAAGCTGCTGTTATTAATATTTTTTAAATATTTTTTTGCTTTGATTATTATTTTTGTCAATATTTACAGATAAATAGCTGCTTATTTTATGTCTATTTCAGAATGTATAAATATTTCTGTTATATTTATGTATCTTTGATTTAGGAAGTAAATATTTACAAATAATATTTGTTTGAAAAATTTGCTTTTTATATATATTACTTATTCCAACATTTGATAATTATGTCTTACACACACTTGAAGAAATTGGTTTTGTCCCTGTCTATGTTGCCTGCTGTTGTTTATGCAGAAGATAAAGATAATGCGCAGTTGCCAGATATAGAAGTAACTGCTTTACGCACGCATGCATCGTGGCTGGATACAGCAGCATCTGTGCATACCGTTAATGCCAGAGCGCTAACTGATACACCTAAAACGAATATTTCCGATGCCCTAAAAGGGATTCCGGGTTTACAAGCTCTGGAACGGGAAAATTATGCTCAGGATATGCAAATTTCGATGCGTGGTTTTGGCGCGCGTTCAACATTTGGGGTGCGTGGTATTCGCATATACGTTGATGGTATTCCAGCTTCTATGCCAGATGGGCAAGGGCAGACTTCTAATATAGATTTGAACTCTTTAGATAAAATAGAAGTGCTTGGTGGTCCTTTTTCATCTCTGTATGGGAACTCCTCAGGAGGAACAATACTGGCAACTACCCGTGAAGGCGAAGGTAAGCCCAGTGTTAGTCTTGGATTCAATACCAGTCGTTTTGCTAAGCAGCAAACTTCATTTCAGTTGCAGAGTGGGAGTGAATCAGCGTACCTACCAGCCTATAATATCAGCTCTAATTATTTTGATACCAATGGATATCGCGAGCACAGCGATGCACGGAAGGTACTGAATAATGCTAAATTTACATGGAATCTGAATGATGGCAGTACGCTGAATTGGGTGCTGAATCAGGTACGCATCAGAGCGGCTGATCCCGGCGGACTGACACGTGAACAATGGCAGGAGAATCCGCGCCAGATTGCTCAAAATGTCAGGGATTACAACATGCGTAAGGAAATTGACCAAAGCCAGACTGGTTTAACTTGGGATAAACCCATTAATGAGCATAATAGTCTATATGCAATGGTTTATGCCGGCCGTCGTCATGTAGTGCAATATCAGTCGATTCCGGCCAAGGCGCAAACCGCTCCTAAGCACGCAGGAGGCGTGATTGATTTTACCCGACATTATTATGGAGCCGATTTGCGTTGGCTAAACAAAAACACTTTGCCCAATCTCACTCTTATTGGGGGAGTGGCATTTGACCGTGAGAATGAAGACCGGCAAGGATACAATAATTTTAACGGCAGCCATCTGGGGGTGAAGGGTAAATTGCGTCGGGATGAGTACAATACTTTATGGAATCTCGACCCATATATGCAGTTTTCGTGGCGTTTTGTGCCGAAATGGCATGTGGATGGAGGCTTGCGTTATAGTAACGTACATTTTAAAACGCAGGATCATTATCTAGCTAATGGCGATGATAGTGGAGCACTGCGTTACCATAAATTATTGCCCAGTATTTCGCTAGGCTGGGATTTCCGGGATGATGCGGCTGCTTATATTGCCTATGGCAAAGGTTTTGAAACGCCTACTTTTACTGAAATGGCTTATCGGCCAGATAGTATGGCCGGTTTTAATTTCAATCTTAAGCCTTCTACCAGCGATACTATTGAAGCAGGACTGAAATTTGACCAGCAATGGGGAATATTTTCTGCAACAGCATTTCACACTGAGTCACATAACGATATAGTCTCAGCTGTATCAGCCGGAGGCCGTAGTACATTTCGTAATGCTGACCGTACCAAAAGATATGGCGCAGAGTTAGGCTGGCAGAAAACACTGTGGCAAAATTTGGAGGCGCGGGCTAGCTACTCATATATTGATGCCAAATTTGATAGTGATATACCGGCGCTAGGAAAAGCAGTTGCTGTGCGTAAGGGAAATAAAATACCGGGAGTAGCACAGAATCAATTGTATTTTGGTTTGCAATGGCAACCGAAGCAAGGATGGCAAGGTGGTATGGATGTTCGTTATATGGATAAAATATACGTTAATGACAGCAATACGGATCATGCCCCTGGTTATGCGCTGGCATCTGCCAATATTGGTTATGAATGGGCTTATCGAGGCTGGACATTAAGCAGCTACGCACGTGTTGATAATCTGTTTAATCGACGTTACGCTGGTTCGGTGATTGTCAATGATAGTAATGGCCGTTATTTCGAACCCTCTCCTAAACGGACTTTCAGTACTGGTCTTAATATTCGCAAAGCTTTATGATAAAAAAGCACTGATTTAATCAGTGCTTTTTTCTTAAACGGCGTAATTTATCTTACGCAATGTTCTCAATTAATCCTGCTGAATTCCGGCTATTAACCATTCTTGCTGATTACTAAGCGGTTTGACAAAATGCCAGACTTCGCTGAACGGTCGCTGAGGGCTGCCCAGATTTTCACTGACTAGTCCACTGAAGCGTACGCTGGCAATGTACTGACCATTTTCCTGTGTGCTGTCTACCAGTTCGGCATTGAGGTCGCTGAATTCGGCCGTATCCTGATTCTGGATAATATCGTCGCGGATGGCGGCAAACATTTCAGGTGTAAAGTAGCGTCTAATTTCTTCCAGATTCGAGGCATTATTCATGGATTGCACATGATTAAAACGTTGCCGTGCAAAGCGAAGAAATGCTTCAGTATTGCTGCCATCAGCCATACCCGAAAAATTGTTTGGCATGACAGAGCTATTGTTGCTTAGATTTTGACCAAATATGTTGGTACGGGCACTATTACTGCTATTGTTCTGAGTGCCGAAATGATTGCTGTTTTGCTGAGTATTGTAAGGTATATTGCCCTGATTATTTTTTTTTGCTGCAAAACGGCGATACAAATAGACTCCGCCAATCACAATAATGAGAAGCCATAGCCAGCTAAACCCGCTTTTTTTCTCTGGCTGCGCCATTTGTGTCTGCTGATTAGCCTCAGGGATGGTCTGATTATCAACATTATTAGCCGCATTATTGTAATCACTTGCAGGGGTAGCGTTGGTGGTAGCAGGTTGCTGCTGGTTGTGGTTTGCCATAGCATGGCCGGCTAATGCACCAATTGCTGCTCCAGCAACACCGGCACCAATGACTCGTGCAGTACTGTTTCCACGAGGCTGAGCTTGATTGGCGTAACCATTCTGATTATTACCGTATCGGTAATCATTGCGTCCAGAATTTGAATAAGAGCGTGACATACCTGCATTATTACCTCCTCCTAGACGGCTAGACGAAGAATTTGCATAATTGCTGCGGTTGTACTGGTAGGAAGGGCTGCTATACGTGCTGGAATAGCTGGATCGTGACATACCACGGTTTCCTCCGCCTCCAATGCGTTTGGCTTCTGCTAAAGGGCTCAAGGTAAGGCTGAGGATGACAGCTGAAGCAATGTATCGTAGTTTTCGATTGTCCATTATTTGGATACTTTCATATCTTGAATATTAAATTTAACTTTACTGTACATAGCGTTGAAAAATAAGATTTCAAGCAAAAAAAACAGCAATATTTAAACTATTTTACGGTTTAATGGTAGCTTTTGCGAATTGCACTCGGCATTTTAGCGAAAAATAACTAGCATGGTATGATGAACTTAGGCGTTAAAGAGGTTTGGATTGAGTTTGTTAAACAGCGCTCACCTGTGAAGAGTTTTGCAGCTTGCTGTTATTTATTTGATAAAAATGGGGATATCTTGATTAGAAGGATTGCTGGTAGATGAATTAAATACACTCCAGATAAAAAGAACCCTCTGTGCCAAGGGGAGAAGCAGCAGAGGGCCAAAATAATGTTTCGACAAGAGAATACTAAAAAGCATTTGAAATCTTGAGGTTATACGCTTGTTGCTGCGTATGGATATCATCTTAATGACTTAGACTGTTTTTTGCAGAGAAAGTTCATGTATTTTTGTTATATTTTGTAATTTTTCTTTTTTTGAAATCCGGGCAAGGTGATGTTGTAGCGATAAACGATTAAACGGCTGATGACACCACTGATAAACAACACATTAATGCTCAGTGGTGTAACCATATTCCAATGATTCAATATGCATAATAGCAGCCCGAGTAATATTGCTATAGTTCCATAGATGTCACTACGCAAAATGATCGGGACTTCATTGACTAAAATATCACGCAGAATCCCGCCACCCACTGCAGTAACAAAGGCTAAGGTGACTACGCCAAACCAGTTTAATTTCAATGCTAAGCCGACTTCGGCACCAGTCAGGCTGAATGCAGCCAGCCCGAGCGCATCTGCTACCACAAACCATACTGCAAGAACTCGGTGACGCTGATACTGAATATGAAACAACCACGATAATAAAAGCGTAATAAAAATAGTCCACAATGAGGTATTGCTTTTAAATATCATCGGAATATGTCCGATAAGGGCATCGCGCATCATGCCGCCGCCCACTGCAGTGAGTAAAGCAACGATTATTACACCGAGAATGTCTAGCCTTTTACGAAATCCGACCAAATAGCCAGACACAGCAAATGCTACAGTACCTATGATGTTAATCAGCTGAAAAATAAGATCAGTATTGAGCATATTGCAGTTTATCGAAATCGGGTTGAAAAAAACGCCAGCCACCTACCGGTAAATCTTCGGCTTGCCAGGGACCAAATGCGCTACGGTGTAAAGCAACTACCCGATTACCCGCAGCTGCAACCATGCGTTTTACCTGATGATACTTTCCAGAAGTAATGGTAAGCAGCAGGGTATGGGAGTCGGTCAGTTCAGCCTTTTCTGCTTGTACAGTTTCATTGTCATCATGTAACAATACCCCTTGCTGTAACTTCATACACAAAGTTTCATCAGCAGCATGTTTCAGGCTAACTTGGTAAATTTTAGGTAGTTTGTGTTTAGGCGAGGTACAGCGATGATTAAACTGGCCATCGTTGGTCAAAATCAGAACACCGGTGGTATCTGCATCTAGCCGGCCAACAGCTTGCATATTTAGATGGCGCAGTGGTTCGGGTAATATGCTGAATACACTAGGATAAAACTGAGGTTTGTGTGAAGTTTCGTAGTCGGCAGGTTTGTTTAGCAGAATATAAAAATAGGGCAATGGCACAGGTGGGAGATTCACTTCGTCAATTTGCAGACTGCTGACATTCGATGGTTCTATCTCCATGCGTGCATCGGTACAAAGCTGCCCATTAATGAGTACAGCGGCATCTTTAATCAGCACCTGACATTGCTTACGGCTGCCCAGACCCTGCGCTTGCAGGTATTTCAATAAATGCATAACAAATTAACCTTACAGGCCGTTATTTTCTCGATAAATTAAAAAAATAAAAGCGTATCTACAATAAACAATGGAATAAGTATAGTTAAAGACCAACCCATGTAGCCAAAAAAACTGGGCATGGCGATATGCTGCTGCTCAGCGATTGATTTAATCATCAGATTAGGTGCATTGCCAATATAACTGAGTGCTCCCATAAATACTGAGCCCATGGAAATAGCCAGCAGTGTTTTAGAAAATTGCAGCATCAGTAATTGTGCTTCACCACCGGCAAGATTAAAAAATACCAGATAGGTTGGCGCATTATCCAGAAAACCGGATAAAACACCACTCATCCAGAAATACAGCGTATTAACAGGCGCTCCATTGTGGTGAATGAAATTGACTAGTGGCTTAAATTGACCATCTGATCCTAATTGCAATATTGCCATCACTGGTGCAATGGTAATAAAAATGCCGATAAACAGCTTTCCGACTTCTTGCATTGGTGCCCAGTTGAATTCATTCTGCTGACGCAGTGCGGATGGAGTGTACTTCAGTCCGCATAAGGTAATCAGTAGTAGTAAACCATCACGAATACAGGCTATTAAGCTAATTTCTATGCCAAAAAACTGCCAGATTGGAAAATTTTTACATAAACCAGACAATAGTATGATAACTATTACTGCCAGCAAAAACAGTAAGTTGATTTTACCCTCAATTGTCCATGTAGACTTGTGTGGTTGTGATAGAGGCTCAATTCTGGCTTCTCGTCGCCATAACCAATTATCTATACAGCTAAACAAGACTAGTAAAAGCACTGTATTCAGCAATACTGGTAAAATCATATGACTAAATGTCCACTGGAATCCTACGCCTTTTAGAAAGCCCAGAAACAAGGGTGGATCACCAAGCGGTGTTAAACCTCCACCGATATTAGCCACCAAAAAAATGAAAAATACTACTATATGAACACGATACCGTCTCTGTGCATTGGCACGCAGTATTGGCCGAATGAGTAGCATGGAAGCTCCTGTCGTTCCCATCAGTCCAGCCAGAACGGTACCGCTTGCTAAAAGTAAAACATTTAATTTAACACTGCCAATACCATTATTCCGAATTACTATACCCCCAGAAAGAGTATAGAGCGCCAGTAACAGTAGCATAAATGGCAGATATTCCTGCAGTAGAGTATGCAGAACAAGTGAAACACATGTCATGATACTGAATTGCCAGCATAGTGGTAGCAGGAAGATACAGCACCATATAGCAATAATTTTGCCACTATGGTGATGCCAAAGATGTGGTATCAGTAAAGGACTAACAGCAATGGAAAGAAGTACGCCAATAAAGGGAAGACACCACCACAGACTTAGTTCATCAGCTGGTAAGCCAGCAGCCAGCACTGTAGCAGGTATAAAGAAGCCGATAAATGCGCTGATATAGCGCAATATGTGACTTTTTTGGCACAAAATGGCTAAAGCGGACAGAGAAGAGAAATGGGATACCGGAAGCATTACAAAGGTGGTTTATTTTAACAATCGCGATTTTAACAACAAAAATAAAAAATGGTTGAAGAAAAGTTTTTTCTGCTTTAAAAGTGAGTAGAGAAAAGGAATTTAAATCAAAGATATTTAAGATGTGTTGTCTATAGATTGTAACCGACGCGCTTTAGTTAACCTATATTCTTCTGGCCTATATAAATGTAATCTCTGTTCAGTGCTTTTTTTGTAGCGGATACTTTATGCCGAGGCTAGACCATCCTTCCGTACCCATCGTGCGCAATAATGTTTTGTTGCGTTCATAAATGGATCCTGCATCAGGAAAGGCGGCCACAGCTTGATCTATACTGCTCTCTCTAATCAGATGCAGTATTGGATATGGGCTTCGATTTGTATAATTGGTAATGTCTTCAGCTTGTTCATCAGCAAACTGAAAATTTGGATGGAATGGTGCTATCTGAATGGTGCCTGTGGCATCAATATCTTCTAAAACTTGTTCGGCAAGAGCCACTACGTCGAGGAAAACCTCAAAATCAGCGAATAATTTTGGTTCAATAACTAATGTGGTTTCAATTTCAGTGGCTGGTGTCTGTAATAAAAGGCGTAATTCGTTTTCTAGCAAATCAAGAAATGCATCAGTATGTCTAGCATGGCTGATACTGAAGCGCAGTCTGTGTAGCTGGTATGGTCTGCGAGCAAAAGGGCAAAGATTCAGGCCGATTACTGCCCGTTCTAGCCATTGCTGGCAAATGGCGGAGATATCATCATCAGAATAGACATTGGCAGACATAAATCTCGATATTGCCTTTATATTAACTGTTTTAACATTTAGAAATAATTGATTAATCAGATTGTGCCTGGCTCATCGTTTTTTTCATATACTAACTGATATTCAGGTGTTCCAGTGGTAAAGAAGTCGTTGCCTTGATTTCTCTCAGAACGAAACTAGATTTGGCATCTTCCACCCCTGGTGTGGCCAGCAATGTTTCCAACACAAAATGTGAGAAAGCATTCATATCGGAAAAAAAAGCTTGAAGAATATAATCTGATTCGCCGGTTAAGGCAAAACAGTTTAGAACGTGCGGCCAATTTTGCACTGCTTGAGTAAATTCATCTCGTTTTTGTTTATTCTTGTTTACACTAACATGAATAAAAGCCTGTAATCCAAGTGCAACGTGGTTTGGGTCTAGTAGCGCAGCATAGCGACGGATGATTCCTGATTCTTCAAGCTGCTTTAGCCGGCGCAGGCAAGGTGAGGGCGATAGTGCCACACGCTCGGACAGCTCTACATTGGTAAGACGACCGTTGTCTTGTAAAACTTGCAGGATTTTTAGGTCGGTTTTATCTAAAAAACTTATTGCCATAATGCAAGGATCCTGAGGATTACTGCCGCATTGATGCAACAGGCAGCGAAACATAGATTAAAGTTAAAGTTTATGAGTGATGCAAAATTGCATTTTATTACATAAAAAAGTTTATTTTGACATTAATTTAATTTTAATACTAGTTATTCTGAATGATTTTTGTTTATCTATCTACTTTAATAATATAAAAAAATGTAGTCAGCTATTTGTGATAACTGAAAATGAATATTTTAGTGTAAAGTTTCAAAGTTAAGTTATATACATCAAGGTTTGATTAATATTTCGTTCTATTTTTACAAGTAATACAAGTGCAACTCATAATTATAATAAATGAATTTAAAATTACCATACCTGTGCATTTGAAAAACATCTATTTGTCTTACGACACCAATATAAGCAATATCTTTTTAAAGTTGTTGAAGTGATTTAGTCTAAATGTAATGAAAAAAAATATTTATTGAATGAAAATTTATTTACTATCATGCGTGAAATTATTACTGCTAAAAATCCAAAGTTGTTCTCAAACCTATTGAAAAGCAGAAAAGCAATATTTCATATAAAGGGTATAATTACCATTCCACAAAATTTAACTCAGGTTAAAAAACATTATTCATAACCCTTTGCTTCACCTATCTTGATGATTTCACATGATTGATAAGTGAAGTTGAATAGTTTTAATCGATTATGTCTGACTTATCTGCGGCTTTAGCCAAACCTAAACTAAATCTTGCTCTCATATTTACCGTATTACTCATCGGGGCCCTGGCTTTTGTGCAAGTCTATTCTGTGCAGTCCATATTGCCTGTGCTAATGCAGGAGTTTCATGCCAGTGCTGCTACTGTAGGCTCAACCGTAGGCGCTACTATACTGGCAGTCGCATTGATGTCTCCATTTCTGGGTATGATTTCAGATGCTTTCGGACGCAAGATGTTTATTGTTGGTTCAATCATATTTATCGCTATCCCAACACTGGCGCTGTCTTTTGTGCATAGCATCAGCTGGCTTTGGTGGCTGCGATTTGTACAAGGGTTGGCTGTTCCCGGTATCACTGTAGTATTGCTGGCTTATATAGGCGAAGAATTCAGTGGCAATCCGCGCATCAGGCTAATGAGTTTCTTTGTTTCCGGTACAGTGCTTGGTGGCTTTCTTGGCCGGTTTTTGATGGGTTATCTCACTGAATTTATCGGCTGGCGACATGCATTTATGATAATGGGTATCATCAGTTTGCTGGGGGGCATACTGGTTTGGCGCAACTTGCCAGCATCCAAAAAGTTTGAAGCTAAGCCACAGGTTTCAACCGCAATGAAGACTCTCTGGCATCATCTGCACAATCGTTACGTTCTTGCAGCGTGTGCACTAGGTTTTTGTGTACTGTTTTCATTGGTTGGATGTTTCACTTATATTAATCTGTATTTGGATCAGCCACCTTATAATCTTTCAAGCTCGCAACTGGCCAATATATTTGCGGTGTATTTAATAGGTATGATTATTACGCCGTTGTCAGCTCGTCTGATTATCAAATTTGGAACTAATCTAACTGTATTAATGGCCATGAGTTTGTCGATTTTCGGCGTATTATTAACATTATTGCATCCATTGTGGATGATTGTTTTGGCACTTGCCGTGATGAGTAGTGGTATTTTTATTACTCAGTCTTCCACCATCACTTATATATCTGCTAATGTCACAGAAGGCCGCTCATTGGCTTCTGGGTTATATTACATGTGTTACTATGCTGGTGGTTTTACGGGTTCACTGGTTTGTGGCCATGCTTTTGAAAGTGGTGGCTGGTTTATGACAGCAGTCACATTGATTAGCGCTCAACTGCTGGCTATGCTGATAGGTGGTGTACTGATGCGAAAAAAGGCTAAACCTAATTAGCCTTGAGCACATGTGCAAAGCGAGTAGACAATAATCATTTCCTAGTAATAAAGAAAAAACCAGACCATAACTTCAATTTATCAATAAGATAATTAGCTTTATCTGCCATAGAAAACACATGTGTAATGAGCAGAAAAAATCTGCTGCACTAAAATCTATGCCAAGTACAGATAGGGATAATGCTTATATGGCTGTTTTTACTTTATCGAGTGGTAAATTACGTTAGAATCTGTTTTTCTGATTGTAAAAGGGTGCATCATGCAACCATTGTCACATTATCCGATTGTGATTATCGGTGCTGGTCCGGTGGGTATGCTTGCAGCCCTGATGTTGCAGCAACAGGGAAAATCTGTATTATTGCTTGAGGCTCGTGCCGCTGGCAGCAGATTGACCGATCAGCGTACACTGGCTTTGTCGTATCACAGTATTCAAATATTTCGTCATGCTGGAGTAGAACTCCCAGACGATGTTTTTACTTTCATTCAGAAGGTGCACGTCTCGCGGCAGCATCATTTTGGTCGAGTACTGTTGTCAGCTCAGGATATAAATCTGCCTTATCTCGGTGCCACCATTGATTATGTGAAATTGGTTCAGGCCTGTGAACAAGCACTGACTAAACTTCGGGTTCCCGTACAATGGCAGACTAAGGTAGAAAAAATACATACAACGCCACATTGGGCTTCTATCCAGTGCCAGAGCCAGTTTCAGACACGCATATTTACTGCGCAATGGCTAATTCTCGCTGAGGGCGGTAATTTGGCCGCAGACTTACCTGATATTCAGATACGCAGCTACGATTATCAGCAACAGGCCTTGGTCAGTACTCTTAAATTTGAATTACCCAATCAATCTGTTGCTTATGAACGTTTCACCCTTAACGGTCCATTGGCATTATTGCCGTATGCAAATGATTTTCGTTTGGTATGGACATGTACGCCGCAGGAAGCAAAACAACGCCAGCAGATGGATTTGGATACGATGAATCAGCAGTTACAAACGGTGCTGGGAAACCGTCTTGGCCGGCTTTGTCAGATAGGCAATGTGGCAACTTTTCCACTACAATTGCGGCAGCTTAGCCGTGTTTACAGCCAGCGGGTAATCTGTATCGGTAATGCAGCTCAGACCATGCATCCCGTGGCTGCTCAGGGGCTGAATTTGGGTGTACGTGATGCAGAAACACTAAGTGTAGTATTCGGCTCATTTGATATTGCAAGACTGGATAATGATATTTTGGCACGAAACTATGCACAAGCACGTGCTTATGATGCGAATGCGGTTGTAGGTTTCACACATGCTTTGGTTCAACTGTTTGATCACGCCCATAGTGGTCTGGCTTACGGCCAGAGTTTAGGGATGAGTATTCTGGGTGCTATACCAGCGTTCAGACAGTCATTTACCAAACAATTGGTTTATGGTCTGAATTCATCCTTCACAGATTTTGCTGAATAAGAATATTGGCATGCTAAGGACGTAAAATGCAGCATAAGCAGCAAACAGATTTTGACATCATTGTTCTCGGTGGTGGGCTAATTGGAGCAACATTGGCACTCATATTGCAGCAGCAGGGCAAAAGTGTATTACTAGTAGAAAAAGCACCACCAACAACCAACCTGACCAGTCTGACTCAATCATGGGATGCGCGTATCTATGCAATTAGCCCAGCCAACCAACAGCTTTTAAATAAATTAGGTGTATGGCCTGCCGAGAGGGTACAGCCAGTAAGCCGTATGGAAGTATATGGCGACACCAACGGGCATATCAGTTTTGATGCAGCCAGCGTAAAAGTACCTTATCTGAATTACATGCTGGAAAACCGCTATTTGCTAGCCAGAATATGGCTTGCTTTGGTAGAGACTGATGTAACCATTGTGCAAAGTAAGCCCAAAATGATAAGCACTGACGTCTGGTCTGCACAGCTTACATTGGGAAATGGCTCTTCTTATCTCAGTCAGTTAATCATAGGTGCTGATGGTGCTCAATCGTGGCTCCGGCAGCAGGCAGGTATTACAGTAAACGTTTCACCGTACCAGCAGCAAGGTTTGGTAGCTAATTTCAACACAGAAAAATATCATCACGGCTGCGCTTACCAGTGGTTTAGTCATGGCGATATTCTTGCTTATCTGCCTTTACCAGGGCATCAAATTTCTATTGTTTGGTCTACAGCTTCCGCAGACAGGCTTTCACACCTGAATGGTGAAGATTTTGCTTGTAAAGTAGCTGAAGCAGGCAATTATCAGTTGGGTGAATTATGCCCGATCACTCCGGTATTTGCTTTCGACCTTATTAAGCGCCAGCCGCAGACTATCATCAGTCAGCGTATAGCTTTGATTGGTGATGCAGCACATACCGTTCATCCTTTGGCTGGACAAGGTGTTAATCTGGGTTTCGCAGATGTAGAATATCTCAGTCAGTTGCTGGCACATGCCGATGATTTAGGTAGCTGGTCTTTGCTCAGACAATATCAGCGTTCCCGCTTACTAGCAGTGCGCACAATGCAGCAGGGGTGTGATGGATTGTTCAGACTGTTTGCCAATAATTACTTACCCGGAATAAGCTGGTTGCGCAATCAGGGAATGAATATGGTGAATAATTTAGATTCGCTTAAAAATCAGCTAATTCGTCAAGCTATGGGTCTGTAATAATCTAAAGCCTAACTACTGTAAAATAGATTTTAACTAATGAGAAAAAATTCAGATTTCTGTATTGAAATATTTATAAAAATCTATGAATTTTGCAAATTTCAATAAAAAATTGATATAAATATAAATTAATAGGCACTCAGATAAAAGCGCTATATTATCAATCATCAAAATGTATTAATTTGGTACACCAGCTTATTTTGATCAATAACGTTTTTCTTATCACATCATAATATCAAGGCTGAATTAAGACTTAATTGCTGCATATTTTGCATGGGTAGCTCTTTAAGTTATTTCTTTCTCTCAGTAGTGACTTTTGTGACATAAAAAGCTCTAAAATTAGCTGCTAGACTCAAAAATGATTGAATTATTAAATATTAATCCAGATGATATAGGGACAAAATACGCATAAACAGAATAAAATTTTTTTAATATTATTGATTATGTATTTTTATATTGATGAATTTATTTAATTTTTATCAAGTTATTATACTGTCTGTAACTAGCTTGATGTCGAAAGCTTATCTGTTTATTACTATTTTCAGGTTAGAATGTTTGGAATAAATATTTTAACTTTCACAACGCATGTGTTTTTGACTAATTTGTGATTGATAAGCTTCGGATATTCTTAGAAATACGTGTTATTTGTATTATTTATTATTTTTTGGTTTTTTAGCCTGAGGAATTAATAGAGCATAATGTAATGATTTGGCTTTTTCTTAAGCTCACACATCGGCTTATTAAAATTTAAAATAAAGTAAGTTAATACGTATATTAAGATTGATATTTGTAATGCCTAAAACTCAAGTTTTAGTTCGAGTACTTTGATTGAGCAACATCAGAAAAAAAACTCAAGCTATATCTGAACTGATTAAAGGCTTACACCATTGGATGCAATATTATTTGGATTAATTATCACAGTTAAGTACTGGTTTGTTTTCTCAAGTTTGCATAGAAAACTGCTGATATCACACTCAAATCTGTAACTGAATAGACTGTACGAAGATAATCAAAAAATTTGCTGTGTACCAATTCTTTGTGGAGATGTTATATTCTGCTATAAATGGGATTAAAAATTTGAACAGTTTTAAACATTTAAGGTCTGAACTCATTTGTACAAATTTGTGTATTTATGAGTATAGGCGAGTATAGAATGGTGCCCGGAGCCGGAATCGAACCGGCACGGCCGTTTTAAGAGCCGACGGATTTTAAGTCCGTTGTGTCTACCTATTTCACCACCCGGGCGGATGGAAATTAATACAAAAGATGTATTAATTTTTATGTTGGAGGCGGGGGCACGGATTTAAACCGGCCTACACAGCTTTGCACACTGTGGCATAGTCACTCTGCCACCCCGCCATAAAACTATTCAAATTATCTGGAGGCGGGAGTCGGAATCGAACCGGCGTACACGGATTTGCAGTCCGCTGCATGACCACTCTGCCATCCCGCCTTAAATCTTAAATATTTACTCAATCGGGTAGAGCAACTACTAAATCAAAATCTGGAGCGGGAAACGAGTCTCGAACTCGCGACCTCAACCTTGGCAAGGTTGCGCTCTACCAACTGAGCTATTCCCGCNTCACTTTATACATGTGAGCATGTTTTTTGGAGCGGGAAACGAGTCTCGAACTCGCGACCTCAACCTTGGCAAGGTTGCGCTCTACCAACTGAGCTATTCCCGCATTTCACTTTATACATGTGAGCATGTTTTTTTGGAGCGGGAAACGAGTCTCGAACTCGCGACCTCAACCTTGGCAAGGTTGCGCTCTACCAACTGAGCTATTCCCGCNTCATTCGTACTGAATGAAGAAGCAACATTATATCGATGAAAAAATCTGTGTCAAGGCTATTAATGAAGCTTGCTTGTTTTTTTTTGCTTTCACTATGATTTTTTAAGATTTAAATTCTTTAGTAGCCATTTTTAAATAATACAGCATGGACCAGATGGTCAGAATGCAGGCCACAAGCATCAGAATATTTCCAATTTTCCATAGCAGATTGGGTTCTGCTAATGGGGGAGATGTCATCAATAGTATAAATATGGCACCCATTTGAGCAGCGGTTTTGAATTTGCCTAGTTTGGCTACTGCCACACTATTGCGTTTACCCAGTTGGGCCATCCATTCACGCAAAGCAGAAATGGTGATTTCCCGCCCGATAATTATCATGGCAAATATAGCGTATGTGCGGCCGGTTGCTACTAGCAATATCAAGGCTACAGCTACCATTAGTTTATCGGCAACTGGGTCAAGGAAAGCACCAAAATTAGATGTTTGCCCCCATCGGCGTGCCAGATATCCATCAAACCAGTCAGTAATGGCCGCGGCTGCAAAAAAGCCTGCCGCTAGCCAGTTGATAATCTGACGGTCGCTGATCCAGTCTGTAGGCAAATAAAATAAGAGGGTGAATACAGGAATGATAAGGATACGCAACCAAGTGAGCAATATCGGAAAATTCCATGGCATAACGGGGTGTTCCTGATGGGTTTAGGTTTGGTTAGTTCACATGATACCTGTTTGATCGTTTTCAGGTAATTTTTTATTATTCGTTGTTGTCCGCATCAGTGCATAGAGAGATGTAGGTTCTTAATTTCAAAATAATATCGGTTAAATATTGCTTTGGTTCTAGATATGAGCAGTAATATTCAAATCTTTAATCAGGCAGCATGGCTATTGCACCCGTGCTGCCTAAACGGTAGATATTATTTGACCATATCCTTATAAGCGCCATAGCCTGCTGCTTCCATTTCATCATATGGAATGAAGCGCAGGCTAGAGCCGTTGATACAGTAGCGCAAACCACCCCGTTCTTGCGGACCATCATTGAATACATGTCCTAAATGCGAATCAGCCTGATGGCTACGTATCTCTGTGCGTTGCATACCATGGCTGTTATCATGATGTTCACTAACGGCTTCTGATTGAATTGGCTGGCTAAAAGAGGGCCAGCCGCAGCCGGAATTGAATTTGTCACGCGAACTGAATAAGGGTTCTCCACTTACAATATCCACGTAAATACCGGGAACAAACAGCTCATCATAGGGATGGCTAAAAGGTCGTTCGGTAGCAGAATTCTGTGTTACCTGATAGGCTTCTTCGCTTAACTGTTGATGTAAAGCAGCATTATCGGGTTTGTGAAATGAATTAGGGTTGTAGGCTTGAGTAGGAGTAGTTGGCTGAGGCAGTTCGGGCAATGGTTCACGCGCTTTTTGTAAATCAATATGGCAATAGCCCTGTGGATTTTTATCCAGATAGTCCTGATGATATTCTTCAGCCGGGAAAAAATTTTGTAATGGCAGATTTTCCACAACAATTGGTGCTGTGTACCGACCCTGTTCAGCTTTGATGGCCGCCTGAATAATATTGCGATCAGCTGCATCAACATAATAAATACCACTGCGGTACTGGGTACCTACATCGTGGGCCTGCCGGTTTAGGGTAGTGGGGTCAATGATTCGAAAAAAATGTCGCAGAATATCTGTTAAGGACAGAATGTCTGCATCGTATTCAAGTTTGATGGTTTCGGCGTGGCCGGTATTTTGGTTGCATACTTCTTCGTAACTGGGATTAGTAGTACGTCCATTGGCATAACCTGCTTCCGTGTGCAACACGCCTTTTAGTCTTTTAAAATAGCCTTCCATACCCCAAAAGCAACCGCCAGCTAAATAAATAGTTTTTTTATTCATGATGTTATAACCTGTCGCTGTATGATATTTATCTATATGCTATCACCTGCTTATTATGAATGAAAGGTGTTGTTTTGCTTAATTATGTGTGTGTGATATAAAATCTTAATATTTGATGAGTAAATCTACGTAGTGCAGACCTAATTTAAAGAATTGTTATGAGTATTATTACTTATTTGCGTCCGGCACGGGCGGAGGATTGTGAAGACATCTACAATGCGCATCGCTATGCAGTGCAATATACTTGCGCACGCAAGTATGATGAAACCGTGTTGAAAGCTTGGTTATCATTATTAAATATTGAAAGTTATTTACATACTCTGGCTGATACAAATAAAGCTTTATGGGTAGTTGATTATAAAGGCCATATACAGGGTTTTTTTCAAATGGATCTTGTTGAGGCACAATTGGATGCATTGTATATCCATCCGTTTGTACATAATCAGGGGTTAGGAACGGCTTTGTTGCAGCGTGCTGAAAATGTTGCCATTCGTGCAGGTTTAGGGATGCTGAAGCTGTATGCATCGCTTAATTCTGTAAAGTTTTATGAAATCAATGGCTATGTTTCTTTGGGAGAATGTGCTTTGCCGCTTAATAAAGAGGTTACGGTGAATTGCCTGCTGATGCGTAAATATTTAACTGAGTAGCTTTTTTACAGTAATCTTTTTTTGTAATCACAATTATTATATCTATTAATTTTGTAATATCTACAAAATATATTAATGGTACTTTTTCTTTTTGTTTTAGATAAATCAAAAATTTAATCAATCATTCCACATCTTTGTTTATTTGTGAATTTTAATTTCAATGTTTATTATGTTTTCACAGGTTGATGTAGATGATTTTAGCTCAGTGAATATATCGTTCTTGATTGTTGTATACACTTAATATTGGTAGGTATTTATAAATTGCCTATTTTTTAATCAATTAAAAATATTCTCTAAAAAACAATAGTATATTATAGTTATCCCCAGATTTTACCCGCAGTTTTGCGCTGAAATTTGTGTACAGGTGGATAAGTTAGCGTTTCATGTTCGAATTGTACTAACTTTGTATATAAAGAAGCTTGCCAGCCTTGGTAGTGCCTGCCACAATAGTTGTTCAATTCCTTTTTTATCAATTTGCATTTATATGAAATGTCCCTTTTGTCAACATCATAATACACAGGTAATAGATACCCGTCTGAGTGAAGGTAATAATAGTATTCGTCGCCGTCGCCGCTGTCTTGCCTGTGATAGCCGCTTTAGTACACTGGAAGTGGTGGAAATGCGCATGCCTTTGATTATCAAGCGGACAGGTGAAAAAGTGCTGTTTGATCCTGCTAAACTTTATACCAGTATAAGTAGGGCATTACATAAACGGCCAATGGATAGAGAAAGTATTGAGAATGCAGTAGCAGAGATTGAAACCAATCTTTACCATATGGGTATTAAAGAAGTGCCCAGCCATATGATTGGAGATATGGTACTGGGCTTACTGGCAAAACTGGATGAAGTAGCGTATGTCCGTTTTGCATCGGTATATAAAAGTTTTCATGATGTTTCAGAATTCACACAGCTCATCGCTAGTTTAAAAAAGAAAAATTAGAAGTATAAATTCTCATAGTGTTTCTTTCTGTTCGCTGCAATGGCAGCTAAATCTTGTTATACTTTGTAACTATTATGCCTTGTCATGAAAGCTTGAATTTATCATGTTGAAATCTCGTTTATGGTTGCTGGTTGCAATTGCTTTGCTGAGTTTATCTGCTTGTAAACAGAAAGATACCTCTGTAACGATTGATGCCAGCGACACTCAGGCAGCAAGTAGTGCCAGTGAAGCTTCTGAGACTAATGCAACCTCTACTCAAACATTAAGCAGTAACGATGGCAAAGTTAGCATTGTGTTGGATGGTGATTTTACTGATGTTTTGGATAGTGCCTCAGACTGGGTTGATCAGAGTCAGGTAAAGAATCTGACATTATTGCAGCACGATGATGGCAGCAATATTACACTGGCGGTAAATAATCTGGGCGTAATGAAAATTAAACCAGACGAATATTTTAAAAACTTAGCAGACAGCTTGAAAAACAATGCAGCCATAAGCAAAGTTAAGCTGGGAATTGCTACTGAAAACCGCATGAATTACCGCTTCAGCCATCAGCAGAACGGCACTTTATTAAATGAAAGCTGTGTTGCATTAGTGGCAAATGGAAATCTGTATACAGTTTGTGCCAGCAGCGATAGTGCTTCTGATGATGCTCTTGCCGCTACTTTGAAAACAATTAATTTACAGAATAGTTAATGATGAGCTTTTCCGAGCTGGATAGAAAATTTATGCAAACCGCCCTTGATCTGGCCTGGCAAGGGCGGTTTTCTACTTCTCCCAATCCCCGTGTTGGATGTGTCATTGCTCGTGGTGAGCAGATAGTAGGTGAGGGTTTCCATGTGCAAACTGGTTTAGCTCATGCTGAGGTTAATGCTTTGAAACAGGCTGGATCATTGGCTCACGATGCTACTGCATATGTCACACTAGAGCCTTGCAGTCATACAGGTAGAACGGGGCCCTGTGCACAGGCGTTGATAGAAGCAGGTATTAAGCGCGTTGTTGTGGCCATGCTAGACCCTAATCCACAGGTCAGTGGCAAGGGTATAAAGATGCTGGAACAAGCTGGTGTGAATGTTGAAAGTGGATTGTTTACCTTACAGGCGCGTGAACTTAATCCAGGTTTCCTTTCTAGACAAGAAAGAAACAAACCTTATATCAGACTAAAAATTGCAGCCAGTCTTGATAGTAAAACTGCATTGAGTAATGGGCAAAGCCAGTGGATTACAAGTGATGCTGCTCGTAATGATGTTCAGACATTGCGCGCTGAGAGCTGTGCAGTCTTAACTGGTATCAATACCGTTATTGCAGATGATCCGCTGCTGAATGTGCGGAGGTTTACAACCTTGCGCCAGCCAGTACGTATTATTTTGGATAGTCAGCTGCGTATTACTCCTGCTTTCCATGTGATTCAGGATACAAATAGTCCAACACTAATTGTGACTACAATCCGAGACAAGGCTAAACAGGCCGTTTTTGCACCATATCCCCATGTTTCCGTTGTAACCATTCCTCCAAACCAGCACGGACAAATAGAACTTTCCGAACTTTGGCCGATACTGCTTCAACGTAATATCGGTTTGATTCTCGCGGAAACGGGCGCGACCTTGAATTCTGCTTTACTGGCAAGCCAAGCAGTAGACGAAATTATTTATTATCAGGCGCCGAAGATTCTAGGTTCATCCGCAAGAAACGCAATCGAACTTCCTGAAAATCATGAGGCATTGAATGAATCTGAATGGCAATCAGTCGATCTTAGACTGCTGGGTAATGATTGTCGCTGGACAATACGCCATGAGCAGAGTGCTTCTTGGTTAAAAGGTAGTTTGTTATAGCAGTTAAAAATCTACCTATATCAAACATTCTTTAATTAATGTATCAAACACAGCTGAAAATAAAATTTCGTTGTGTAACAATATTCTCATTGTTAGTTTATTTTACTAATCCTACATAATGTATGCAGCATTATTGATATTACAATATTAATTATTACATTGCTCATTGATAATAAAGGCTTCGCTATGCGTATTCTATTAACGGGTTCAAAAGGTCAGGTAGGAAGTTGCTTGCGGGAAAGATTTCCTGAAAACTGGGAATTGATAGCCAGTGATTCTCAGACACTGAATATTACAGATGCACATAATGTGCTCAATATGGTTAAGACATTTGAACCGGATATGATCATCAATGCTGCCGGTTATACTAAAGTCGATGCCGCTGAAACAGATAGCGATAAAGCATTTGCAGTTAATGCAACCGGAACTCTGAATCTAGCACAGGCTGCACAGTCGATTGGTGCACGTTTGATTCATTTGTCCACTGAGCAGGTATTTGATGGACATCATCATGTGGTGCTCACTGAAAATATGGCTCCTAATCCAGCAAATATTTACGGACACAGTAAATTGGCAGGTGAATTACTTGCTTTAAATGCCCATGTTGAAACTGCAGTCATCCGAACTTCTTGGGTTTACAGTGAACATGGTCACAATTTTGTTAAAATTATGTTGCAAAAAGGTTTGGAAGCACCGACTATCCGGGTCGTTGATGACCAAATTGGTTGTCCAACCTATGCCGGAGATTTAGCTGAAGCCATCATCCGCCTAGCTGAATTAAAGAGTTCGCCACGTGGAATATTCCATTTTGCTGGTAGTCAGCAAATGAGCTGGGCAGAATTTGCTCAGCGCATTTTTATCGAAGCTGCCAAAATAGATGATCGCTATAGTAAAGTAAAGGTAGAACGCATCGCTACCGCAGATTATAAGTGTGCAGCTAAGCGTCCTGAGTTTGGTATTCTAGATAGCCGTACCTTGCAAAATATCATACAGCAACCAGTAACCGATACGCCTTTATCGCAAGTCGTTAGCAAACTTTTGAAATAAAAAATATAAAATTAGCGGGTTAATAAAAACCCGCTAATTTTAGTTTGACGATTTATTTTTCTTTACGCATATCATGGTGTTCGATTACGAATCCTGCTTCCTTATAAGTACGGAATCTTTGTCTTGCCATTGCGACTTCATCCAGATCATTAGCCACCAGCTCTAATACACGCTCTGGTCTTTGTGGTGCTTCAGACCAATAAACATCTGCCAGATTAATAACTACCCAATCATTTTTAATAGCAGGTAAATCATTGCCATAAGAAAGTAATACCCATTGTCCTTCTACGGGTAAAGGCTGTGAGTGAGGCCAGATTTCATGTGGCAGGAAACTAGTAGCGTTAAATGACCACAAAGCATGATCAAGTTCGTTGACTTTACCTGCATCTTCCAGCCAAATTAATACACTTAGCCCGCTTTTAAACACTTTTTGTGTCAGCCGGCAGGTGAACGAAACTATGTCAGAGAGGTGCGTGTAAAAAGTGGTAGTGGCCATATCATCTCGCATTTAGACTTGTTGAAGCAGATACTCCACTAGCAGTGGCACGGGTCGGCCTGTTGCACCTTTATTAGAGCCGGAATGCCATGCTGTACCAGCGATATCCAAATGTGCCCATGGGTAGGATTTTGTAAAATAAGAAAGAAATGCCGCGGCAGTAATCGTACCAGCGGGCCGGCCACCTATATTTTGCAAATCCGCAAAATTGGATTTCAGCTGTTCTTTATATTCATCGAATAACGGCAACTGCCAAGTTTTATCGTTAATATTGTTGGCTGCTTCTAACAACTGTTCTATTAGTGGTTGATTATTGCCTAGTACTCCCTGAGCTACATGCCCCAGAGCAATAATACATGCACCTGTCAAAGTAGCGAGATCGATAACAGCTTTAGGCTGGAAACGTTCCGCGTAGGTCAGCGCATCACATAAAATCAGCCTGCCTTCTGCATCAGTATTTAGCACCTCGATGCTTAATCCATTCATGGCTTTTACTACATCACCAGGCTTGACAGCATTACCCGATGGCATATTTTCACAAGTAGGAATAACTGCAACTAGGTTTAAGGGCAGCTTAAGTTTTGCTGCAGCTGCAAACGCTCCGATAACTGAAGCTGCGCCGCACATATCAAATTTCATTTCATCCATAGTTGCGCCCGGTTTAAGCGAAATTCCTCCCGAATCAAAGGTAATACCTTTACCTACCAATACCACTGGGTTCTCATCCGATTCAGGAGCACCATGATATTGCAGTTCAATCAGGTAGGCACCTGCTGTACTGCCCTGAGCTACAGCCAGTAACGCATTCATCCCCATTTCCTGAAGTTCTGCAGTAGACATGATACGGGCACTGGCACCTACGTTTTCAGCAATCCTAGCCGCTGTAGAGGCCAGATAGGATGGAGTACATACATTACCGGGTGCATTACCAAGGTCTTTACAGATATTCATTCCGTAAACTATGGCTTCAGCTTTTATAAGGTATTCATTTACTTCTTGAGTAGTATAATAATGTACTTGCTCCAATTTGATTGGCTTAGCATTTTTTTTAAAAGTGTCAAAACGATAAACTGCCTCACCTACAGCGATAGTAAATGCCTGTACCCATTTTTGCACAATGACTTTTGAAACTAAACTCAGATCCACATCAATCCGAATTTGTTCTTTGGCCCAGCATGCTACAGATGTTGCCAGTTTTTGTATGCTGGCATAATCCTCCTCTTCTATACGTGCAACCGCTACAGCTTGTAACTGATTCTGCTCAAGTGTATGTGTAGCAAGAAAATCTTTTTCTTGCTGGTCTAATTGAGACAGCAAAGTATCGATAACTGTGTTATTGCGATTATTGTTGGCAGCGGCGATAATCAGTAAAGAACTGTTGTTTTGCGGCTGCAATAGTTCGGTTTTTATGCTAAATTTCATATTTCTTCTCCCAATCTAAGGGCGTTGTATATATTCTGTTCAAATCAGCCTTTAGGCAGATTTGGATTCCCCTATTGTAACGCAGGCTGTCAGTAAAATATGGACAGTCGCAGATGTGTTTATTAATTTATGATTTATCAACGCCAATTTATTAAAGAATTATCATGGACGGCCGTTGGCATATTCGTGATTTTACTTGTTGTACTGGTGGCCACTCAGGCAATCAATTTACTTGGAAGAGCTGCCAGCGGGCGGGTAGCCATTGATGCGGTAACAGCGCTGATTGGGTTTTGGACGATAGGTCTGACGCCGGTATTACTAATTCTGACAGCCTACATCAGCATCATTACAGTATTGACACGCTACTGGCGTGACAGTGAGATGGTAATCTGGCTATCCAGTGGCTTATCATTAAGAAATTGGATTTTTCCAATTATGAAATTCAGCATACCATTTGCTGTGCTGGTTGCGCTGGTATCAATGCTGATACAGCCGTGGGCAGAATGGCGCAGCCGAGAATTTGCAGAATTACTGAAACAGAAACAGGAAATGTCTTTGCTCGAACCGGGCGTATTCAGAGAAATAGGTAAAAGCCATCCTCGAGTTTATTTCATTGAAACTTTTGATCCTGATACGGGCAAGGCCAGCAATCTTTTTGTACGTGAAAAAGAAAAAAATGGCAAAGACAGTACCGTATTTGCCAAAAGAGGGGAGTTTAAACAGGATGGAGAAAAAAGAATTCTGACACTTGAAGACGGATTCCGCTATTACGGACAACCCGGACAGGCAGATTATCAAAGAGCTTCATTTAACAAAATGACACTTGTAATCAGTGTCAATACAATGATTATTGATCCGAAGCAAAATAGACATACCATACCAACAGCGGCACTATTAAGTAGTAATGAAGCCATTTATAAAGCTGAGCTGATGTGGCGGTTGTCACTACCGATTAGCGTAATTATTCTGGCTCTGCTTGCCTTACCTTTGTCTTATTTTAATCCGCGTACAGGTCATACTTACAATATCCTGATTGCAATAGCCATTTTCCTGATATACCAGAACGGACTCACTTTTCTACGTGACTTAGTTGAGAATGAACGTATTCCGCTATGGTTGGGTATCATACCAATGCATCTGTTGATGTTTCTGGTGTTTTTATTTCTATTACGCTGGCGGGATATGCCTTCAGCACCATTTAAAACAGCATTTACATCATTGCTGGGAGGCCGCTCCTGATGCGTCTGCTCAATCGTTATGTAATTAGCCAACTATCGATTTGTACAATTTATGCACTTTTAGCGCTGATTAGCTTGTACAGCTTCTTCGATATTATGGGGGAAATTAGCCATGTTGGTGACGGACGATATACGGCCGATAAAATGCTGTTTTATGTTTTATTGCTGATTCCCACTCATGCTTACGAACTGATGCCTCTGGCCGTACTGGTAGGTGCTTTGGTTTGTCTGAATCAGATGGCCAGCCATAGTGAATTTACCGTCATCCGAACATCTGGAATTAGTCTGGCCAGCATCATTGGTATGATGCTGCAATTTGGTCTAATGTTTGCAATTATCGCAGCATTATTAGGTGAATATGTGGTTCCTAAAACAGGACCATATGCAGAACAATATCAGTTGCACGCTCGTCAAAACACTATTAGTGCTGGAGATAGCGGTATCTGGCTCAAACAGGGCCAAGATATTGTAAATGTAGCAGAAATGTTGCCAGATGGTAGTTTAAAAGATATCAGCATATACCGACACGATGATCAATTTCATTTAAGTGAAACATTACATGCTGCCAGTGCTAATGTAGATGTGCATACTCAGGCGGGTAAACAGACAAAATGGCATTTGCATCAGGTAGACCAATCAATATTGCAAGCACATCAGATTGTCATAAACCATCTGGAAAATGTTGATTGGCATATGTCCATAAATCATCAGCTGCTCAATATATTGCTGGTAGCACCAGAGCAAATGTCTATAGTCGCATTATCTACGTATATCAAGCACCTGAAAAATAATCACCAGCAAATAATTCGTTATGAACTCGCTTGGTGGCGCAAAATTGCTTATCCATTAGCCTGCATTGTTATGGCGCTGGTGGCATTGGCATTTACACCTCAACAAAACCGGCGCGGTAATATGGGCTTGAAACTATTTTACGGCATCTGTTTGGGTTTGTTTTTTCATTTCTCGGGTCGTTTATTTGGTTTTACCAGTCAATTATATGGAGTGCCAACACCGGTAGCAGCTTTTTTGCCGACACTTTTATTTTTAGGTTTGGCAGTCTATCTTATAAGGCGACAAGAAAAGAGATAGTAAGAATATATTGATGCCCTATAGGTAAAGAAATTTATCAGTAGGGTATCAATTATTTTTTTCCCCTATAGTAGTTCATAATAAATAATTCACATGAAATTCAGCAGAAATGAAATATTATTTTGATATAGAATCTAGCTTAAGTTACAACTATTCCGAATAATCAACAATCATTTTTTACAATATCATTATTATGATTTTTTTTTATATAAATAAGAATGATAGAGATAAGCTAGCTATTTCAAGCAAAATCGAATACAACTGAGCAAAAACAAATACGTCAAAAGAAATACTCTGAATAATTAGAATTTCGAAAAAAACTTTTTAAAAATATCTTTCCATTGTACGTGAATATTTGTTATTCAATATATTCTAATTTATTCATATAATTTCAGTTCTTGATTCATCATGGGGAAATATAGGTCAGCAAAGTCACTTAAGAATCTAAATTTTTATTTATCAAAACTTTCAATGAATGATTAAATAATAATCTAAACAGCTTTTAAAAAGAGTTATCAAAGTTAATTTTAATAGCTATTTAATTTTTTCTTAAATCAAATAGAAAATATATATTTAATAAAGCAATTTATGCAGTTTTTTCTGTTCGTTCATTTGTGTCAGAACACCTGCACTTTGAAGCAACTGTATATAAGTAGTAATGTAGCTATACTGCGCTTCTGCCAGTTTTTGCTCTGCATCAGCTTTGGCCTGCAAAGCCTGTAATTCGTCCAAATTGCTTCGTATGCCAACCTTACGTCCCAATTGCGTAGCTTGAAGTTTTACTGCATTGGCTTTCAATAATTGTTGTTGGGCCTGAATCTGGTATAGATTACCCATAGTTGTTTGATAAGCCTGATCTATGTTCAGCTTAATTTTACGTTCAGTAGCAATTAGTTGAAATTTATTTTGCTGTTCTTTGGCTGCTGCTTCCTTGATTTTACTGTGAATCATTCCTCCTGAAAATAAAGGCATTGAAAGTTGAACGGTTACAATACCTCCTTTACTTCGCGTGCCATGATCCATACCATAAAACTGCTGAATCTGATGATTATCCTGATACCCACCATTTAGAGTTAGTTTAGGCCAGTTTTCAGCTTTGGCGGCAATATAAGCCTGTTTGGCATTTTGCAGAGCCAGTTTTTGTTGCTGCCATTCCGGATTATTTTTTTGTGCCAGCATCAGCCAGTCTGATTTACTTGTTTTCCCAAGTAAATCACCAAAATCGGTGTGTTTCAACCGCTTTGTTTGTTTGGGATCCAATCCTGTAATATTGGCTAGATTATTTTGTGCTACCAACAAATCTGTCATACTACTGACTTTTTTTGCGCGGGCAGCTTCATAGCCTGCCTGAGCTTCATTGGTGTCTACAATAGTGGCCGCACCCTTATTGAATAAAGCTTTAGCCTGTTTGATTTGCATGGCGTAAGCTTCTTTTTCTTTCTCAATTGAAACCAATTTGTCTTCTATCAATAAAACCTGAAAATAGGCTTTAGCAACTTTAAAAAGTAAATCTTCTTTCACATTTTCCAGCTGCCAATCAGCCATGCTGGCTGTGATTTTACCCTGCTGATATTGTGCCCATTTGGATTTATCAAATAATGATTGACTTGCCTGAACATTCCATCCGTGAGTCTGAGTCGTACTGGATAAAGAGGAAGGTTGTTTCTGGTATACATAGTTAGTATTTACTTGTGGCAGTAAAGCAGCTCGAGTTTGTGGCAGTTGTTCCTTTTGTACATCCCGCTCGCTTTGTGCCGCAGCATAATCTGCAGAGTAATTGATTGCAGCCTGCCAAGCTTCGAATAAATCGAATGCCTGTGCATTAGAGTGTAGAAATACGAAGCCGAGTAAAGTACAGATAAATTTTCTGCAATTAAAGGGGTAATTTTTGTGCATCAGCGTTCTCGCATACTTTCATCTACTTTGGTTTGTAACGGGCTTAATAAATAAGTAATAACGCGACGCTTACCGGTTTTAATTTCAACAGTAACATTCATACCTGCAGTCAAATTAACTTTTTTACCATCTATCATTAAATAATTTTTGTCTAGAACAATTGTTGCAGCAAACACCAATCCTAGTTTTTCATCTTCAATAGCATCAAAGCTAACATTTTTTACTTTTCCGGTTAGATAACCATAACGAGTGTAGGGGAAAGATTCGATTTTAATAACTGCATTCTGCCCAGCTTTGACAAAACCGATATCTTTATTTGATACCAATGCTTCAATTTCCATCTGATCCTGATCAGGCACCACCACCATAATCTGTTGAGCGGCAGTCACCACACCGCCCACAGTATAGGTGGCTAGCTGCTGTACTGTACCATCAACAGGGGATTTCAAAGTCATTAGCTGTTTGCGTTGTAAAGCCTTTTCTGTTGCTTCAGTGAGTTGCTGTATTTGTTCGTTTGCCTGTCGAAGCTGATCTAGCGTATCTCGTTTGAGTGTACTGGTTTGTAATTGACGATTTTGCTCTGCTTCACGAATACTTTCCTGTATCTGACGTAACTGACTGCGCTGACTAGCTAAATCGTTTTTATTCTGAATAAATTTGCTTTCCTGTTCATAGTAAGCGTGTTTCGAAACAAAATTTTGTGCCAGTAAGTCTTTATAGTCTGATGTACGGCTTTGTTCAATGGCTGTAGTTTGCTCCAGCTTGCTTACCTGAGACTGAGTACCCTGAAGCTGAGCCTGATGTTCACGCAGCACCGTTTGCAATTGTGCATCTTGAGTAAACCAAGTCTGATACTGATTTAAAGCCAGAGATTGTGCTTCTGTAATCTGATCGGGACTAAGGTGCCACTGCGTAGCAAGCTCCTTATCCAGCATAGGAGGCTGATGAGAATTTAATGCGCGGATTACAGCCTCCAGACGCAATTTATTCAAACGAGCCGCCTGTAAAGATTTTTCCGATTGTGCATAATCACTGTCAGAGCCAATGCCACTTAACTCGACAAGTACTTGCCCGTTTTTCACATGGTCGCCATTTTTTACTGCAATTTTATCTACTACCGAAGTTTCCAATGGTTGAATAACTTTGCTGCGTCCACCTGGTGTTGTTTTGCCCGTGGCCACTGCAACAATATCCAGTTTACCAATTAGAGCCCATAGAAGAGCGATTACTGCGAACAGAATAATCAGACGAGCGGTCCACTTTGGTGCCGCGGATAGAGGAGTTTCGGTTAATTCCAGATGTGCTGGTAAAAAGGCACGTTCATCTTTATCGCGTTTAGGTGGATCGAGTTGAAACCGTACGGCCCACACATTTTTCCATACTGTGCTATAACGTTGCAGGAAATCTTTAAATGCTTGAATGCGAATACTCATATATTATTTTCTTATTCTGATTCGTTTCAGCTGTTTTGCAGCTGATATAAATAGCGATAATAGCCATCTGGTTTAGCCAGTAATTCTTGATGAGTACCTTCTTCTACAATGCTACCCTTATCCATGGCAATAATGCGATTAGCCATACGCACTGTAGATAAGCGATGAGCAATAATCAAAACGGTACGACCTTTACAAATAGCCTGCATATTTTTCATTATTGCACGTTCAGATTCATAATCTAGCGCACTTGTCGCTTCATCAAGTATTAAAATACGCGGATTTCCAACCAGTGCTCTAGCAATGGCAACACGTTGTCGTTGTCCGCCAGACAATCCTGCACCTTGCTCACCAACAATTGTGTCGTATCCTTCAGGCAACTCCATAATAAAATCGTGTGCACCAGCCATTTTTGCTGCATACATTATTTTTTCTAACGGCATGCCGGGATCTGCAAGAGCAATATTAGCGCGGATACTCTGATTTAGCAGAACGTTTTCCTGTAAAACAACGCCTACCTGACGACGTAACCACGCAGGATCTGCCAGTGCTAAATCATTACCATCAACCAGTACCCGTCCACGCTCTGGCGTATATAAGCGTTGCACTAGTTTGGTTAATGTAGATTTACCAGAACCGGAACGACCAACAATTCCTAGTATTTCACCCGGCTTAATCTTTAAATTCAAATCACGTAGAATTTCTGCACCATCTGGACGATAGCGAAATGAGATTTTTTCAAACTCGATTTGTCCTTTAATATTGGGTAAGGCCATACGTGAAGTGGGATTTTCTGTTGGGGTATTTAAAATGTCCCCAAGTCTGGACACAGAGATACCCACCTGCTGAAAATCCTGCCACAACTGAGCCAGACGGATAACCGGAGCGGCTACTTGTCCTGCAAGCATGTTAAAAGCGATCAACTGTCCTACAGTGAGTTCACCTTTAATTACCAGATGCGCGCCAAGCCATAAAGTAATAAGTGTGACCATTTTTTGGATGAACTGTACGCCTTGCTGGCCTATAGTAGCCAGACGGGCAACACGAAAGCCCGAGCTGACATAAGCTGCAAGCTGCTGATCCCAGCGTCTGGTCATCTGAGGTTCTACAGCCATGGCTTTGATCGTACCAATGGCAGTTACCGATTCAACAAGAAAAGACTGATTATCAGCATTGCGCGCAAATTTTTCATTCAGTCTAGAACGTAGTATGGGACTGATGGTGGCGGACCAGAAGGCATAACAGGGGAGTGAAATAATCACTACCAATGTAAGCCAACCACTATAAAACCACATGACTATCAGAAATATAAATGAAAAGCACAAATCCAGAACAGAGGTCAGAGCTTGCCCAGTTAAAAAGTTACGGATTTGCTCAAGCTCCCGTACTCTTGCCACCGTATCACCTACTCGGCGATGTTCAAAATAAGCCAGAGGCAGGCTTAAAAGATGACGAAAGAGTCTTGCGCCTAATTCGACATCAATACGTGAGGTAGTATGGGCGAAGACATAAGTACGCAGACCACTGAGGACTACATCAAAAATAATAATTACTAGTAATGCAAAGGTAATAACATCAAGAGTAGAGAAACTGCGGTGTACCAGAACTTTATCCATGACCACCTGAAAAAACATAGGCGTCACCAGAGCGAAAATCTGAATAAAAACCGATACTACCAATACTTCCAGAAAAATCCGGCGATATTTAATTACAGCAGGAATAAACCATGTGAAATCAAATTTAGCTAATTGCCCAAGTACAGATGCTCTAGAAGTAACCAGAATCAGTTGACCAGAATAACGCTGTGCAAATTCTTCTTGGCTGAGTATAACCGGTTTGCCCTGTGTTATATCCTGTATCAGATACCGGTCGCCATCTACTCTGGCTAAAATAAAATGTTGTCCATCATCCCGCCAGACTACTGCTGGTAATGCTACTAATGAAAGCCGCTCTATACGATGCTTTACCAGCTTTGCTTTCAGCCCTAAATCTTTTGCAGCAAGAAGCCATTGCTCAACATTTAAATCTTCTTTTTCTGTGTATTTATGCGTTATATCTGCCGGATTGACTGCAATACCATGATAGTGGGCTAGTAAAACGAGTGCTGACAAAGCAATATTATTTTTTTGTGCTGAAGATGTTTCAGATGATTCCGAAGATGGCTGCATAGGTGTGAGTAAATAAGTTAGTATAATTTATTATAATTTAACACAAATTCTTAAAAATTAATACACCTAGAATAGTTTGAAAATTATGTGGTTATTATATTTATTAGTTAGTTATAATTTTTAATATTGAAATGGTATAGAGTTGGATAATTAAATTTCAGTATATATAATGAATTAAAAAAAAGAGTTTTATATATATTTGTCTTACAAAATTAATGTCTATGAAATAATATTTAAATAATTTGCTAATTATAAACTCTAATATTAATTTCAAGTTTCTCTCTAATTATATTAAAATTAAGTTTATCAGTATTATATTAAAAGATTTATAACTTTATAGCCATATTTAGATTCAGGCTTAGATCGGGAAAGATATAATGAATAAGGAAAACGAATATTTAAATTATTAAATTTTTCATGTGGTTAATAACATATTTTTGGCTTGCTAGGTTTAAAAATAAAACACTATGATTGAAACTAAACAAGAAAATGATAATAGATATATCTTGAAATAATAAATACATACAGATTATGGCAATTTAGATTTCTAGATTTTATAATTTATTATTTAACAGCCATCTATTTACTAAAAAAACATGGAAATTAGGCTAATAAAATATTAGAATATTTCTTTTTAATTGTTTGATATTATTTATTCTTTTCATCAGTTGTTTTGACTATCGATTTATTTTAAGTTTTAAACAATATTTTCAAAACAAAAATAGAAATCAGAAATCCTTAGTTTTAAATGTTTAAGGATTTCTGATAGACATGAATAATTAAATTAAAACCGCGCAACCTTGAGCTGGATCGCTGCTGCGCGCAGCCAGAGCATCTTCAACGGTCATGCCTAAGGCTTTGGCTACACCGGCGCCATAATCAGGATGGCAGGCATGGCAATTGCGGATGTGGCGATATTTAATAAAATCAAGTGCATCCCCCATGGCTCGTGCGGTATTTTCAAACAATACCTGTTTTTGAGCATCACTCATCAGATTAAAAAGAGCTCGCGGCTGACTGAAATAATCATTATCGTCTTCATGAAAATTCCAGAAGTCTGCATCTCCGTGTATTTTTAATGGTGGTTCTCTGAATTCAGGTTGTTCTTGCCACTGATGAAAACTATTTGGTTCGTAATGTGGCAGACTACCGTAGTTGTCGTCCACTCGAGTTAAGCCATCACGATGATTGCTGAATACGGGACAACGGGCTTTATTTACTGGTATCTGATGATGATTTACGCCAACGCGATAACGAGCAGCATCTGCGTAGTTATATAAACGAGCCTGCAATACTTTATCGGGTGAAACGCTTATGCCCGGAACCAAATTGCTGGGGGCGAAAGCAGCTTGTTCAACATCAAGATAATAGTTATCGGGATTATGGTTTAGTTCGAATTCGCCTACTTCGATAAGCGGATAATCGCCATGTGGCCAAACTTTGGATAAATCAAATGGGTGATAAGGTACTTTTTCTGCATCAGTTTCGGGCATGATTTGAACGTACATAGTCCATTTTGGAAAATCTCCTTTTTCTATAGCATTGTAGAGATCTCTCTGATGGCTATCCCGATCCTGTCCCATGATGTTGGCAGCTTCTTCATCGGTAAGATTTTTGATGCCTTGTTGGGTACGGAAATGAAACTTAACCCAAAATCGTTCTTTGTTGGCATTGATAAAGCTGAAGGTGTGGGAACCAAAACCATGCATATGACGGTAACTAGCTGGAATGCCTCTGTCTGACATAGTAATAGTGACTTGATGAAAGGCTTCGGGAAGCAGTGTCCAATAGTCCCAGTTATAAGTAGGGCTCCGCAGGTTGGTACGTGGGTCACGTTTGACTGCTTTGTTTAAATCCGGAAATTTGCGAGGATCGCGCAGAAAAAAAACAGGTGTGTTATTACCAACTATGTCCCAATTGCCTTGCTCGGTGTAGAAACGCATGGCAAATCCTCGAATATCCCTTTCTGCATCGCCGCCGCCACGTTCGGCTGCTACTTCTGAAAAGCGAACAAACATTTCGGTCTTTTTGCCAATCTGACTAAACAATTTGGCACATGTATATTGTGTAATATCGTGAGTAACAGTAAATGTACCAAATGCGCCAGAACCTTTGGCATGCATTCGTCGTTCGGGAATGACTTCGCGCACGAAATTAGCCAGTCTCTCATTTAGCCACAGATCCTGTGCCAATAATGGGCCACGAGGACCGGCGGTGAGACTGTTCTGATTATCAGATACCGGGGCACCCAGATCAGTGGTCAGGTGGGTAACTGGGCATTTTTTTAAATCATGGTTCATGGTAAAGCTCCTTATTAATTTATTATTAAGTAAGAAAGGCCTTTACTGCTCTGGCACCTTGATTATTATAAGCTTGGTATAAAAATTCTAATGTAAATAACTTGTTATTTTACATTTTATTGAAGATGACAGATTTTTTTTAAAACTTGTCAATTTAATTATATTTTAATGTTCATTGTTTAGTTAAAAAATAAACCAGCCTGTTTTGGCTGGTTGAGGTTTTTTTAAATTTAGTTAATTTTGATTTATTTTAATTGAATTGCTTTTAAAGTTTTAGGGTTAAACAGAAAAAGATGAACCACAGCCACATGTGGTGGTGGCATTGGGATTGCGGATGACAAATTGCGAACCATGCAGGCTTTCGGAGTAATCAATTTCTGCTCCGACAAGATATTGGTAACTCATTGGGTCAATCAAAAAGGTTAATCCGTCTTTTTCAATTTCAAAATCGTCTTCATTTACGATTTCATCAAACGTAAAGCCATACTGAAAACCAGAACAACCTCCTCCAGTTACAAATACCCGCAGTTTAAGATCGGGGTTATTTTCTTCAGCAATCAAATCTTTAACTTTGGTACAGCAGCTTTCGGTAAATACAATGGGTGTTTCAATATCGGTTTCTGACATGGCAATTCCTTTTAAAAGATAAGTGCATACTGGATTGTCTATCCTGCCGGCTATTATGGCAATAGGGGAGCAAATGTTAATCCACAGCTTTCGTCCAGCCCATACATGATATTCATGTTCTGAACTGCTTGTCCCGCTGCGCCTTTAACTAGATTGTCTATGACTGACAAAATAATCCATGTATTATTTTCAGGAGCTTGTTGTACGCTGATTCTACAAAGATTTGCTCCGCGAACAGACCGAGTTTCCGGCGTACTGCCAACTGGCATGACGTCTACTACCTGACTGTTACAATAGTATTCATCAATCATTTTGGCTGGATTGTAACCATTTTTTACCTGTACATATATGGTGGCATGCATGCCGCGAATCAAGGGGGTAAGGTGGGGAACAAAAACTAGATTGTTTCCCATCTGGGGATGTAGATGATTAAGGGTTTGTCTAATTTCGGGTAAATGACGATGTCCGCTGATGCCATAAGCCTTAAAGTTATCGCTGCATTCAGCATACAGATTGCTGGAGCTCGCTTTGCGCCCTGCACCGGAAACACCAGATTTGCAGTCTGCTATTACTGGCTGATTATCAATCAGGCATTGCTTTTGCAGCAATGGGATTAAAGGCAGGCTGACGCAGGTCGGATAACAGCCTGGGTTCGCTACTAATTGTGCATTGGCGATGGTTCTGCGGTTTAGTTCGCACAGACCATATACAGCTTTCGCAACCCATTCTGGGCTACTATGAGTAAATGGATACCATTGTTGCCACAGAGAAACATCTTTGATGCGGTAATCCGCTGATAGGTCAATAACTTTTACACCTTGTGCCAGTAAAGGTGGTGCTTCCTGCATAGCTATGCCATTGGGAGTAGCAAAAAAAACGACGTCACAATCCTTTAAAGAGGCTTGTTCTGGATGTTGAAACACCAGATCATCGTACTGCCCACGCAGACTGGGAAAGTATTCACTTAATTTTATTCCTGCTTCATTTCGGCTGGTAACGGCAATGATTTCTGCTTCGGGGTGGTGGGCAAGAAGGCGCAGTAATTCTACTCCTGTGTATCCTGTAGCACCGACAATACCAATTTTAATACTCATAAATTTTTCCTGTTTTGGTAACGGGTATGTTGGTTAAATGACTACTTGAGCGCCCAGTTCGACTACACGGTTAGCAGGGATATGGTAGTAGTTTGTAGCTGTTGCGCTGTTTTTATATAGCCATTTAAATATGCGGGCGCGTAAGCGTCCCATATTGCCATGTTTGGTTCGAGCAGCAACGACGATGCTGTCATGAGAAAGAAAAAACGATGTATCCATGGTATCAAGTGTGATGCCTTGTTCGGCCATCAATGACAGAATGTGGCTAATGTTGGCGGTTTCCTGAAATCCGTAATTTGCAATTACGCGGGTAAAACGTGGCCCTATTTGCTTCATGGCAATGCGTTCATTATCGGCGATATAAGGTATTTCTTTGGTTTTGATACTGAGTAAGACATTGTAGCTATGTAAGACTTTATTATGTTTAAGGTTATGAAGTAATGCGCGAGGTACGCTGAATGGATCTGATACCATAAATACGGCATTACCTGTAACTATCTGTGGTGGGAAGTCATGTAGATTTTCGACAAAGTTATCAAGTGAAAATTCTTTGCTTTGCTGTGCTTGATGCAATTGCCATTGTCCACGGCGCCAGGTTGAAAAAAGAGTAACGACAATCAAAGCTACCATTACGGGAAACCAACCTCCATGAATAAGTTTCAATAGATTGCTGCTGAAAAAAACCAGATCAAAGCAAAGGAACAATGAGGTAAGCATTACTGCAATGGGTATAGGCCAGTGCCAGTTTTTAATCATGACAACACAAAACAGGCATGAGGTAATGACCATGGTTCCGGTAACGGCAATGCCGTAGGCTGAGGCTAGATGTTCAGAATCATGAAAAGCCAACACAACTAAGGTAACGGCAGTTAGTAATAACCAGTTGACTAATGGCAGATATATCTGACCAATTTCTTCATTATTGGTATGGATGATGTTCATGCGTGGTGCGAATCCAAGCTGAATGGCCTGACGAGTGAGAGAATAGGCACCAGCTATAACAGCTTGACTGGCAATAATGGTTGCGAAGGTAGCAAGTATGATTAATGGGATTAATAACCAGTGTGGAGCACTCAAATAGAAAGGGTTGTTAATTGCCGTTGGGTTATGCATAATCAATGCTCCCTGTCCCAGATAATTGACTATCAGGCTTGGCAACACTATTTTAATCCATGCTGTTTGAATGGGCTGGCGACCAAAATGCCCCATATCGGCATATAAAGCTTCAGCACCAGTAACAGCTAATACAACACAACCCAATCCGATAAAGCCATCCCAGCCATGATCGATGGCAAATTTGATGCCATAGTAGGGATTGAATGCCAGAATTATTCTTGGTGCCTGTACTATCTGATAGAGACCTATCAAGCCGATGGCACTAAACCAAACTAGCATAACAGGGCCAAACAATTTGCCGATTTTATGAGTGCCCTTTTTTTGTATCAGAAATAATCCGAATAGGATTGCCAGTGCTATCGGCATTACGTATGGCCGAAAGCTTTCATTGATGACGGTCAGGCCTTCAGCAGCTGAAAGTACAGAAACAGCAGGGGTAATCATGGCATCGCCATAAAATAATGCTGTGCCGGTAAGCCCCATCATCATGGCAATCCAGACTGGTTTCCCTTTTAGATGCCGCATAGCCTGTTGCATGAGGACTACCACTCCACCTTCACCATTGTTGTCAGCTCGCAAAATAAAAAGTACATATTTCAAGGTGACTATTAGAAGCAATGACCAGAGAATAAGAGAAACAAAACCTAATATATTTGCTTCAATGGGCGCTAAAGAAGATGCGCGAAAGCTTTCTTTTAAGGCATACAGAGGGCTGGTGCCAATATCGCCGTAGACAATGCCCAATGCTGCAAGTGTCATTGTCGTATTGGCAGAAAACTGTATACGCATTTATTTACCCTATTGATGTGTTTAACAGGGGGAGCAGTTTAGTCTTAACATGGGGTTTAGCCAATCCCTTAATATTGGGTTTTTATAGATTTTTTGTTTATTAGACCTTGATGTGTGCTCTTGGTGTGCAATGAGTGCTTATTTGTGGTAAATATGCTGTTTTCAGACAGTTTAAGTTAAGGTAGTAACAAGTATTGTTGTAATAAAACCAAGGGTTAAGCTAAAAGTTTTTAAGATTGAACTATTAAGAAGTTGTAAGAATATAAGAACCGATACAATTGATTGATATGTCTAGTTTTATCGTATGATATGGACAATCAAAATAATGGCAGGTGGTTTCTTTTTTTTCAACAATGAGTTAAAATAAAGAAATTTTTCGAATTATTGAGAAATGGCCCTGAGGCCATTTTTTTGTTTTTACGGAGCACAGATGGATATTCAGGGCATTTTGGAAAAAACTTTGCCAGGTCTGGGCTATGAGTTGGTGAATTATGAGCTGACTTCGCAAGGAGATTTACGGGTCTTTATTGATAAAGCTGAAGGCGGCATTTCTCTGGATGATTGTGTGGCTGTTAGCAACCACTTAAGTCGTGTATTGGCGGTGGAAGATGTTGATTATCAGCGTCTGGAAATTTCCAGTCCTGGTTTGGATCGTCCGCTGACTAAGCCTGCTGATTTTGCACGTTTTGCAGGACAACTGGCTAAGATTAAAACCCGTTTGCCGATTGATGGCCAGAAAAATTTTATCGGTCGCATCAATGGTATTGATGATAATGGTTTGATTAGTATTACGCTGGAAGAGGCGAATGAAATACGCAGGGCCAAACGTGCAGCGGTTGCAGCCGGTAAAACGGTATGTATTGAATGGCAGAATGTTGACAAAGCACGTTTAAAGCCAGAGTTTGATTTTTAAATTAAATTTTCATATTGTTGTAAGCGCAGGCTTGCAAGGAGAATTAAATGAGTCGTGAAATTTTACTACTGGCCGAAGCTTTGGCAAGTGAGAAAAACGTTGATACAGAAGTAGTATTTAGTGCACTGGAGTTTGCTCTGGCCAGTGCAGCTAAGAAAAAAACCGAGCGTGAAAATATGGATGTGCGGGTAGTGATTGATCGCAATACTGGCGATTACCGCAGTTTTCGCCGCTGGCTGATTGTGGCGGATGAGGATTATACGTATCCGGATATTCAGAAAACGATTGAAGAAATACAGGAAGAAATTCCGGATACAACGCTCCAAATTGGTGAATATTATGAAGAGCCAATTGAGAATGTTGAATTTGGCCGGATTGGTGCCCAGACCGCTAAGCAGGTTATTCTGCAGCGCATCCGTGATGCAGAACGCGAACAGATTTTAAATGAATTCTTACAACGCAAAGATAATCTGGTTCTTGGTACGATTAAACGTATGGAACGGCATGGTGCTATTGTGGAAATCGGACGATTGGAAGCATTGCTGCCGCGTGATCAGATGATTCCTCGGGAAAATTTTCGAAATGGAGACCGTGTAAGAGCTCTGTTTTTACGTGTCGACCAGATCGGCAATCGCAATCAGGTTATCCTGACGCGTATTTCGCGTGAATTTTTGCTGAAACTGTTTGAAATGGAAGTGCCCGAAATTGAGGACGGTCTGCTAGAAATTAAAGAAGTCACTCGTGATCCTGGCTTACGCGCCAAAATAGCGGTGAAATCAAATGATGCCCGCATTGATCCGCAAGGCACCTGTATCGGTGTTCGTGGTTCTCGTGTGAATGCGGTTACTGAGGAGCTGGCTGGTGAACGTATAGATGTGGTTTTGTGGTCACCTGAAACCGCTCAATTTGTGATTAATGCATTAAGTCCGGCTGAGGTTACGCGCATTCTGATTGATGAAGATCACCATTCTGTAGATGTGATTGTGGCTGAAGACCAGTTGGCACTGGCGATTGGTCGTGGTGGTCAAAATGTACGACTTGCCGCAGAACTGACTGGCTGGCAACTGAATATTATGACTGTGGAAGAGGCGCAGGAACGCCACGAAGCCGAAGATAAGGCTATTCGTGAACTCTTTATAAACAATCTTGGCGTTGATGAAAATGTGGCCGAAGTGCTAGTTCAAGAAGGATTTACCAGTCTGGAAGAAGTGGCTTACGTGCCTGTTCAGGAAATGCTGGAAATTGAAGGTTTTGATGAAAGTACAGTTGAAGAGTTGCGTAACCGTGCTCGTGATGCGATTCTGACTCTGGCTATTGCCTCTGAAGAGCAGCTGGAACGCATGGATGAAGACCTGAAAAATCTTGAGGGTGTCGATCAGGAGATGCTGCATGATTTGGCTAATGAGGGAATTAAAACCCGTGATGATCTGGCTGAGCTATCAGTTGACGAACTGATTGAAATTACTGGCATTGATGAGGAAACCGCCAAGAAAGTGGTGATGGCTGCACGCGCCCACTGGTTTGACGAAGTATGAGGGTACGCGAATGAGTAATCAAATAACTGTAGAACAATTTGCCTCGGAGCTACATATGTCTACTACTAGACTGTTGACACAGCTGGCCGAAGCAGGAGTACATAAACAGACAGCGTCAGATAAACTGACTGCTGAAGATAAGAAACAATTGCTGGTTTATTTAAAGCAGTCTAATGGTAGTCAGTCTGCCAGTACCATCACACTGAATCGTAAGAAGCAGGCCGAAAAGAGTACGGTAGGTGGGGTACAGGTTGAAACCCGTCGTCGTCGCCGTATTGTAGTGCCACCTGAAGAACAGCAGGTCAGTTTGTCTGAAGAAAAGCAGGCACCTGTTAAACATGAATCAGAACCAGTTAAGGTAGATACTGAAGCTGAGCTACAGGCGAAAAAAGCCGCTGAAGAGCAGGCTGAAGCAAAACGCAGAGAAGAATCTGCTGCTGCCGCAGCTGCAGAGGCGGCGCGTTTGAAAGCAGCAGCCACGGCCAGTAAAACCGAACAAAAACCTAAAGCGGAGGCTGTGCAGACAGAAGTGGTAAAACAGGAAGTGAAACAACAAGAAGTTAAACAACAAGAAGTTAAACAACAGCAGGTTGAAGTGGTAGCTCCTAAGGCAGAAGTTCCTGCTGATAAAAAAGCAGCAGATAAAAATGAGCAGCACAAATCCAAACGCAATCGTAATCGTAATAATGCGAAGAAAGTGGATTTGGCTGCTTTGGTGGCCGAAGCAGCCAAACCGATTATTAGTCCGGAAGAGCAAGCTCAACGCGATGAAGAAGCACGTCGAGCAGAGGCTTTACGAGAACAGCGTGAAATGCTGCTGAAACAGAAGCAAGAGCGTCAGGCGCGCCGAGAAGCGGCCAAGCAACAAGCTATGGAACAAAGCAAAGCCGCCAGCGAGCAGAAATCTGCAGAAGTACGTTCAGCCAAACCGACTGAGAAGAAATCGGTTAGCAGTGCTTCTGTCAAAGCTGCGGATAGCGGGACTGATTCAGGTTCACGGCGCAAAAAAGATGAGCAACGTCATCAGCGTGAAGATGATATGCCTAAAAATAAATCTGCTCGCGGAGGTAAAAACCGTCGCGGAACAGATATGGGTAATGGCGAAGACAGCCGTAGACGTGGTGGTAAAAAAGGTGGTAAGAAACAGCTTAAACTAGAGCCGAATCAGCATGCATTCCAAGCACCTACAGAACCGGTAGTACATGAAGTGCTGGTACCAGAAACCATCACGGCGGCGGAGCTGGCTCATAAAATGGCTGTTAAAGCAGCTGAAGTGATTAAGACCCTGATGAAGATGGGTATGATGGTGACCATTAATCAGTCATTGGATCAGGAGACCGCCCTGATTGTTGTGGAAGAAATGGGTCATATCGGTAAGGCTGCGGCAGCAGATGATCCTGAAGCATTTCTGGATGAGGATACGACTGTTACTGAAGCTGAAGCATTGCCACGTCCACCGGTGGTGACAGTAATGGGTCACGTAGACCATGGTAAAACTTCTTTATTGGATTATATTCGCCGTGCCCGTGTGGTACAGGGTGAGGCCGGTGGTATTACTCAGCACATCGGTGCTTATCATGTTGAAACGCCTCGTGGTGTGATTACCTTTTTGGATACTCCGGGGCATGAAGCATTTACGGCTATGCGCGCTCGTGGTGCTCAGGCTACTGATATCGTTATTTTGGTTGTGGCTGCCGATGACGGCGTAATGCCACAGACGATAGAAGCGATTGCTCACGCTAAAGCAGCCAAAGTACCTTTGGTTGTGGCTGTAAACAAGATTGATAAAGAAGGCGCTAATCCGGAACGTATTCGCCAAGAACTAACGGCACATGAGGTGGTGCCGGATTCATGGGGTGGTGATGTACAGTTCATCGATGTTTCTGCTAAGCAGGGTACGAATATTGACGCTTTACTGGAAGCAGTACTGCTCGAAGCGGATGTGCTGGAACTGAAAGCACCGGTTGATGCTGCTGCTAAAGGTATTGTTGTTGAATCACGGCTGGATAAAGGGCGTGGTGCTGTGGCAACTTTGCTTGTACAAAGTGGTACTCTGCACAAAGGTGATGTGGTGCTGGCCGGTACAACTTTCGGTCGTGTACGTGCTATGGTGGATGAGAATGGCAAAACTATTGCTGCTGCCGGCCCATCTATTCCAGTTGAAATTCTGGGATTATCTGATGTGCCTAATGCGGGTGAAGATTTCATCGTACTGGCAGATGAGAAAAGAGCTCGTGAAATTGCATTGTTCCGTCAGGGTAAATACCGCGATGTACGCTTAGCCAAGCAACAGGCAGCAAAACTGGAAAACATGTTTAATAACATGGGTGAAAATCAGGCACAAAGTCTGCCGATTATCATTAAAGCCGATGTACAGGGTTCTTATGAGGCTTTGGCTGGAAGCTTGCGTAAACTATCTACTGATGAAGTACGTGTAGATGTATTGCACAGTGGTGTAGGTGGCGTAAGCGAATCTGATGTTAATTTGGCGATTGCATCCGGTGCTGTGATTATTGGCTTTAATGTCCGTGCTGATGCTACTGCACGCAAACTGGCTGAGCATGAAGGTATTGAAATCCGCTATTACAACATTATCTATGATGCTATTGATGATGTGAAAGCTGCTTTGAGTGGCATGTTGGCACCTGAGCAGAAAGAAAATGTAATCGGTACGGTAGAAATCCGTCAGGTTATTACGGTATCTAAGGTAGGCAATATTGCTGGTTGTATGGTTACGGATGGTTTAATTAAACGTGACTCGCATGTACGCTTGATTCGTAATAATGTGGTTGTTCATACTGGCGAACTGGCTTCATTAAAACGTTTCAAAGACGACGTTAAAGAAGTACGGCAGGGCTTTGAATGTGGTTTGATGCTGAAAAACTATAATGACATTATGGAAGGTGATCAGCTGGAAGCATTTGAAGTGGTTGAGGTTGCCCGTAAACTTTGAAGATAATGAGCAGTAACAGGCAGCCTAAAAGGATATTTTGGGCTGCCTGTATTCTTTGCCTGTTCATAGAAAGGAATGATTATGCGCAAACCACAACGCGGTTATGCACGTCAGGATCGTGTCAAAGAGCAAATTATGCGTGAGTTGGCCAATTTGGTACGTGTGGGTCTGAAAGACCCGAGAGCCGGTTTTATTACGATTAATGAAGTTGAAGTAACTCGTGATTATAGCCACGCTACTATTTATTATACGGTGCTGGATGATGCTACACGTGCTGTTACTGAAGAAGCTTTAGAACATGCTAGAGGCTATTTGCGCAGTGAACTGGCGCGGCGAATTACTCTTTTCCGAACACCTGAATTGACGTTTATTTATGACGATTCTCTTGAACGGGGTATGAGTATTTCGCATCTGATAGATACGGTGGCAAAAGAAAAACCCATAGAAGATTGAAGAAAAATTATGAATAAAAGGTTGGTCTTTGAAGGCCAACCTTTTTTATATTTGGTGATAAATTAATATTATTGAATTAATTATCGACCGTAGTAAATAGTAATCGAAGCTTGAGCAATAGCATGGCTGTTGATTATAAAACCTGCATGGCTGGTTGTTACATCCGTCGGCAAATCAATTTTATTGGTATCTAAAGCATAAATGGTAAAAATATAACGATGGGGCGGAGTGCCTTCCGGTGGGTAGAATCCTGAATAACCTAGGGTTCCTGTGTCATTACGTAGTTGCTGTGCACCTAAGGGAAGATTTTGCCCATCTGCTGCTCCGGCATTGCGTTGTAATTCGGTTACGTCTTTAGGAAGATTGACTGCCATCCAGTGCCACCAGCCTGCACCTCCAGTTGGTGCATCCGGATCATGACATTGAATTGCAAAACTTTTGGTTCCGGCCGGTGCATTCTGCCATGCTAATGCTGGCGACTGATTATCTCGGTCACTTTGATAGGAGGAATCAACGGTATCGCCATTTTTAAATTCGGAACTGGTTAAAATAAAATTTTGGGTCATGATTTCCTCTCAATCAATTAATAATGTTAATGAATGTTTAATTTTGCGATATGTGCTGTGTCAAGTCAATTTTGCTGTGAATGTTGAGGTTTAAGGTGCGGATATAGTTATATGTATTGCATCTATGCAGGATGGCATAATGTTTATTATTCAGAGGATGTGGTTGAGAAATTTTGTGCATGTGTAGGGCGCGGTGATTGATGATAGCGTTGGTTGAAAATACTAATTACTTGCTAAAGTGAGTATTTGTAATGGTATTTCTGCTTGCTAGGGAAATAGAGACAATTAATGATTGTTATCTTGAAAAATGGCTCGCTGTTTTGCTTTAAATGCTTTAGCTTGAGTTGATATAGAATACTGATATATTAAGCCTGCTGTATTTTTATTTATGTGCAGAATACAAAATACCTGTTTTGATTTGTTAGTGGGCAGAGTAGAAATTAAGCTGATATTTAATTTGTAAAAATAATTTTTTTTGATGGTGAATTATAAAATGTCCGACCAAGGCTTTTTACCCTGGGTATGTATTCCCGGCTTTATGCTGGATGAAACATTATGGGATGAGATGAAATCTTGTTTACCTGTTTCTCAATCTGTATGCTGTGCTTCCTTGTCCAAGGGTGAAAATATTGAAACAATGGCGGAGAATATAGCAGCTTTTGCACCGAAACGGTTTGTACTGATTGGTTTTTCTCTGGGTGGATTTGTTGCAAGGGCTTTAGCTGCAAGATATCCGCAACGGGTTGCCGCTCTGGTGTTAATCGCATCGTCATTACGTGAAGATACTCCTGAACAGCATACGGCTAAGCTGAATACATTAGAGATTCAGCAACATTTACATTTTCGAGGATTAGGAAACAAAGCCATTATGCAGACTTTGCGTCCGGATAATCAGAATAATATGGATTTAATTGCCCGTATTCGTGGTATGAGTGAACGTTTAGGGTTTGAGGTTTTAAAACGACAGTCGCTGCTCAATCGGGCAACGCCAACTGACCAGAAAATTTCTTGTCCAACTCTGGTTATTGCTGCAGCACAGGATCAGATGCGCTCTTTGAATGAGGCACAAGAGTTGCAGGAATTTATACCACAGGCCAGCCTTAAAGTCATTAACAATTGCGGGCATATGATTCCCTTGGAGCAACCGGAAGTACTTGCTCAGACCATTTCTAATTGGATAAACCTATTGTGATTAATTATGCTAAATATTTTATTATTTTTGGAATAGGTTTATTTGGTAAAAGTAGAATATATCAATTTAAATTGATGCATTTAATGATTGTTACCAATAACAGTTGTGGTTTGAGCATTCTGCTCTAGCCATCTTTGTGCTGGTTCGATTTCACTAAAGTATTTTGGGTGTTGCAATGTCAATAGATTGGCAAAACGTGCACCAAGCCGAATCCATATGTCTTCAACAACGATAGCGGTACGGCCGAAGTCATGTGCATGTTGGCGTAAAAATCGTAGATGTTCTAGAGCCATATCGATGGTAAAGTCTTTCATTTGGCTCAAATCCAGCAATAAATCAGGCTGTTGTTTTTGATTAATGGCTGATAATAATGCTTCTTCCAGTTGATTGAAGTCTTTAAGTGTAAAGTCGTTATGCAATACAACATTGAGACCGTAACTTGTTTTCTGAATAGATATCATTTATCTGCCTTTTTATTTCCTACTTATGTGCAACGTGCGCCTGTGATTTATATCATCATACTGATGGTTAAATATACTGGCTATCTATATTACTGCTTTATGCTTTAATATCGACCTGAAATGGCTAGTAGCTGTCGTAGGTATACAACTGAATTTGGTAATATGAAATTTAGATTTGATACAAATTAAATGACATATCATATCTGTTAATAAAAACAGCTTTCATTAATGAAAGCTGTTTATCTGGGTAATTATTGATATGTCATCTTGTGGGTATGGTGGCTGATGTATCAGTTATGGTTGTGAGCGTTCCAGAGGGTACAAAGCGGTAAAATACTTCGCCTTCTTGTATATATCCCAGTTTATCGCGAGCCATTTCGTTGATTGCATCTTTTCCATCAGCAAGATCTTTAACTTCAGCAGTGAGGGCACGATTGCGTTGTATCAATGCTTCATTACTGGAATTTTGCGCAACAACACTTTTTTCCAGTTTCCACATGTCTTGCCAGCCGCCATGTCCCATCCACAGGTCGTATTGCAAACTGGCCAGTGCCAATAACAGTACCCAGGTTACCCACTTCATCTTATTTGCCTATCAGTTTTGCCTACATCCGTTTTAGCCCAGCTGATAAAAGGCTTTTTTACCTGGATAATAAGCAGCGCTACCTAGTTCTTCTTCAATTCGCAGCAATTGATTATATTTGGCGATTCGATCGGAACGTGACAGGGAACCAGTTTTAATTTGCATGCAGTTGGTACCCACGGCTAAGTCAGCAATGGTGCTGTCTTCAGTTTCACCTGAACGATGGCTCATTACACTGGTATAGCCTGAACGTTTCGCCAGATCTACAGCTTTTAGTGTTTCTGATAAGGTACCAATCTGGTTAACTTTAACGAGTAATGAATTAGCTAGTCCCTGAGCAATGCCTTCGCTTAAAATGGCGGGATTGGTGACAAATAAATCATCGCCTACCAACTGTACTTTTTTGCCCAATCGCTCTGTTAATAATTTCCAGCCATCCCAATCGTGTTCACTCATACCATCTTCGATTGAGACAATCGGATATTTGTTCACCAGTTCTGTAAGATAATCTGCAAATTGCGCACTGGTCAGGTTCAGTCCTTCTGCTGTTAATTGGTAATGTCCATCTTTATAGAATTCACTAGATGCACAATCTAAAGCCAGAACGATGTCTTTGCCGGGTTCATAGCCTGCGGCTTCTACTGCAGACAGTATCAGTTTGATTGCTTCTTCATGGCTGGACAGATCGGGTGCGAAGCCGCCTTCATCACCAACGCAAGTAGACATTCCTTTGTCGTTGCATAATTTTTTCAGCTGGTGGAAAACTTCTGCACCGCATCGCAGAGCTTGACGGAAAGATTCTGCACCTACCGGCATAATCATGAATTCTTGAATGTCCAAACTGTTGTTGGCATGTGCACCTCCATTAATAACATTCATCATGGGCACGGGCATAGACATGGGTCCGGCTCCACCGATGTATCTGTATAAAGGTAAACCAGCATCTTCTGCAGCGGCACGGGCGACAGCCAGTGATACGGCGAGGGTAGCATTGGCTCCAAGGCGACCCTTATTTTCGGTACCATCCAAATCAATCATAATCTGATCAATGTAGCTTTGTTCGCTGGCATCGATGCCAATTAATGCTTGTGCAATCTCATTATTAACATTTTCTACAGCGTGTAATACCCCTTTACCAAGATAACGCTGTTTGTCTCCGTCACGCAGTTCCAATGCTTCTTTTTCGCCGGTTGAAGCACCAGACGGTACTGCGGCTCTGCCCATTACGCCTGATTCTAGTAAAACATCACATTCAACTGTAGGGTTACCACGTGAATCGAGTATTTCACGCGCAAAGATGTCAATGATTGCACTCATGCAAGTCTCCAGATTTTTTAAATTTTTGTATTGTTGTGCGATAAATTGTACAAACAACAGGCCTGTCAATGATTAGCAGGTTAAGGTAATTAAGCTTGGTATTATACCGAAGCCTTGGTATGAGAACAGGGTAATTTACACTTGGATAAGACAGGCTGAAATTTGGAAAGCATTTTTTTGTATAGTGCAGCAAATTTTGACCCTTTAGGCGTGTAGCTATGTTAATACAAAATATCGTTTTTACTATTTGTATTGGAATAGTTTTAGCTTGAGATTGATACTTTGCTGGAATTGTCTGTGCTATGGAGGTATTTGCTTTATGTAATAAAATTATGAAGCTGATGATGGATTTTATCGAAAAGAAAATATCTTTTACTGTTAGTGTGTTAGAAATTGTTCTAATATTTCTGGCTGTTTTGCCGCGAATATTGTTTGACAGTAAAGCATCGATTGGGTATAGTTCGCACTTCTCTACGGAGAGTTGGCCGAGTGGTCGAAGGCGCTCCCCTGCTAAGGGAGTATACGGGCAAAACCTGTATCAAGGGTTCGAATCCCTTACTCTCCGCCATTTTTGAAAAATCCCTGATTTATTCAGGGATTTTTTATTTATTCTCATTTAGATAAATAAAACTGATTTGTTTTAAATAAAAATATCGAATCTTCTGGGCTGTGCTGCCTTTCTAATTGCGCTCATTGAGTCTGAGATAGTCATTCTTGCTTTCTTTGTTGTAGCTCTGATTGATGCTTTGTCAATAAATTTAATGCTTTTATTGTTTATTTATGTTAAATTACATAATGATTATTATTATCATTATGTAAATGTAACGCTTTAGTTTAAGCGTTTTTTTTGGCGTGATCATTTTCAGGAGTCTATTTTTTGTATGCGCAAACTCGTCCATCATTCTTTTTCGCTGGCGCTTCTGCCTACTTTGGTTTCTCCATTATATGCCGCGGAGGCGGATTTGGCTGATGTAGTGGTGACTGCATCTGGTTTTAAGCAACAGGCAAAAAATGCTGCAGCTTCAATTACAGTAATTAATGCTAAGGAGCTGGAAACTAAAGAGTACCATGATGTGACTGATGCTTTGCAAGATGTTCCGGGTGTGGTGATAACCGGTGGCGGCAGTACTAAGGACATTAGTATCAGGGGTATGTCAGGCGCGTATACGCTGTTGCTGATAGATGGTAAGCGTGTAAATTCGCGTGGTGTGCGCCCGAATTCTGATGGGCCGGGGATTGAACAGGGGTGGATGCCGCCCATATCTGCAATTCAGAGAATAGAAGTGATTCGGGGACCGGCTTCGGCTTTATATGGCTCTGATGCGATGGGTGGTGTAATTAATATTATTACGAAAAAAACGGCTGCTGACTGGACAGGATCGGTGAAAGCAGATGGTACGATTCAGCAGCACAGCAATAGTGGCAATATATTGCAAAGTAGTGTGTATGTTTCCGGTCCTCTGATTAAAGAGCGTCTGGGTATTCGAGCCAATGCAGGATATTCTCATCGGGATGAGGATAAGTTTATTGGTGGCTATAAAGAACAGCGTATGCGCAATGGTGATTTTGTGCTGTCTTGGACGCCTGATGATAGTAACACGGTTGATTTTGAAGTCAGCCGCAGTCTGCAGAATCGTAATGGTAAGGTCGGTAAAACGATCGATCCGACTCCGCGACGCGGAGCTAAACCAACTGATGACTATACGCTATATGACCGTAATCAATATAGTGTCACTCATCGTGGATATTATGAAAATATTGATACTCAATCATATGTTCAGCGAGAGGAAAATGATAACCCGTCTCGTGATATGCATGAAAAAAATACTATTTTCAATACGCAAACTCAGTTTCGCTTGCATCGGCATACGCTAAGTATTGGTGGCAGATGGCAGCGAGAGCAGCTTAATGATTCCGGTAATCAGTTGATTATTAATGGACGAAGGTTAACAAAACTAGAGCGTGATTCTTGGGCAGTTTTTGGTCAGGATGAGTGGCGTATTGTGCCAACTTTTGCTTTAACTGGTGCGGCACGTCTTGATCATGATGAAAATTATGGTTCGGAGTTAACACCGAAGTTGTATGGGGTATGGACGCCGAATGAAAAATGGACGATTAAAGGAGGATATTCCCGTGGCTACAAGGCGCCGGCGTTACGAGCTGCGTCAGATGGCTGGGGACAGGCAACTGGTGGTGGTTATTCTAATGGGATGATTGTGGGTAATTCTAAATTGAAACCAGAAAAATCAGATAATTTTGAAATCAGTTTTAATTGGGATAATAACCGTAATTTGTCCGGCGGGGTGACTGCTTATCACACTAAATTTAAAAATAAAATAACAGAAGTACGTACTTGTCAGGGTAAGGCTGGTTCAAATGCTTGCTCATGGCGAAATGAGTATTTTGATTTCATAAGTCAGCGTGAAAATGTGGATAAGGCGCTCTTGCGCGGTATTGAGGCAACTTTTGGCTGGAAAGTTACGCCTAAAGTAGATTGGTCTGCTAATTATACTTTTACTCGGAGTGAGCAAAAAAGTGGGCAGTTTAGTGGTAAACCGCTAAATGAGATGCCGAAACATATGTTCAATACCACGCTGAATTGGAATGCGAATACAAAATTTTCTAGTTGGGCGCGCTGGAATTTCCGCAGTCGTACTTCAGATTATTTGTCACGTACTTCTATGGCGATTGGTAAGCCTTCTTATGGTTTTGTGGATACTGGACTGGTATATAAACCTCGGAAAGATTTGATTCTGAGTGGTGGGATTTATAATATTTTTGATAAAAGAGTTGATCAGCAAGATTATGGCCGTACTTTGGATGGACGCCGCTATAATATCAGTGCACAAGTCAATTTTTAATCTAAGTATTTTAGTTAAACAAGGGGGAGATTTTCCCCTTGTTTAATTTTAAATGATTTAGTTTATCTGCGGGTTCTTTATTTTAATAATAAATGCATAAAATTACAGAGGAATCGGGGTGTAGCATGTTTGGAAATTATAATTCATTGCATTTAAGTAAGATCTGGCTGTACCAGATGAGTGATTAAATACATTATCTTTGTAAATAAGAGTTTAATTTATATTTAATAATTTAAACATATTTTGAGTGGTGATAGTGGCGATATCCTGCCAATGCATGTTACGCAAGTTGGCTATGATTTTAGCTATCTGAAGTAAATGCTCAGGACTGTTGCTGTGTTGAGGGTTAGGGGACATATAGGGTGCATCTGTTTCGATGACCAGATGCTGTAAAGGAAGCAATGTGGCGATTTGGCGTATTTTTTTAGCCTGTGGGCGCAAAAGCAGAGAACCGGCACCAATTAGAAAACCCTGTTTAATCCATGCCTGCGCTTCTTCTATGCTTCCAGAAAATGCATGTGCAATACCTCCATTGGTAAAACCACAGCGTTTAATGCTGCGCAAACAGTCAGCTGTAGCATGTACATGATGAATGATTGTTGGTCGCTGAGTTGTTTTGGCCAATTGTAATTGGGCTTCGAAACAGTTAATTTGTTGGTTTTTATCATTTATATTTTCAGCATGAACATAATCAAGTCCGATTTCGCCAATTAAGGCTTGTGAATGCTGAAGCAGCAATTTTTCCAGATTGTCGATTGCAGTATCGCTAAAGCTGTCTAAATACCATGGATGAATGCCGATTGCTGCGTATATGTAAGGTTGAGATTGTGCCAAATTAAGGGAGGCTATCCAGTCGTCAGGATTGGTTGCTGGCACGAGGAAGTGGCTGATGTTTTTTTCGGCAGCCAGCTGCAGCACTTGAGTCAGGTTCTCAATAAGTGGGCTATGGTTAAGGTGGCAGTGGCTATCAAAGAGCATAATATGAAAACACGAGCATGAAGCTCGTGTGTTAAATATGTAGTACTAGTTTTGTGTTTGTTCGCTATCGATACTTTGGCCAGGTTCTAGAACTTCTTTTTCAGTGATTGAAGTATTGTCTGCAACTGGTTTGGTGGTTTGCATCGAGGGATGTTGCTTAGCAATGGCTTGTTCTTCTGGTGAAACTTCACCTTTGAAGCGGTTATTCAGGTCAAAGCGTTTGCCGCCGCGTGCCAAAGATTTGATATAACGTGGCCGGCGACAGTGATTAGCTAGTACACGCGCAATCAATGCTGGATCATATTGTGGCAGTGCTGTGATTAAGTCCTGATCAATACCAATTGCCAATGGTTTGAAATGTTTGAATACGTCGTACTTACGGTAGATATGTTCGGCAATCATATCAGTTTGTTTTTTCTTGCTCATGGTTTGTACAGCTGATTTGAGGGCTGCACCCAAAGCGGTTTCTTGACTCATATAGTTACTTCCTTGTTGTTTACGGCCACTTTAGTAATTGGAATTAATCAGTTGATGATTCAGTTCATTACATGTATGGATGGCTATAAAAATTACATCTAGATATTGGTGGGCTATTGGTTATGATGGGCAATATTTGGTGTATTTACCTGTATATCCGCATTCTGGGCTCGATGGCGTAATGCATGATCTATCAATACCAGTGCAAGCATAGCTTCTGCAATCGGCGCGGCGCGTAAACCTACACACGGATCATGGCGACCATGGGTGGCGAGTATAACTGGTTGACCATGAATGTCGATAGAGTGTCGCGGTGTGGCGATGCTGCTGGTAGGCTTGATGGCTAGATTAATGTGAATATCTTGGCCACTGCTAATTCCGCCAAGTATACCGCCAGCATTGTTGGATAGAAAGCCTTCGGGTGTCAGTTCGTCTCCATGTTCGCTGCCTTTTTGGCAAATACTTTCAAATCCGGCTCCGATTTCAACACCTTTTACGGCGTTGATGCTCATCATGGCATGGGCTATATCGGCATCCAGTCGATCAAATACAGGTTCGCCTAAACCTACTGGAACATTACGGGCAGTAACATGCAGTTTAGCTCCGATAGAGTCGCAGGCTTTGCGGATGCTGTCCATGTATTGTTCCAGTTCTTCAATCTGGCTCTGATTGGCAGCGAAAAAAGGATTGTTGTTTATAAAACTTTCGTTTTCGAATGGTATTTTTTTTTCGCCAATTTGGGTAATATAGGCAACAATTTCAGTTTGATAATGTTCGCGTAGCCATTTTTTGGCAATGGCACCAGCAGCGACTCGAGCGGCAGTTTCGCGAGCAGAGCTACGCCCACCACCACGAAAATCGCGAATACCGTATTTGTGCCAGTAAGTGTAATCAGCATGTCCGGGGCGAAAGCTTTGGGCAATAGCGCCATAATCTTTACTACGCTGATCGGTATTTCTGATTAATAATCCGATGGGTGTACCAGTGGTTTTGCCCTCAAATATACCAGAAAGTATTTCGACAGTATCTTCTTCACGACGCTGAGTGACATGGCGGCTAGTGCCTGGTTTTCGTCTGTCAAGATCTTGTTGAATATCAAATTCACTTAGATTCATTCCAGGCGGACACCCATCTATCACGCAACCAAGTGCGGCACCATGGCTTTCACCAAAGGTGGTAACAGTAAAAATTTGCCCGAAAGTATTGCCAGCCATAGGTTTTACTCTGATTTTTGAGTAATTAATTTAAGTTGCTGTTGAGTTTAGCACGGTTTATACGGTTTAGGCATAATTTGTCTAAAAGCTATTTTGTTTTTGTGGCATAGGTATTGATGTTGTTATGAATTTACATGATTTGGAAGTGTTTTTTGAGTTTGCAGTGTCTATCTCTTTGGTATTTTGTTTATGTTTTATTGATTGTTAAGTTTAATGCCAGTATTGCCAAACAGGCTATCTTGCTGGTTGTTTCTTGTTTGAAGCAGATGGAGTGGCAGTAGGAGAGCTGCTTTTTTCGGTACCTGCTATGGCAGGCGGTTCTGCAGGTATTGGCTTGGTTTTAATAGGAAAATATATTGACGTGCCTAGTCCGAAATTATGATTACCTCCGCCTATACCTATGGCGACGTTGGAAGGCACTCCTATGCTACAGGCACAAAGTAAGAAGCAGGCTATCTGTGAAACGATAAAAGGTTTCATGGCTTTTTTTCAAAAGAAATAAGTGTTTTATTATAAATCTTTCTTCTTGTCTGGCGATGAAATTGTTTGATGCTTTAAATAGACTGATTTTCTTTCGCAGGAATTTTTTAATTTAATTTTTCAGTTATACCCTCGGTTGACATTCTGTGGTTTGCTCTAACTGAAGTTATAGATAATATGAATTAGTGTAGTCAATGTTTTTAAACAATCGATTAAGCATTTCGGCCAGTTAAACAATAGTTTTACTGGCCGAATTTGTGCGAATGATAAGAGAAAATAAGTTTAGTCAGCAGGGGCTATGGTTTGTGCTACGTTGGATAGTCCCTGTGCTAGTGCATTAACCATGTTGCTGTAGCCATTACCTTGCTGCGGAATATGGATATTGAAATTTTTGTTGTTTTCAGTTGCTCCTTGCCAGCTGCTGTAACCATTGATGTTTATATATCCATCATAGCTACCCTGAAAAGATTGGATGTATACGGTGAGTGTGGCTTTGGTTTTGTTTTCTGGTGTAAACCAATATCGCTCGCTTTTTTTGTTTAGTTCATTAGCCAGAACCAGTTTGATTTCGTTGCTCAAGTCGTCTGCCCATAAATGTGTCTGGGTAAATTGAAGGGTGGTTGGACTGTCTTGATACACTAGATTACCTTGATTGAGTCGTTCTGCCAGAACAACTTTTATCTGTACCGGTATTCGCTGGCTTGTGGTGGGCAACTGATAATTGCTGCCTGGTAGTTGATAATAGGTCACTGGTGTGCCAGCACACGCGGTGAGGGTCAGAGCAGCAGTGCATACAAGTGATAGTATGATTTTCATTATCTGGCTCCTTTAGGTTCAGGATCATGGCCGCGACGGTTGAAGATAAGGGCGTTTGGTTGCTGTCTGAGGGTTTTCAAGGTTGGCTGTGCTTCTTTAAGAGTAGTATCTATACTTTTCAGGGTTTGCTGAATATCACCATAAAGTGGGGATGTGCTGGAAACACCTTGCAGAGTGGTGCGCAATTCTTTCAAGGTGGCGGTAAGCTCTGCTGGTAGTTGCTGGGTTTTATTCTGTGCCAGCAGTTTGTCTGCGCTGGCCAGTGTGGTTTTTAGCTGTGCTAGTGTGCTGTCCAGCTGTTTCATGGAATGTTCTATCGGTAGGTTATTGAGTTTTGTCAGTAAGGCAGAAAGTTGATTCTGAATCATATCTAATCCGGTTCGATTGCTGCCGATAACGGTGTATCCCTGATAGCGTGTGAGCGGTTTGAGCAGTGTTTCCCCCGGTTGAGCCTGTGTGAGGCTGATGTATTGATTACCAGTGATTAAGTTGTCTTTTTCTAGCGAGGCAGAAAGACCGTGATTAAGTGCCTGCTGAATTTGCTGCTGCCAGATTTTGTCATCTTGTTTACTGGCATTAATTTCCATGCGCCCGGGTTCGATACGCAGCCGAACGGGTACCCAGCCATGCTGAAAGAGTTTATGGCTGTCATTGAGTGCAAAATAGGGTACGTCGGCAACGGAACCAATATTAATGCCTTGATACTCTACTGGAGCCCCGACACTTAAGCCACGTACGGATTGCTGGAAGAAAACAACGTAATATTGGGCGCGTTTGGTAGGCAGGTTGTCTAGTTCTCGTTCGCTGTTGTATAGAGTAAATTCTGTATTATTGCCTACAGGTGTACCTTTGCCTTCAAACATAGTTTTAAATACGATGGCACCGGATAAAAGAGCAGGTAATGGTGCTGAGTCGATATGGACGCCGCCGCCAGATGCGGTAACCTGCACACCGGTTTGGAGCCAAAATTTGACTTTATCACCAATAAGGCTGTCGTAAGGGCTGTTGATATATATTTGGTAGTGAACGTTGTTGTCTTTGGGATCAAAATAGGCCTTTTCTATCTGGCCGGCACTGATATCACCATATAAAACAGGGCTACCGGGGGTAAGCAGTTTGTCACTGTGACCCTTAAGGCGCAGACGGATGCCGCTCTGAGAAATGGCGCTAACAGGTGGTAAATCTGCTACGGTAAACGTTTCAGCTTTTTCTTTGCTGTGCCCAGGCGTAAAGGCAATATAGGAACCCGATACCAGTGTGTTCAGTCCGGTGATGCCGCTTTGATCGATGCGTGGTTTGACTATCCAAAACTGTGTATCTTTACGCAGCATATTTTTGACATCGGCATTCATTTTGGCTTTGATTTGTACACCTTTTTCATCCGGACTGATGCTGATTGATGTGACTTTGCCTACCGTAACATTTAATACTTTAATTTCTGTTGAGTTGATTGCAATTCCATCAGCATCATTGATATATAAGGTAATTTCCGGTCCTGTATGGCGAAGATGTTGTATGAGTAGCCATGCGCCAGTGAGTAAGGCTAGGGCAGGAATAATCCATACCAGTACATTGAATGGAGGTTTATGCTTTACAATTGCTGTAGTTTGCGTTGTTTCGTTTTCGTTTTCGGTTTGGCTCATGATGTATGCCTTATTGCGCTGTTTTGATGCTGGGCTTGTTGTTTTGCTCATCCCAGATTAAGCGTGGATCGAAACTAAGTGCCGAGACCATGGTCAGGATTACTACGCCGCAGAAATATATGGTAGCTGAACCCGGCGCTACGTGGGCAAGTGGTGTAGAGAATGCGGACATCAGTATGATTACTACAAAGATATCTATCATAGACCAGCGTCCAATTGATTCAGTAATGCGATATAGAATGGTTAAACGGCGAGGGGACATCAGCGGGTGATAGGCTGCAGAATAGAGCAGTATCAGCATAGAAATGATTTTAAGCACAGGAATGGCCATACTGGCACTGAATATCACGACGGCGATAAATACATCTCCATCACTCCACATGTATTCGATACCATCAAGAATGGTGCTGGCAAGATTGGTACCTGGAGAACGAGTGATCATCATTGGTAATAAATTGGCCGGAATATAAAAAATAATGGCAGCCAATAAAAAGGACATGCTGATACTGAGGCTGAGAGGTTTGCGCCGGCTCAGATAAGAGCCACACACACCGCAGACATTTTGGGTATCTGGTTGTTCAAACAAGCAGTAATTGCAATTAATGGTGTGGTCGCTGTAGATTTGTCTGGTAGGATCGTTTCCGGTAAGTCGCTGTATCTGATAAAAAATCCAATGTTCAGGTACGCCTTGAGAAGTGCGAATCAATAGAATAGCTAAAACCATCATAAACCAGAATGCCAACCCAAAATGCATTTGTGCCATGGCACTGATTTTAATGTATGACACCAGTGTGGCTATATAAAAAACGTCTATCATAATCCAATGGCGCAGGCGTACTAGTGTTCTTGTGGCGTACAGCATACCAGGTAGAACTTGCTGATAACGCAGTCCGGTATATACGTACAGGCACAGCAGTAGAAACAGAACTGGTGAACCAAAAGTGAGAAAAAACATTACTTCTGCCAGTATTGAATAGTCCTGCTGGGCTAAAGTACCCATTATATAGGGAATGGTAAGGTCAACATGAATGCCAAGCATGTCTATAGTCATGTACAGTTGTGTATATACAATTGTCATGATAATTAGTGAGGCGATGGCAAATGCTATCGGAGTATCAAGAGGGTGAGTTTCTATGCGAACCAGTCGCTGCTGGCAGCGCGGACATTCGGCAGATTCGCCAGGTATTAGAGCAGGAATAGTTAATGACAAGCCACAGCAAGGACAGCCAACATGATGTGCGGGCAAGCTGCCGGCAGGCAGGTTTGTAGTTTGATGTTGCGCTGGTTGTATTAAACGGTAGCTCAAGATATTCGATTTCAGTAAAGAAAACAGCTGTACAAAAAATAACTTAACAGAGAGTTGGCATGCTCTGTTAAGTTAAATATACGTAATTTGAAGCGCTTGTGCAATTGACTTATAGTGCAGCCAGTACAGCATCACCCATTTGGCTGCATGAAACACGCTGGCAGCCTTCTTCATAGATGTCACCAGTACGTAGCCCTTGTGCCAATACTTTGCCTACTGCTTGTTCGATTCTAAATGCGGCTTGCTCATTATTTAGGCTGTAACGCATCAGCATCGCTAGTGAAAGAATGGTGGCAAGCGGATTGGCCAAATTTTTGCCAGCAATATCGGGTGCAGAACCATGTGACGGTTCATACATGCCTTTACCTGTTTCGTTGAGCGATGCTGAAGGGAGCATACCTATGGAACCGGACAGCATAGAAGCTTGATCGGAAAGAATGTCACCAAATATGTTACCCGTTACAATAACGTCAAATTGCTTAGGTGCTTTTACAAGTTGCATGGCTGCATTGTCGACATACATGTGGCTAAGGCTGACATCAGGGTAATCTTTATTCATATCGGTCATGATTTCACGCCACAACTCGGTAGTTTCCAATACATTGGCCTTATCTACTGAACAAAGTTTTTTATTGCGTTTTTGTGCTGCCTCAAAGGCAATCTTACCGATACGGCGAATTTCACTTTCGCTGTAACGCATGGTGTTAATACCTTCGCGTTCGCCATTTGGCAAGGTATGAATGCCGCGTGGTTCGCCAAAATAGATATCGCCGGTTAGTTCACGCACAATCAAAATATTTAGACCAGATACTACTTCTGGTTTTAGGGTAGAAGCATTGGCCAGCTCAGGATAGAGTATGGCTGGACGTAGATTGCCAAATAAGTTGAGATCTTTTCGGATGGCAAGTAGTCCGCGTTCGGGACGCAGTGGGCGTTCAAGGCTGTCGTACTGTGGACCACCGACTGCACCAAGCAACACTGCGTCTGCAGCGCGGCAGATTTTTTGAGTAAATTCTGGATAAGGATGGCCGTATTCATCATAGGCAGCACCCCCTAATGGAGCATATTGATAATCTGCATCTAGTCCTTCTGCAATCAGTTTGTCTAAAACACGGACGGCCTGAGCAATAATTTCCGGACCGATTCCATCCCCCGGAAGAATAGCAAGGTGTTTACTCATTTTATTCTTTCTGAATGTTGTCTGACTGCCACTGATTGGCACTCAGTAATAATTTATTTTTAGTGTATGAAAACGAAACAGGTTTCTATGGAGTCAGGACTGATACAGCCATGGTTGTTGTTGTTTGTGGCTGCTTTCATAAGCTTTTATAGCATCCGCATGTTGCAAGGTCAGGCCGATTTCATCCAGACCATTGAGGAGACAATGTTTGCGGTGTTCGGTGATATCGAAATAGTAATGATGACCGCTGGGTGTGGTAACGGTTTGTTCGGGCAGATTGATGCTGAGCTGATAGCCTTCATGAGAAGTAACTTCATGAAAAAGTTGATCCACTACTTCTTCGGGCAAAATTATGGGTAATAGACCGTTTTTATAGCAGTTGTTGAAAAAAATATCTGCAAAAGATGGTGCAATGATGGCGCGAAAACCGTAATCATCTAGAGCCCATGGTGCGTGTTCGCGGCTTGAACCACAACCAAAATTCTTACGGGTCAGCAGAATGTGTGCACCCTGATAACGTGGCTGATTGAGTACAAAATCCGGATTCAAGGGACGTTTGCTGTTGTCCATACCCGGTTCACCGTGATCAAGATAACGCCACTCATCAAAAGCATTTGGGCCGAAACCACTGCGTTTGATTGATTTTAAAAATTGTTTAGGAATAATGGCATCTGTGTCTACATTAGCGCGGTCAAGCGGTGCTACCAGAGCCGTAAGAGTTGTAAAAGATTTCATGCGGGTGATTCAGTATGTGTGTAGTTAATGATTGAATTTAGTGCAAGCCCTGTCGGGCTTGCATGCAGTTACATTTCTGAGCGTACGTTGTCTGAAGCATTACTTACTGCCTGACCACCGGCAGAAATATCACGACCAACGCCGGAAACTGTATGACAACCAGCCAGAAAACCAACAATGGCAACGCTTAAGAGCATCAGTTTTTTCATGGTTTTATCCTTGTAATATTATCGACTAGCTGCGTTGGACAGATGCTGACCCCCAGCACGGACGTCTTGTCCTACGCCATGAATTGTGTGACAACCAGAGAGTACAGCCATAACCATTGCAGCAATTAACAACATTTTTTTCATGCTTTACTCCTTCAACAAAGATAATAATTAACACATTCAATCAGAACTACATGCTTATCATGCACTTGCTGGCTTAAAACTGCAAGTTATTCACTTTATATGTGTCGCACATCAGTAAAATGGCCAGTGACTGCTGCAGCTGCTGCCATGGCAGGGCTGACCAGATGAGTGCGACCGCCGTTCCCTTGACGGCCCTCAAAGTTACGATTGGAAGTTGAAGCACAACGTTCATGTGGCTGTAATCGATCTGCATTCATAGCCAAGCACATTGAGCAGCCTGGTTCACGCCACTCAAAACCTGCGGCTGTAAAAATTTTATCCAGCCCTTCTGCTTCAGCTTGTTGTTTGACTCTTCCTGAGCCGGGTACTATTAATACCCGATTAACATTATCTGCCTTATGTCGTCCTTTCGCTACTTGGGCAGCAATGCGTAAATCTTCAATTCTTCCGTTGGTGCATGAACCAATAAATACAACATCAACTGGAATTTCATTGACTGGTGTACCGGCAGTTAAGCCCATATATTGCAGTGCCCGCTGCATACCCTCCCGTTTTACTGGATCCGTTTCTGCGTCAGGGTCGGGCACTTGTTGATTTACTGCAATTACCATTTCTGGTGAGGTTCCCCATGTAACCTGTGGTTCGATGTCCTCCGCATTAAAATGATAAGTTTTATCAAAGCTGGCTCCTGCATCTGAGACCAGTGTTTTCCAGTAACTAACAGCCTGCTCCCATAATTCACGTTTAGGTGCGAAATGGCGATCTTTGATGTAATCGATTGTGGTTTGGTCAACTGCTACAAGGCCTGAACGGGCTCCTGCTTCGATGGCCATGTTGCAAAGGGTCATTCGACCTTCCATTGATAAATTGCGGATTGCTTCACCGCCGAATTCAATTGCATAACCAGTGCCTCCGGCAGTACCTATCTGGCCAATAATATATAAAGCAATATCTTTGGCGGTTATACAAGGTTTTAGCGTGCCGGTAATTTCAATCAGCATGGTTTTTGATTTTTTGGCAGTAATACACTGTGTGGCCATGACGTGTTCTACTTCTGATGTACCGATGCCATGAGCCAGCGCACCAAAAGCACCATGGGTGGACGTGTGTGAATCTCCGCAGACTACTGTCATACCTGGTAAAGTGGCGCCTTGTTCGGGGCCTACTACGTGCACGATACCCTGATTGATATTTTTGAATGGATAATATTTTTCTACACCAAAGTCGTGTATGTTTTTATCCAGTGTATTGACCTGAAGCTTGGAAATAGGATCGGTGATGCCTTTGTCCCAGTGGTCTGTAGGGGTGTTGTGATCAGCAGTAGCAACTATACTTTGTTCGCGCCACAATGGACGATGAGCCAGCTTCAGTCCTTCAAAAGCTTGCGGGCTGGTGACTTCATGTACTAGATGGCGGTCGATATAGAGTAAAACTGTGCCATCAGCCTGTTGTTGGACAATATGGCTATTCCACAGTTTTTCATACAGGGTTTGTGCTTTCATTGTACTAGCTTTGTTTTGTTATGTTTTATGTGTGAAGCATCTTAATACTGTTAAGAAGGATTTACAAGCATTTTGTCTAAAAATATAAAATATTCAGATTTGAATGTAATTAAATGAATATTTTTGGACTTATTGTCTATTTTTTGCAAGTGTAGATGTCCTGAATGTCTGTTTGAAAACGATTATAGTTGCTGTTTTCTGTTAATCTGGCGTTTGTTGTTATAATAATGACCACTATATGCACTAAGTAATGCAGCATATATATGTAGAAAGGACTGAAATATGAGTTTACCTGATGTGGCCGCAGCGCATCGCTTGGAATTGCAGAATTTTGAACGGGCAATTTTAGCCAAACAGACGCAGATTGAATCATGGTTTCGTACCCAATGGCGACATCACCACGCTCCTTTTTACGGTTCGGTGGATATTCGTAACAGCGGATATAAACTTGCCAGTATTGACATGAATCTGTTTCCGGGTGGTTTTAATAACCTGAATCCTGTTTTTTTGCCTTTGGCTTCTGTAGCGGCACAGGATGCAGTGGAACGTGCCTGTGCAGAAGCACAGTCTGTTTTGCTGATACCTGAAAACCATACGCGCAATACTTTTTATCTGCAAAATGTTTACGCACTCTATTCTATATTGCGTCATGTGGGATTAAATGTGCGAATTGGTACAATTAATCCCGAAATTACTCAGATTACCACACTAGAAACGGCGCTTGGTGACCACATTACTCTCGAGCCAGTATTGCGGCAGGGTAATCGATTACAGCTAGCAGATGGTTTCACTCCTTGTATGATTTTGCTGAACAATGATTTGTCAGGAGGCGTACCAGATATTCTTCAGGGATTGGAACAGAAACTATTGCCACCATTAAAAGCTGGCTGGACCACGAGGCGAAAAAGTACCCATTTTCATGCATATAATCAAGTGGCAGCAGAGTTTGCCAAACTGGCAGGCATAGATGAGTGGACGATTAATCCATATTATGAAGTATGTAGTGGTTTAGATTTTGCCAGCCACGAAGGTGAAAACCGTCTGGCAGATACTGTGGAACGTCTCTTACAACGTATTCAGAATAAATATGATGAACTGGGCATTCAGGATAAACCGTTTGTGATTGTTAAAGCCGACGCCGGTACTTATGGTATGGGGGTGATGAGTGTTCATTCGGCAGAGGAGGTGCGTGGCCTCAATCGCAAAAAACGTAATAAAATGGCTAAAATCAAAGAAGGTCTGGAAGTCAGTGAAGTGATTGTGCAGGAAGGTATTTATACTTATGAAACACTGCATGGTGCTACCGCAGAACCTGTGGTTTATATGATGGACCGGTTTGTAATCGGTGGCTTTTACCGTGTGCATGAGGGACGCGGACCAGACGAAAATCTGAATGCTATAGGGATGCATTTTGTACCATTGCACTGCAATATTGTCTCACCGGAAACTGAGATTACGGAAGAAGATACTGCCAGCAAACGCGAATTTCAGCCGTGGGAACAATTGGGTATCGTGCAGACAGAGAATGTTAGTCAGGCCAGTGATTGTGAAAGTGTCCGTCTTTATGTGTATGGTGTACTGGCCAGATTATCGTTGCTGGCTGCAGCTATAGAGCTTGAAAATATGCCTGAGCTAGCGGTTTGATTTACTTCTATCATTCAGACTTTCTCACTGCAACGTTATTTAGAGTAAGCAGAAAATTTTGTTTCAAAATAATATTAATTTTATAAAGTACGATTCATAATGAAAAAAACGCGCGTTTTAACTGGTGTTACACCCAGCGGCATACCGCATCTGGGTAATTATGTGGGTGCTATTCGTCCGGCTATTCAGGCGAGCCAGAATCCAGATGTGGAATCTTTCCTTTTTTTATCTGATTATCATGCTTTAATTAAATGTCATGATCCGGAAAAAGTTCACGAATCAACCAAAGCTGTAGCTGCAACATGGCTGGCCTGTGGTCTTGATCCTGAGCGTACAACTTTTTACCGTCAGACTGATATTCCCGAAGTAATGGAACTGAACTGGATTCTGACCTGCAATACAGCTAAGGGACTAATGAACCGTGCCCATGCGTATAAAGCAGCCGTACAGGAAAATGCTGAAAAAGGACAGGAGGACCTAGATCACGGCATTGAAATGGGGCTTTTCTGTTATCCGATGCTCATGAGTGCAGATATTCTGATATTTAATGCCGATAAGGTACCGGTAGGGCGTGATCAGATTCAGCATCTGGAAATGGCGCGTGATATAGCAGGCCGTTTCAATCATCGTTTCAAGCCTTTGTTTACTTTGCCCGAAGCTCAAATAGATGACAATGTGGAAACATTGGTTGGTCTGGATGGCCGAAAAATGAGCAAAAGTTACGGTAATACCATTCCATTATTTGAACCGGAAAAGAAATTGCAGAAAGCGGTAAATAAGATTGTTACCAATCTGAAAGAACCGGGCGAACCGAAACAGCCTGATGAAAGCCCTTTGTTTGATATTTATAAAGCTTTCTCTACACCGACAGAAACGAGCAGCTTTACTCAGATGCTTGCTGAAGGTCTGGCTTGGGGCGAAGCTAAAAAAATGCTAGCAACAAAAATCAATGAAGAGCTGGCTGAAAAGCGTGAGCGATTTACTCAGCTAATGGCAGAGCCCTCATTGATAGAGGATATTTTGCAGGCAGGTGCGGTAAAAGCACGTGCACAGGCAAAACCCCTACTAGAGGAAGTACGTGAAGCAGTAGGCATTCGTTCATTAAAATAAAGTACTGGTTTAACCGGCTGGAAGTAGATTTTGAGCCGGTTAAATTATCTGTAGGTAAATATAATGAAAATCTTGTTTATAGCCGACCCAATGGCTGGCTTCAAAACTTATAAAGACACCACATATGCCATGATGCGGGAAATGGCTGCACGAGGCTGGACATTGTTTCACACATTAGCCAGCCAGCTAAGTGTTCAGCAAGAATATGTTGTGGCAGAGGCTAGCGAATTTGGATTTACCGAAGCCAGGGATGATTATGACCATTGCTGGTTTAGTCTTTTGTCTCAACAGCAATATCGGCTAAACAGTTTCGATGCAGTGATCATGCGTACTGATCCGCCGTTTGATATGCAGTATTTATATGCGACTCAATTACTGACTTTAGCTGCCAAACAAGGTGCCCGTGTTTATAACAGCGGGCAGGCTATGCGCGATTTCAATGAAAAACTAGCTATTTTAGATTTTACAGAGTTTACTGCTCCGACTTTGGTCACTACCCGTGCAGCAGATGTGCGTGCTTTTTTGCATGAATACCACGATATCATTATTAAGCCGCTGGATGGTATGGGGGGTATGGGGATTTTCCGCTTGCAGCAGAATGACCCTAATATCAGCAGTATTCTGGAAATGCTGATGCGTTTAGACAGCCGTACAATTATGGTACAGCGTTATATTCCAGAAATTGTTCATGGCGATAAACGCATATTAATTATTGGTGGGCGAGTTGTTCCCTATGCATTGGCACGTATTCCACAGCAGGGCGAGACACGAGGCAATCTGGCTGCAGGTGGCCATGGCGTGGCGCAGCCACTGAGTGAACGAGATAGGCAAATTGCTGAAACATTGGCTCCGGAACTGGTACGCAGAGGTATTCTGCTGGCTGGACTGGATGTGATTGGTGATTATCTGACGGAAATCAATGTTACCAGTCCGACTGGTTTTCAAGAAATTAGCAAGCAAACTGACTGTGATGTGGCTGCTATATTTGCCGATGCTGTTGAAGAAGCTGCACGTTTATATGGTTCCCCGCTTTAAAAAATCTTGTGCAGCCATATCCGATTTTAAAAGGACAATAATATTATCATGCCGGAAAATAATAAGCAGTATGCCAATACTATTAAAGGTAAAACCGGTATACGCCGCATATTCAACGCCTATGGTTACTCTCTGGCTGGTTTGAAAGCGGCTTGCAGCGAATCGGCTTTTCGTCAGCTGTTGTGGTTAAATGGAATTTTGATTGTGCTGGTTTTTGTATTGGATTTTGGCATCCTGACGCGTATGGTTTTAATTATGGCTTCGTTTTTAAGCTGGATTGTAGAGCTTTTTAATACGGCTATTGAAGCAGCTGTCGACCATACTTCGTTGGCAAAACATCCGCTGGCCAAACGGGCTAAAGATACAGCATCGGCTGCTCAATTATTAACCATGTTACTACTGGCAATTTTATGGGTGCTGGCGCTGTGGCGAGATTATCTGGTTAACTGGTTTTAAACCATAGTCACATTGCTGCCATTATGTACGAGCGCTGCCAGATTAAGAATTTCTAAAATTTTTCAGACATATTGACAATCCGATATCTGTTTATCGGTAAGGATATATTATGCATTTTCTGATGATTTTATTACCGGTTTTCGGAATTTTTGTTACTGGATTCATTGGTCAGAAAATCCTTAAATTCGATATAGCCGGATTATCGAAAATGTCTTTGTATATCCTTTCTCCCTTTCTGGCCTTCAAAACGTTTTACAGCCATCAGCTTACTTCTGCTTATGCTTATTATGCTTTCTATGTATTGATTTTGTGTATCGGACTGATTGTGCTGGTGTATCTGTGGTCGAAAATTTGTCATTACCGCAATCAGGATAATTGCGCCTTGATTTTGGCATCATGTTTTATGAATAATGGAAACTACGGTACACCGGTGATTCTGGTATTTTTCGGCAGTGCAGGTTTTGATATCGCTGTGATTCTGATGGTACTGCAACAGTTTGTTATGAGTACATTAGGCACTTATTTTGCAGCAAAAGGCAGCAATGATGTTGAAGGCATCAGCCAGCGCACGGTTTTGAAAAAAGTATTACGCATGCCGATTGTACATGGTGCTTTGTTAGGTTTGATATTTCAGATACTGCATATTCCACTCAGTAAAGAAATTCTGCTGGCTGTGGGAATGATAGGAGATTCTTCTATTCCTGTTATTATGCTTATTTTGGGTATGCAGCTGGCTACATTACATATTAAGCAGATTGAACTGCCCAAAATAAGCTTTGCGTTGATACTCCGATTGATAGTATCGCCTTTGTGGGCTGTGCTGCTGGTGTATTTTATGCCGCTAGACCTGATGGCAAAAAAAATATTAATTGTTCTTGCTGCCATGCCGACAGCAGCCAATACTACATTGATGTCTGTACAATTCAACACCAAACCACAACTAGTTTCTTCTGCTACTTTTTTCAGTACGGTATTAAGCTTGATTACCTTGCCGATAGTGCTGATGCTGGTGCAGCCGCCGGTTATGAATCTGTAAGCAATTTGAGTAGCGAGAGATGCAAATAAATGTATATTCGATATACGCTTATCTGAATCAATTACAGGCCTATTGTTGATTTTCTGGATCTTAAAGTTGTTTGATGTTACTTTATGTAATAAGACTTATTACTCGCTCTATAATGTTCTTTTACTTGAAATGAATTATAACAATATGCAGTACAATTTATTTCAGGATAAAAGACATGGGTATTAACAGACAATTTAGTTGCAGAAGTATTGTATATCTATTGATTACGGTAATTGGTTGGGGAATTATGTATCCCGCATCCAAACATGCCGTATCTTCAGGTATTGATGGCTATTATCTTACTTTTATTCGTTATGTTTTGGGGGCAATGCTTGTCAGTGTGATTTTAATCATTCTAGAAGGTAAAAAAAGTTATCAAACTGAAGGTAAAACCTTGTTACTCTGGTTTTTTGGAAGTATCGGCTTTGCAGGACTAAATTTTCTCACGTTTATTGGAATAGGTTATTCTTCAGCAGAACATGCAACGATTATATTAGCTCTGATGCCTTTATTATCGCTTGCGCTAACATGCATTATTCATCGTAGCTTCCCAGATTCTAAAACTAGTTTCTGCATGCTATTAGCTTTTACTGGTATTGTTTTGGTAATTACTAATGGTAATTTTAGTCATTTGAGGGCTTCATCTAGCTTTATCGGTGATTTGCTACTATTGGCAGCCACTATCTGCTGGGTAATATATACCTATTTTGCCAATATTATGATTTCAGTATATGGCTGGAGTGCTTTACGTGTCACTGCTTTAAGCTCTTCCTTAGGAACACTGAGTATAATATTCATTACTATAGCGGCAACATTATTAGGTTATGCCAGTTATCCGAATTTTCAGGCAATGGCAGCCAGTAAATTTGATATTTTTATTTTGGTTATAACTACTTTAGTGATTATCAGCTGGAATGCAGGTATTAAAGCGCTAGGCACAATCAATGGAGTTTTGTTTGTTAATTTGGTACCCGTTATATCGTACATTATTGGCCTTTTGCAAGGGCATCATGTTTCGTATATTGAAGTTTTGGGAATGGCAGTTACGCTTATAGCATTAATAATGAATAATCTCTATATGCGTCAAAATCAAGCAGATATTCAGTTGTTGAAATGAAAAACCATTTACAGGGTATGAATTTAGCTAGTCTTGAACTGTTTCTCGTAGCAGCTGAAAATGAAAATTTCTCAGCTGCTGCTGAGTATTTGAATATTACACCTGCTGCTGTAAGCCGCTCTATTAAAAGGCTTGAAGAAAGAATTGGTATTGAATTATTCAGTAGAAATACACGTAAAATCAAATTAACACCAGAGGGGAAAATTTATTATAAAAAATGCTCTGAAATTTTAGAATCATTAATCAGTATTGAACGAGAGCTTAAAGAACAAAAAGAGTCTGTAGCTGGAAGACTGAAAATCAGTGTTCCAGAAAGTTTTTTTAACTATAAAATGGCGCCATATTTAAATAAATTTTGTGAACAATATCCAAAACTGAAGCTAGATTTTCATGTAACTAATCGAAATATTGATTTTGTGGCTGAAATTTATGATTTATCAGTGAGGTTGATTCAGCCTGAGACCAAACTTGAGCCCTTTTTAATTAAAAAAAAATTGCATGATGCTACATCCGGTCTGTTTGCTAGTCCTGAATATTTGTCTAACAACAGCATGATACAATCGCCTTCAGATATTAAAAATCATCAGTGTATCAATTTCAGCATAAGCGAAAATAACAAAAAATTCTTATGGAATTCTGTAGATAATCATTCAAAAAGGGATTTTCATTATTCGAATCATATCCAAGTGTTTGACAGCATTCTGGCGACTAAGGTTCTTGCATTGAATGGTTGTGGAATTGTACATTTATTTAAATTTGCGGTGCAGAATGAGTTGCAGAGTAATAAATTGGTAGAAATCTTACCTGAATATTCTATTAATCATACATGGCAATTTTGTTTTCTTTACCCAGAGTCAAATAGGAATTTAGCAAAACTTAGAGTTTTTATCGATTACTTCATTGAAAACATTAAATAATCAAGCAAAAATATTTAGTATATATGCTGATATTTATAAAAAATAATAGGCTGATAGTATTCAGTGTTTCAATAATCAGATGATTTTCATTTTTTTAATACTATTTCTTATATCAGAATATATATTATTAGCGGTTTATACTGAATCTGATTCAAAAGATGAAGTATAAAAAATCACAGTTTAAGTTATTTTTTAAATCATATAAATGTAAAGATTTTTGATTTTATTGGTGTTCAGAACTTATCGTTATCAAGATAAATCGGTATCATAGTCGCCTATCTGCTGGAATAATAAACTGGGCGGCTTATGACAAAGTTAAAATTTACCAAAATGCATGGCTTAGGTAATGATTTCATGGTTATTGATGGTATCAACCAGAAATTTAACCCGAGGACAGCACCAATTGCCGCATGGGCACAACGGCATACCGGAGTTGGATTTGACCAGCTTCTTCTGATTGAGGCACCACGACAAGCAGAAGCTGATTTTCGCTATCGGATTTTCAATGCAGATGGTTCTGAAGTGGAACAGTGTGGAAATGGCGCACGGTGTTTTGCCCGCTTCGTTTATGATAAAGGATTAACCAGTAAAAAGCAGATTGTGGTAGAAACAGCTGGCGGTGTGATTGTGCCCCGTTTAACCGATGATGGTTTGGTAACAGTAGACATGGGTGTGCCGTTGTTGGCTCCGGAGCAAATTCCGTTTACCGCTATTGATGAGGATGATGCTCGTAGTATCAGCCATCAGCTTGTAATCGGCAATGAGACTGTTAGTGTTACCTGTGTCAATATGGGCAATCCGCATGCGGTGATAGTGGTGAAAGATATTGAGCAAGCACCTGTACACCGGCTGGGAGCAGCTATTGAAAACCACAAACAGTTTCCTCAACGCGTTAATGTCGGTTTTATGCAGATTGTGGCACCACGCAGGATTCGTCTGCGTGTTTTTGAGCGAGGTGTTGGAGAAACTCAGGCCTGTGGTACGGGTGCCTGTGCTGCAGTTGTAGCCGGAATCAGTTTGGGATTACTGGGCGATGATGAACCGGTAGAAGTTAATTTGACTGGGGGGCAGTTATTAATCAGTTGGCAGCAGCAACCTGATGCTCATGTATGGATGACAGGGCCGACCCAGAGTGTTTTTGATGGGGAGATTGATTGTTTATGAGTATCAAAGAAGCAGATGTACGTGCGTTTTTACATGCTCAGCCAGAGTGGCTGTACGAACATGCAGCAGAGTTTAACCTGCGACCTATTGAAAGCAAGATAATGTCTTTCCAGCAGGGCCGGATGCAGTTTATGCAGCGTAAAACGGAAAAAATGGCTTCACAATTGGTACAGATGTTGGGAGAAGCGGATGCTAATCATACTTTGATGGCTAAGTTCATGGCTTTCGACCGACGCCTGCTCTTGGTAAATACAGTCGCTCAATGGCAAAGGGCAATTCACGATGGCTTGAAAAACGAATTTGTATTACCTGATTTCGCCTTGAAAATTGTTACCGAAGCACCTAAAAGTGTGCGTATACCTGCTTCTTTAATGGCAGATGATAAGGTTAAAGCTGTAGCAAAAAAACTGAATAAGCCCATATGTGGTACCTTACCTGTGGTTGTTTTACGGGAATTATTGCCCGTACAGCCTCGTCTTGAAAGCTTTTTACAACTGCCATTGCGCTGGCAGGAACAGACGCTAGCAATTTTGATAGTCGGCCATGAGGATGAAGCTCATTTCACATCGGATATGGCTACTGAATGGGTAAACTATATGGCAGAAAATATGGCCGTGGTACTGGCACGTCTGCTAAAACTGGTACACTGATGACTACATTAATCATTTATGCGGTTGTAATGATTTATGCAGTCCTGTTTGTGTGGCAATGTTGTAAATATCAATTTTATGGCTGGCTGGCTGCTGCGTTAACCATTTGGGTGATTTTGGCAGCTATGAGTAGTGTGGTATTGCCGGGTATTGCTGGTTTGTTTAAACCGTTAAATTTATTTCTGATGCCAGTTTATGTGCTGTTGGGTTCGGTGTTTATGCTTCATCAGCGCAATAGACTTAAAAGCAACGGTTATTTATCTAATCTGCTTTATAGTAGTTGGTTACAGTTTGGAGCGCTGGCTATCTGTTTGACGCTTATTTTATGTCTAATCAGAAATACAATTTTATTAGTTCCTTTAATGGTTAGTGTTTTACAGATGCTTACTTGGCAACCTTTATACTGGATTGGAACTCAATGGTTATTGATGTTGATGCTATTTTCACGTACAGAAAATAAACAAAAAACGGTATGGCGCATGCAGACATTGTTGCTCTTTTGTTTATTTACTCAACTGATATATCTAATGTTAAGTTTTAGAGGAAAATTGTAGTTGGAGTTTGCTATTGTTTTTGAGCCAGATCTCAACTTTGCATCCTTTTTAAGAATCAGATAATAAAAAAGCCAGACTGGAAAGTCTGGCTTTTTTAATTTGATGTGCTTAGTGAGAAGCAGCTTCAGCAGAAGCGCCAGAAGCAACAGCAGGAGCTGAAACTTCAGAAGCTGGAGCTGGTTCAGAAGCCGGAGCTGGTTCAGAAGCTACAGGAGCTGAAACTTCTGATGCAGCAGAAGCAGCAGGAGCTGATTCATCTTTATTACAAGCAGCCAAGAACAAAGACATCAGGGCAGCAGCAGCTAACAGAGATTTTTTCATGATTATGTACCTTAATCTGTATCAAAAAGTATTACTTTAGTGATGGAAGTCCAGTTTTTGCACACTATATCATTTCTTCAATAAATAGCTACAGTGCGCATAACTTGTGCAAATCGAATTATGCCCCGCCTTGCAAACTAATGCAATCTGCCAAAGGTGTATTTTTGTTAAACAGCTACAGAAGCTTGTTGAGAATGGCGCGTTAGAATCTAGTCTAGTGCAGGATATACTTACTAGATAAGCAATAAGATTAAGGTATGGGTATAGTTATAAGATATTGATAAAATTTAATAAAAGTAAATAATATTCAGCAATAATGTTACAGTTTAATGATTACCCAACAAAATTACTGCAAATTAGAGAAGTTGTTTTTTTACAACAAATTTACATATTTATGGTTTATATACCTTGGATTCAGCTTGGTTTAGCTGCTGACACTGTGGATGATTTTCGTGCAATCTTGCCACAATTAAGTTAATAGGGAATGTTGATAGAGCAGCTGACGTACTTTAGGTTTATCCTAATTACAGTCTTCAATCTGATTATCAATTTCTGAGTCTATTAACAATGAAGTAATACCAATTAATCGCAATGAAAAGGTGTTAATTTTCATATTCAGAAATCAACAAAGATTGTTGTTTGGTTTTTTAGGATTGGTTGTGTAGCCAATTTTTCAGTTTGAGAAAATCAAAGCGATTCTCAGCATGAACCCTTGCTTTGAAATGATGTGCGCAGAATATAGACTATTACTACGGTTATTCTATTGAAACAAAGCCGTTGAAAAGTTAATGTTGATAAAACCTGTTGGGATAGATATCGTACATTTATTGAAATACAGTTTATTGTATTTTTGAGAAGTAATTTTTCAGCTTATATTCAAATATTTTAAGTAATGGTTTATTCCTTGGTTTGGCTAGTGTGAAATGGAAATCAGAACAGGCTTAGTCCCTTAGTCACTGTCTGAAGCCATTGTTCGATATAATGACAAGTTTTGAGTATTCAGCATGCATTTACAGGCATGGCTACTGAATTTTGAGTAATTTTGTTTCTATGCAGGAAAACTTATCATGACAGATACCCTTGAACGCGAGAGCATGCAATATGATGTTGTTATTGTGGGTGCCGGGCCGTCAGGTTTATCTGCTGCCATACGTTTAAAACAATTGGCCGCTAAACAACAGCGCGAGATTAGTGTATGCGTTGTCGATAAAGGTTCTGAAGTTGGAGCGCATATTATTTCGGGTGCTGTAATTGACCCTCGTTCATTATCTGAGCTGATTGAAAATTGGCAGGATAAAGACGCTCCGTTGTCGTGTGCGGTGAAACAAGACAGTTTGCTGTTTTTAACCGAAAAAAAAGCTTACCGTCTGCCAACGCCAGCCAGTTTTAATAATCAAGGCAATTACATCATTAGTCTGGGCGTGTTTTGTCGTTGGCTGGCGCAGCAGGCGGAAGAATTGGGCGTAGAAATATATCCTGGTTTTGCCGCTACAGAAATACTTTATCATGCTGATGGTTCGGTACGGGGAATTGCCACCGGCGATATGGGCGTTCAACGCGATGGTACTCCTGGTGACCAATATCAGCAGGGTATGGCACTGTTGGCACAACAGACTATTTTTGCTGAAGGTTGCCGCGGTTCGCTTACTAAAGTACTGATGCAGCAATTTGATTTAAGAAGAGACTGCCAGCATCAAACTTATGGAATCGGAATTAAAGAATTATGGGAAATCGCACCGGAAAAATCCAAACCCGGAACTGTGATTCATACTATAGGCTGGCCATTGGATCAGAAAACCTATGGCGGTTCTTTTTTGTATCATTTGAATGATAATAAAGTAGCAGTTGGTTTTGTGATTGGTCTGGATTATCAGAACCCTTATCTGTCTCCGTATGCAGAAATGCAGCGCTACAAAACTCATCCGGCCATTCGAGCTACATTAGAGGGTGGTAAACGTATTGCTTATGGTGCAAGAGCGCTGAGTGAAGGTGGCTTGCAAAGTTTGCCCAAACTAACGTTTCCTGGTGGTGTTCTGGTTGGTGATACTGCTGGTTTTCTGAATGTGCCGCGAATTAAAGGTATTCATGCTGCTATGAAATCCGGTATGCTCGCAGCAGAGGCCATTGCTGATGTATTAAGCGAGGGAGCTGGCGAAAGCAGTAATGCAGAGGCAGTAAATTACACAAGTTTATTCAGAAACAGTTGGTTATTTAGTGAGTTGAATAAAGTCCGCAATGTACGTCCTGCATTCAAATGGGGTCTGTTGGGAGGCCTAGTTTATGGTGCACTAGAAGAATATGTGTTCAAGGGTAAGGCACCATGGACTCTAAGGCATCAGCAGGCGGATTATGCGTCTTTACGACCAGCACAAGATTGCCAGAAGATTGATTATCCTAAACCGGATGGCAAACTCACATTTGATCGTATGAGTAGTGTATTTTTGGCTGGTATCAGCCATGCTGAAAACCAACCTGTTCATCTTAGGTTACATAATCCAGAATTGGCCATTAGTGTTAATTATCAAAAATTTGCTAGTCCAGAAACGCGTTATTGTCCTGCTGGGGTGTATGAAATTATGGAAGAAGCAGGAGAACCACAATTGCAGATTAATGCGCAGAATTGTGTACACTGTAAAACCTGCGATATTAAAGATCCTGAGCAGAATATTGACTGGGTGTGTCCCGAAGGCGGCAGCGGACCAAATTATGCCGATATGTGACTGCCGGCATGAAAAATATCAGAGTTGAGCATATACAGACCAGCTATCTGCTGCTGGTCTGTTTTATGATTTAATGTTCGCGTTCATGAAAAAAAGCGTAAGTGGCATCATGAAATAATTCTACTTGCGGATTCTCTTCATACTGCAATTCAGCAATTTCGTTATCAAAAGCTGTTCGAATAGATTCTGTAGCTAGTTCTGCTAAATCTGCGGGTAAGGCTCTCAATAAACCTTTCAGTGCAGTGGCTAGTACACGGTTTTGCATGAGTAGGGCTTCATTATTTTCTTCGAGAAATTCAATTCGTTGTTCTAAGGTACTCATTATTTAATTCCTAATAAAATTGGACAAAATATACATTATTTTAGCATTTTAACCTACAAAAGTTGTTATAATTACCTATATATGGCACAGTGAAAATTCATGTGAAGCGAGCCAGAATACATCAGACGATAAGAAGTGAGGGCATGGTGAAAAACCAGTATGAACAACAAAATCAATTTGTTTTTACTTTGAGTGAAGATAATCCGCCTGCACAGCAATCTATGACTAATACAGATAGTGAGTCGGCTGAAGCCAAACCTGATTGGGTACGCAATCTTGAACAACTGCGCCAGAATAAAAAGAAGCATGATAATCATGCTGTTCATCATGATGTGAACAAGAGTATTAAACCGACAGTGGTTGTGCATCAAACCAGAAGACACGAGCACGCTTTTAATACTTCTGCTGTAGTAACAGGTACAGTACCTCACAACCGGCAGCCTGCTACAGCTAAACCAAAAAAACCTAATCCTTCCCAGTATAATCGGACTGATGAGGTAGTATTGGATCCGATACAGCGAGAACGTGTTTATCGTGCCTACCTGCAGCAATGGCAGCAGCAGAGTACGTTGGAGGCTCAGCAACAAGAATCTGCTTTGAATGATACAGCATTACTGATTCAGGAAGACTGGCTGGCTGCCCAAAGCTGTTTGCAAAGTGCTCCGATTGATGAAACTTTGCCATCTGGCTGTACTGTTCAACTAAAAGGAAATCAGGCAACGATTGTGCAGGCTGAGACTTCTGAGTCTGATGTTACTGATGTCAATACAGACTTTAGTGAAAATGGCCAGCCAGTAATTCATGTACATATGCATGTAATCGAGCCGCGAGGTACAGCAAATCGTGCTGTTACCTGCATTTCAGAACAGGCTCTATTGCAGCAGCTTAGTGAAAAATTACGCCCTCATCTAGCCGATGTATTATCTGGTATGGTCAGGGTAGCGGTACAGAAACATACTGCTGGGCTGGTAACAACGCTACAGCGTGAGCTATTGGCGGAAGTGCCTTCGGCAGTGGATGACGTGCTGAAATATAACTTGACACAAGTTATGAACAATTTTAAGAAAAGACAACGTTAAAAATTGAATGTCAGTATTTTAGCTTTGCTATTTGCTTCTGTAAAAAAGTAGTAGCTGAAGGTGCTAACAGATCTATTGATTATTAGAAATAAAGAATTTTTCTAACATAGCTATAGTAGAAAGAAATTGTATTTCGAATAAAATTATGCTTATTGCGATTATTTTTAATTAACAGAAGCATAAAATTTAATGAGATAGTAACGCATAAAATGTACGGCTGCTAAATAAGTTTTATATGTATGATTAAGTATAAATTCTTAAGATTTTAAGATTTCAGGCATGTTTTGTTAATGATGGTGAATCAAAGGTAGGTATGTTATACTGCGCGCCACACTGAAAAAATTTATCCGTCAGCCAGTATAGCTCAGTTGGTAGAGCAGCGCACTCGTAACGCGAAGGTCGTAGGTTCGATTCCTATTACTGGCACCATCAAACCCATATTTATCAATATTTTATAGCAAGTATGTGACAATTCTGAGTCACTTTCTTTATATATNCGAAATCTTTAGTGTATCGTTACGCTTTTGACCAATAGTCTTGCATTTATGGCCACTATCGTAAAGCGCGGCGAAAAATATACTGCGCGCGTTCGCATTAAAGGTAATGAGATATCTAAAACATTCACTTCTAAAACAGAGGCGCGGGAGTGGGCTACGCAAACTGAAGCTGATATAAATAATCGAAAACTTGGATTAGCTCCCAAAAATATCACTGTTGGTGACCTTATTCAACGATACATGAAAGAAGTTACTATCAAGAAACGAGGCAGTAAAAATGAATGTATTAGGCTTGGGTTAATTTTAAAAACAGATTTAGCAAACGTTCTTACTTCGGAGTTATTACCCGTGCATGTCGCGCAATGGCGTGACGATAGATTAAAACAAGTTCAATCTCCAACGGTTGCGCGAGAACTAAGCACGCTATCAAGCGTTTTTAATTACGCTTTAAAAGAATGGAGCTTGATTAACGATAATCCAGCAAGAAAAATTACGAGGCCTAAAGGTAATAAAGCAAGAACGCGCAGGCCTACAGATGATGAGATTACGCGTATTTGTTTTTGGTGTCACTATGATGATGACACCCCGCCGGTGCTCAAAAAGCAGAGGGTGGCTTTAGCATTCTTGTTTGCAATAGAAACAGCTATGCGGGCTGGCGAGTTGTGTGGCCTAAAATGGCATGATATCGACTTTAAACGCAGGGTAGCACACTTAGAAATGACTAAAAACGGTTACTCTCGTGATGTCCCGCTATCAAAGGCAGCACTAAAACTACTTCGCCAGCTTGAACAAATCAATTTAACTACTGTTTTCGATCTTGACCCCGACTCATTAAGCACCACATTCAGGCGCGCTTGCCGTAGTTGCGGAATATATGATTTACATTTTCATGATTCGCGCCGCGAAGCTTTAACAAGAATGTCTAAAAAGGTTGATGTAATGAATTTGGCGAAGATTTCAGGGCATAGAGATATAAAAATATTGCTTAATACATATTATGCCCCCGATGCATCCAATCTAGCAGATTTACTTGATTAGCTGTTTTCTTTCTGCGAATTTCTTAACCTCCATAGGAATCCATAAAGAATGCGCGGTTTTATTCAACTTAACCGGTCGAGGGAAATCAGGTTTACAGGCGATGCGGGTTTTAAAATGGCTGGGGGAGCATGAAAAAAAATTAGCGCAACGTTCTGCGTTCCATAAATTGCTATTATCTGTTTGAGCCCGTATAAGGGCATCAAGTTTATCAAGAATTCCGGAAAATAAATTTACTATTTCATTTTGAGATATAACCATGTCTTGTGCTCCCAATAAAAAAATAAGCCGCTATAAAAACGGCTCGTTCTTGAACATTTTTAAATTACATTGTTAGCTAACCCTTTTATATTTTCTGGGTTAGTTAGAAGAGGGTTGGATTAAATTAATATCGCCATGAATTCTTGTCCTATCACCATCCATAATATTTTGGGTGTTTATTTTCTCCGCCCAAATTCCCGCGAGACCATGAGCCGCAATATTTTCGGCATCTATTGTTTTCCCCGCCCAAATTCCCGCGTTACCATGAGCCGCAATATTTGTGGCTTTTATTGTTTCCGCCGCCGAAATATCCGCGAAATCATAAAGCGTAATATTTTGGCCTTTTACATTTTTCGCCTGAATAATCACCCACCCAGTTAAATTAACATCATCCTCAATATTTACGTCGCCATTACCAATAATAAAACGCTCACCATCAATACTGGACTTAATGTCTATATTGCCGTTATGAATGATGACTTTTTCTGTTAATTCGGTTAGAACTAAGGGTTCCTGAGTCGGTGGATAATTGTCGAATAACCACTTGGCGTAGTTTACGTATTTTAAGGGGTAAAGGGCTGTGTTGGCTAATATTTGAAGCTTTCTAAGCACTTCAGTGAGGGTTGCGTGGCCGTTAGGGTACCACCTTTTAAACTCCTCAATCCCTCGGTCACATGCACCTTTTTCAGCAAGGAGGCCAAGTGTTAATACAATTTCCTTTTTCTGCATAATATCTGTCCTTGTAAACGGTAACAAAAAAGCCAGCTAGTTAGCTGGCTGTGTTTGTATTCTGTGGATTAGTTTGAGGAGGGTTGATTAAATTAATCTTGCCATGAATTCCATCATAAGAATCATCTATAATATTTTGGGTGTTTATTTCATCCGCACCAATTCCCGAGTGGTCAGAAGCCGCAATATTTACGGCGTCCATTGTTTCCCACGCCCGAATTACCGCGAAATCCTTAGCTGCAATATTTTCGGCATCTATTGTTCCCGCAAAAATTCCCGCGAAATCCTTAGCTGCAATATTTTCGGCATCTATTGTTTTCGCATGAATTCCCGAGTGGTCATAAGCCGTAATATTTTGGGCATCTATTGTTCCCGCCAAAATTTCCGCGTAAAACTTAGCTGCAATATTTATGGCTTTTACTTCTTTCCTCGCCCAAATTCTCGTGCGTCCATTTAAATTACCATTACCCTTAATATTTACGTTGCCATTACCAATAATAAAACGCTCACCATCAATACCGGACTTAATGTTTATATCGCCGTTCCAAAAGAGAAATTTTCCTGTTAGTTTATTAAGGACTAACGGTTCCTGAGTCGGTGGAAAGCGGAGAATTAACCATCTGGCGTAGTCTACGTATTTTAAGTATTTAGTACTTGTGTTAGCTAATTTTTGAAGTTTTCTAAGCACTTCAGAGAGGGGAGCGGAGCCGCTTGGGTACCACTTTTTAAACTCCTCAATCCCTCGGTCACATGCATCTTTTTCAGCAAGGAAGCCAAGTGTCAATACAATCTCTTTTTTCTGCATAATATCTGTCCTTGTAAACGGTAACAAAAAAGCCAGCTAGTTAGCTGGCTGTGCTTGTATTCTGTGGGTTAGAAGAGGGTTGGATTATATTAACCTTTCCATCAATTTTAGCATTATCTTTAACATCAAGGTTTTGGGTGTTTAATTCCACATAAACCCGTATGTAACTGTTATGACGAGCGTTGACTACACGTGCGGTTAATATATCAACCCAAATACGAGCCCAATCACGAACGTTGGCTTCTTGAGCATTTATTTCCTCAGCTTTGATAGAAGCATAATTCCCATAAACGGTTATTGTTTGGGTATATATTTCCTTAGCTTTAATGTAATCTTCGCCAGAAAGCTCGATACTATCTTCAACGGTTAATCTACCTCCGATAATTAAGCGACAGCCGCCACGTATTTTACTTTTAACGTGAACATCACCGTTATAGAAAAAGTAACCCTTGGGAAGTTTATCAAAAATTAAAGAGTGATGATTTTTTTTGGTGAATGCTATTATACACTCAGCATATCCTACATATCTATCTGCACATTTAGGCTCAGCGTTCGCTAATTCTTGTAACTTTTGTAGCCACTCAGAAAATAATCTAAATCCTTTCTTATAAAGTCTTTTAATAATTCCGAGGTCTAGTTCGTTTTGATTTTCCATAGTATTTGCTTCTAAACTACAATAAAAAAGCCAGCTAAATAGCTAACATAATTTGGTAATCTGTATGACCGCTTACGGCGGTCAATCGGCACATGCCTTTGACTAAGGAAAATCAAACCATGTGCTGCGCGCTGGGGGCAGAACACACCACACAAAAACTGATTACCCTCGGGTACTTTTTCTTTCTTTAGGGCAGTACGGAGGCAACAACGTGAATGCCTGCTTTTACCAGCTTGTAAATTACATTATTCATTTAATTACTCTTTGGGAATGTTATGCCTCTCACATAGTTGAATATAATGATTTAACTGGCCAATTAACTCGGTAATTTCTGCCTCTAATTCCTGCCCTAGCTTGGTGGTAGTGCAATGCTCCGCCCACTCCCTTTCTTTTAAGGCGTTAACAATCCCAACTACATCATCTCTAAGGTTACCTTGTTTCATTTTTATTCTTTCATTATTAGTCATCTCAACACCTCCGCATCACCATGTAATCGCTCTTCATCACTCATCCGTGCATAGGCATCAGCCATGCGCTTAACCTTTAAATCTGCCTGTAATTCCTTTTCCTGCTTTAGCCGTGCAGTGTAATCACTTTGCATCTGTTCTTGTTCTTGCAAGGTTAAAGCGGGTGAAACAGTTAAAAAGGTAGCCATAAAAAAAACTGCAATGAATGCAGTTATCTGTACCTTTATCATGATTTTTCCTTAGCTAAACAGAATTAATTCGCACATAACGACAATTTTTCTTTCCTGTTTTTTTTGCTGATTTCGGACTGACGCTGTGCAATATAAAATATTTTTATATCATCATATTTTTTTGCCATCTCTATAAATTCATAACACCGGCTTATACTGTTATAATCAGGTGAAATGCGGTAAGCATTTTTAGATTGATTGAGTCTTTGTTCTGGGGTAGTAGGGTAGCCAATTTTATTTTTTTGTTTTTCTTTTTCTGCCTCTAACGATTTACCAAAAACGGCAAACATAATTGCGCTCCTTTCTTAGAATTTTACTGGCTAAATATAGGGCCACGAAAAAGCCAGCTATTTAGCTGGCTGTGGTTGTGTTCTGCTGGTTAGAAGAGGGGCGGATTAAATTAATATCGCCACGAATTCCCCACCTAGTATCATCCATAATATTTTGGGTGTTTATTTTCTTCGCCGAAATTTCCGATTGGTCATAAGCCGCAATATTTACGGCATCTATTGTTTCCTCCGCCGAAATTCTCGCGTCGCCATAAGCCGCAATATTTATGGCTTTTATTGTTTCCTCCGCCAAAATTCCCGCGTCGCCATAAGCCGCAATATTTACGGCATCTATTGTTTTCACCCCAATTTCCGCGTCGTCATAAGCCGCAATATTTATGGCTTTTATTGTTTCCTCCGCCCAAATTCCCGCGCAATCATAAAGCGTAATGTTTTGTCCTTTTACATTTTTCGCCCAAATTCGCGCACATTCAGTCAACTTAACACCACCCGCAATATTTAAGTCGCCATTACCAATAATGATATGGTCACCATCAATACCGGACTTAATGTCTATATCGCCGTTCCAAAAAATAACTTTTTCTGTAAGTTCATTTAGAACTAAGGTCTCCTGAGTCGGTGGGAAATTGTCGAATAACCACTTGGCGTATTCAACGTATTCATCGTAGTCAGCACTTGTGCTAGCTAATTCCTGAAGTTTTCTAAGCACTCCAGTGAGGGGAGCGTGGCCGTTAGGGTACCACCTTTTAAACTCCTCAATCCCTCGGTTACATGCGTATCTTTCAGCGAGGGCGTCACTTGAAACTTCATTTTCTTTTTTCTGCATAATATCTGTCCTTGTAACCGGTAATAAAAAAGCCAGCTAATTAGCTGGCTGTGGTTGTTTTCTGTAGATTAATTAGAAGAGGGTAAGTCAATTAAAATAATCTCGCCAGTTTTGGACAAAACTGCGCGTTTACGTATAGGTTGAGAATAATATTCACGGTAATTAGCTTTAGGCATGGGTATATCTTCTATCGGAATGTAATGAGTAATCTCTTCTAATGAGTGTCCCGACCATTCTGGCGGCTCGATAGAATATAAATAATCTGTACGCACTCTGCCCTCTGGTTTATTGGTACGACGCACAATTAAGTAGTTACCTTTTTTAGTTGGCCACCCATCTTTTACTACTGAATGCCAATTAATATGATTAATCATCCCTAAATCCTTTGCGTGATGTTTAATGGTCAAGGTTTGGATAATTCAACCCTTGGTTTAACTGTTGAGGCTACTTTTTTTGCGTCCTCTGGGTTAAAAAAGCAAAGGCCTAAATCAAGCAAATTTTTATGTTCAAGGTTATCTGAATTAAAATCTATACAAATAAACCCGTCGCTATTACGTGGTGATGGTGTGTAGACTTTAGTGCCATTATCTGGGTAGGTAGTGTAATAGTGGTATAGTTCACTCTCATATACTTTGTTAAACACAGCGATAGCAGTTTTACAAGCGTAAATAGCTTTGTCTTCATTTTTAAAAAGCATATGATTACGCCATGCTTGTTCGAAATGATGGTCGCCACTTTTATATTTAAGTGCTAAATAGTGACCCTCTGCACTTAATCTGGCAGCGTAAACCAAATCCCCATTTTTGGGTTCGTTTTCAAGGTAATCAAAATCATTTTTATGAGCCTCAAAAATATTAATAAACATATTGGAGACCAGCCTCGCCTCTCCATTGGTCGTGTAAATAAGACCGGCATTGAGGCAAGCGCATTTATAAGGAGTTTTGCCCCATGAATCTAAAATATAACCATCAGCATTAATATAATCGGCTATATAGACCATACTACCAAGAATAGGTGTTATTACTGGGTTAAGAGTAAATTCTTTGGTCATTTTATTCTCCTTAAAGTGATTGGGGTATTGTAAACCTGTAATACGCCGCGATTAAATCCAAAAACTAAAGCCTGCTTAGGGGCAGGCTTAGATTTTTGAACTAGTTTATGTTTAGCTGGTTTTTAAGTGTTACTCATCGCTACCATTATCGCGCGCAGCAGGCGCGGCGGTTGAACGTCTGGTACATCAGGCACAGCCTTAGGCATAGTAGGATTAATCTGTTGTATGAGGTGTTTACACGCTCGTACAGCATCCTCTTCTGAGGTATAAAGTAGTCTTGATTCCAAAAGATACATATGATGTGGGTCTTTACTATTAAATCGCAGTGGAAGACAACCAAATCGGCTATAGGGGCTTACGACATGCACACATGTACCATCTGCAGGGGCTTTGGTTAGACAATTTAAGTTTTGCCTTAAGACTTTGGCTTTCAGCGCCGCTAAAATAAATTTAGCTGCTGCGCGGGCGTCCTTTTGGGAGGAAAACAGCATGTGGTTTTTGAAAACCGTCTGATGCACATTATTGGAATGCGAAAAACATATTAAAGAATAGTGGTCACAGGAGAGAAGATCTGTAACCCAAACCCTAGCACCCTCATCCGGCTTAGAAGTAATGCATCCGGAAAGAGGTTCTGTTTTACGCATCAAATTGAATATAAAATTTGCAGCGCGTTGTGCGTGTTTTTCCTCTTTAAAAGCAATACCTCTTTCCAGTACCCTATAATCAGTTAAATCCCCAGTAAAAGTTAATTCTTTTACCCATATAGCCTCATCACCTCTTTCTCTTACAAGGCGACCCACAACATAATAATCAATTCCTGCATTTGGGGTTTCTTCCATAGGTTTAATTTTCTTAGTCATTTCTATCTCCATTAAAAATTAAAGCCAGCTGATTAGCTGGCTTTGTGTATAAATTTAAAAACTAAAGCGCACTTGCTCGTAACAAATGCGCTGCGGTTTTTAAATTCACTCTTTCTTTAATTTTCCGACAACAAGGGTTTCTGAACTGATTATCTGATATTTTTTTGGGAAGTTATATTCTATCCTTTCCCCAATAAAAAGCAGAATTAGCCGCTCTTTAATGCTTAAATTTCTTTCTTCTGTGTAACCTTTCTCAGGCGTCATGCCTAACGTTGACAAAGCGGCCACCCTTGCAGGGTGGGCAAGGCCATCAATTTCCATTGAGTCATTTATCTGTACACGTCTGTATCTTCTTTTAATGGCATTTATGTTTTTATCATCTAAACAGATAAAAAGGGTTATATAATCGCGGTATTTTGCCTCAGCAACCTCAGATTTAGATTCGGATAAAGAGGTTATTTTAATAAAAGCCGCAATAGCAATAATAAAACTAAATACAATTGGATAATTCAAGCCCGTAGCAATAAAAATAGCTGCCAGTAAAATAACAAGTGAGGTTAATTTGTCTAGGCGGGAATAGAATTTGTACGTAAACTTTTCGTAAAAAGCCGAATATGCTAAAGACAATTTTAGATTATGCACTTCTTGTGCGGTGTCCATATATATCTCCAATTGAAATGGTTTGGTTAGGGTGGCAGGTGGTTAGGCACTCACTGCCATCGTGCATGTGCTAGAATGTAGTTCCCAAAAACAACCTAGCAAATAGAGGTACTTATGAGTAATCTTTTTGAACAGGTGAAAAGCGATATGTTGTCTACACTAGCCAAATACCCCATGCGACCGTTACCGGAATCTGAATTGGATACCTTATGCGAAAAATATGATGAGGAGGAATTATTTGCCGCTGTGCAATTTTTAATCGCAAAAGGAATGATTGACCCTAGGGCAGTATATGAACTCAATGATGGCTTTCATATAGACCCCGATAGATTAATGCTTACCGCAGATGGATATGATATTGCCGCCGGCGATAAGCTTGGATACAAAATTAGTGGAGTTACTGTTAAATTACACGGCAATACTCTTCAGCATTTAGATTCAATTATTAAATCTTCGAATCTAAAGGAAGAAGATAAAGAAAAATTACTGGCTGAATTAAAAGAAAAAGGAGCGGAGCACATTCTTACTCGCTGCATAGATTTAACCTTATCTAATGCTAAAACTGCTGGGGTGATGCTTATGCAATATCTTCAAAATATGTAGCATTAAATCTATACAATAAAGCCAGCTAAATAGCTGGCTTTTTAAATTCAAAAACTAAAGCGCACCCACTCATGGCAAATGCGCTTCGGTTTTTAACCTTACTATCCTGTGTAACGATATCTATGTATTTGTACATTTTGATACAAACTATATAAGATAATTTTTGAATTCGTTCTCCTTTCATATAAATTCTTTGGATTTTTAGACTTGTCTGTCTGTAAGCCTTACTGGCCTACTGGTTTTGTTCTGGCCGCCCGCTAAGGCTTAACGGCTTGCCAGCAAGCTCCTTAACTTGCCTCGGGCTTTTATATTCCGCTGCCCTGAGCCGATGCGGTGAAGCTGTATTGCTTCGATGGATGTATATTACAATTGTGATTGGTAAAAATCAATCACAAAATTGATTATTCAAGTGTAAAAGTGATAAATGATTGATTTTATAAAAAATAAAAAATCATAATTGTGATTATTAAGTATGAAAAAAAACCGCTAATTATTAGCGGTTAATGTAAAAAAAGGCCTTTTAACCCCCTCGCCATATCATTTTACCGATTACATGAAAGTCTTTAAGCGTCTCTTGGGTGACATGCATAGTCTTATAATCGGAATGATAGCTGATAATATCAATGCCATTTTCACTGGTTCGCAGTTCTTTTATATACAGTCTGTTTTTATAGATTACAGCATATATGTCCCCATCGACTATTTCAGTATTTGACTCATCTAAAAGTATTGTATCCATATCATAAAGCAATGGTTGCATGGAATTTCCTCGCACATACATTGCCTTTACCGATGAGGGTTTTATCCTTCGATGTTCAAACCAGCTCTCATGAAAAACTAATTTTTCTGCTGGGTCTCGAACTATCCATGTAGCGTTGCTACTATCAGGTGATATATTGATATCAAAATATGGAATTGTCACATACGCCCCTATATTGGTGATTACATCTTTATCTGAATAACAGCCTACATTAGAAGAAAGTGGAGCAAGTTTTAAATCAGTCACCCCGTTTAACAGATAGTTTGGTGTAGTCTCAAGCGCATCAGCTAATTCTATAATTTTGCTGGTACTTTTAGTTCGACCACTTTCAATCTGTGCAATGGTACTTTGAGGGATACCCGCCAATTTAGCCAATTTAGCTTGGGATAATTTTCTTTCTGTTCGAAGTGCATGAAGCCGCTCGCCGAAGGAACTCATATATATATCTCAATTGTAAAGCTTAAAATTTATCACGAATGTGATAACAGCGGCAATTAAGCTTAATCCAACCGATTAGTGTAATTACACTTGCAATACAATCAAGATTGTGATTAAATCAATCAAGAATTGATTAATTAATGGATAAGCTATGAATTGGCAAAAGTTATTAAGAGATATATATGCTAAAGGCTTAACACAAAGCGAGATTGCAAATCGTATTGGAGTATCTCAGCCTTGGGTTAACGCTGCTTTGCAGGGAAAGCGAGGTAAAAGTGTAAATTTTGACGTTGGTATTGCTATTAAAGAACTTCATGATGAACTAAATAAGATTAAAAATGTTAGAAAAGTCAACTAATTGAGTAATTATGTCTGAAGTTGACTTAAAAAACAATAAAATTTCAGCAATTATACAAATAATTGCGCAATGAAAGAATATCGTTAACTTTTGCTTTCATTTCAAATTATAAATTTTTGTTAAGTTTTCGTCATAAATAAGTGGCGCAATTATTTAGGAAAAAATATGAATAGCATAAATACCGATAGCGCTTATGATGACAAATAAAGTAAGCCAATCAAGAAAAGCTTTAGAAATTGAGAGGTTGACGAATGTTTCTGCTGTTTCAATAGTATTCCTGATAGAGAAAACAAGAATGAAGACTCAGACAAACCTGATTTTGAATAATCAAGATACAGAAGCAGCAGAGGTTGTATTTAGCCTCGCTGCTATTCGATATCAAGTAGAAAAATTAAAGCCGTATTTTCTTAATTGCAGCCTTGGCCTCAGCGATAGCGAGCTCTTTGAGTTGGCTTTTAATTTTATTGATATCGTTCCTAGTGAAGACGTGCCCGCATTTATCGCACGGCAAGCCTACGAATCGGGAAAGGTCGTTCTTTTCCCCTTTCTTTGTCTTAAGCCCTTTTTTGCCGCATTGAGGGCAAAACAGCGGGATTGAACTAGGTAAAGCCATGTAACACCCTTTCGGTAAGTAGTTGTGTAGGAACATCTATTTTACCACAGGCAAAGCGGGAAGACGCTTGACAGCCGGACAGACGGCAGTACGAAGCATACGAACCACAATGGGAATATTTCCATGCTAACAACTAAAGAAGCGCAAACAATTCAGATTCTTAAGTATCTAAAAGATGGCAATTCAATAACGCCATTAGAAGCCCTGTACAGATTTGGCTGTATGCGCCTAGGCGCACGGATTTATGACCTTAAACAAGAGGGTCATGTAATACGCACTCAGCTTGTTAAAGACGAAAATTCTGGGGCACGTTATGCGTGTTATGCGCTAGTAAAGTAAAGGTGCAATATGAGTCCATCAGATACATTAAAAATACTAGGCAGGCCAATAGCTTATCACCCACGACTAGCAAGGCTTTTGGGCAGTGTAAATGCAGCCATATTATTCGGGCAATTGGTGTATTGGTCGGATAAGACTAAGCATGAGCTTGGGATATATAAGACTGCTGCACAGATTGAAGATGAGACCGGATTAAGTGTGAAAGAACAGGAAACTGCTCGGAAGAAACTAAAAGAGCATGGGGTACTACTTGAGACACATAAGAGGCTAGAACACCGGCTGTATTTTAAGATTGATTTCGCTGCTTATGACGAACTTGTTTACAAGTATTTGGCGAATATCGAAACAGGAAATACTGAAACGCCGAATGACGAATCCCCAAACAACAAAACGGAGATTCCCGAAACGCAAAAAGGAGATTCGGGGAACGACAAATCGGGGGTTCGTGAAGCGACAAAAGAGGGTTTCGGGGATGCACAAAACGGAGATTCGTATAAAGGAGCATTAGATTACAGCATAAGAATACAGCATAAGAATACAGAAAATATAGGCACGGGGGTCGCTGACGCCCCCGCAGTGCCATCGCAGCAAGTAAAAAAATCCAAACAGGCAAACCCTGACAATGTTGCGTGTTGGCAGGCATATGCGAGAGCTTATCGCACCCGATACGGCGTACTACCCGCAAGCAATCAAAAAACAAGAGGGCAGGTTGCCACACTGGTGAAGTATGTAGGCAAGGATATTGCCCCAGCGTTAGCGGCTTTTTTCCTCACGCATAACGGCGGCTGGTTTGTGCAGTGCCGGCATGAATTTGGTTGCTTGCTCAAATCCTATCAGCAGGTACTGACAGACATGCAGCGAGGTGAGCAAATGACGCAAACAAGAGCACGCCAGACTGAGCAAACCCAAAGCAATTACGAGGCTGCTAAGGGCGCCTTGGCTAAGCTTAGAGCGAAAGGGCTGGCGTAATGAGTGCAGAAAAAATCATGCAGGCAATTGCTGTCACGGCTGAACTAACCGGTACACAATTATCCGATAACGCTATGGCTGTTATGGCAGAAGACTTGCTGGCGTATCCGCTGGATAAAGTTTTAATTGCTTTTGAGCGGTGCCGGCGAGAGCTCAAAGGCAAATTAACCCTAGCTGCAATACTGGAGCGTATAGACGACGGGTGGCAATCTGCGGAAGAAGCATTTAACGCTTTGGTATCAGGTTGGGAAAACGACAGCATATCAATCTTGACCACACACACTGCTATGCAGGCGGCACAAAGTGCAACAGCATTATTTAACGCGGGAGACAAATACCGCGCAGGGATGGCATTTAAAACCGCTTACGAGCGCATGGTTAGCGAAAAAAAAGCAAAAGGCATGCAGCCTGATTGGTTTGTTAGTGCTGGAGTGGATAAAGAGCAGCTGGCACACGTGGTCAAAGAGGCCGCCATGAACGGCCACATCACCCAAGATTATGCATTGACCTTGCTGCCGGCATCTCAAGAGCGCATAGACATTGAAACAGGTAATTTGCTGACAAATGAGCAGAGGGCGGCGGGCAAGGACAAACTGGGAAATTTAATCAATTTAATAGCGCACAAATGTGCAATGAGCTGACAACGTCTAATTGGAGCATTGGTAAAAATGAAAATTAAATACATAAAAGATTCGGCAGAAAACAAAATTAAGCACATAAAAGAGTGGGCTAAAACCAAAATTAAATACATCAAAATAGCGGCTAAATTGTGGTTAGTTGTACCAGATAAGGTACGGCGCAATCTGTTCCCCAGTGAATTTAAAGCGCTGTGTGAGGCATTGGTAATATTCTGTTTGAATGTTATTTTTTTATTGTTATGGCTGTTCCCATTCCCCATCATTTTCCTTTGGGCACTGTATTTAGAAAATGTAGATAAAAAGGAGGGGATATGAATACCTGTATAACATGCCGCCATTGGTTGTTGAGGGAAAAGAATAGCAACGGCAAATATATTCAAATGAATTAATAAAAATGCCGTCAACAACTTATGCAAATTGAAAACAGGAGTAAAAAATGACTATCGAAATAAATGTGCCATATCCTATCGATAAGATTAAAAAAACATTCAAAGAGGGTAATGATACATATGCGTTGCTTATGATATCTAACAGCCTAAATCATTTGCAGGCTATATCCAATTTATCTGGCGCATTAATCAAAGATACCCGCCTTGATAGCGGCCTTGCTGAAGAGCTTGAAAGCATCAAGCTCCAAGCAATATGTCTAAAAAAAGAATTATACAGTTTAAAAAATCTCCACTTTCCTCTAAGGGAAATTGAATGATGGACGCTATTGGAAATGAATATCTAACGGACATAAATCCAGCCATCCTTAAAGAGCAAGTACAGGCATGTCGGCGATTATGGAAGATGGTAATAATTTATGCATTACGGGAAGCTCGCGAACGAATAGCAAACACAAACCCCAAATATCTCTCTAAGGCCGTAGCCAAGGAGATGAAATATTTTAGAAGCCCAGATTTTGAAGAAATATGTGTTCGTGCTGGGGTTCCAATTAAGCCGGAGGCGATTGAAAAGGCTCTAAGAGACTTGCGGCGGTGGAATTTTCACATGACAACCACAAGGACAAGTAATGTTTAAACATTTTTACGCCCTTGGCCGCCTGCCAGTTGGTCAGATGAATAAAACCGAATGTGCTTACGAACAAGAGGTTTTAAAACCCGCCTTACACGCGGGCAAAATCGTTTGGTATCTCTTTGAGGGGGTCAAACTCAAACTGGCCAATAATACCTTTTACACCCCTGATTTTATCGTAATGAATGCTGATAGAACGATTGAAATGCATGAAGTCAAGGGTTTTTGGATGGATGACGCAAGAGTAAAAATCAAAGTAGCCGCAAATCACTACCCGTTCAAATTTATTGCAGTTAAGCGAGCGACCAAAAAGCTTGGCGGAGGCTGGGTTATTGAGGAGTTCAAATAATGGAAATCATGGCCGTTAAAGCTGTCGATAATAGTTTACGCCCCGTTACGCCTATTGATGCCGATGCTGTCAACAAACTAACGATAGGACAGGCGGTTAAACTCAAAGTGACGAGGCAAAAGCCTCGCAGCTTGCCGCACCATCGGTTATTTTTTGGCGGGTTATTGCCTCTTGCCTTTGATTACTGGCAGCCAGCAGGCGGCCTAATTAGTCCGAATGAGCGCGGTGTTGTTGAATGGGTAGCGAAAAGGTTGGACAAGTTTGCAGGAAACAAAGGCATTATCGTGGCCGCAGCTGAAGAAGCTTTGTCATTATTGGCCAAAAAACGAGCTGAAAAAATACCAACCTTAGAAAAAGATATTAACGCCTTTCGGGACTGGCTGACAAAAGAGGCCGGCTATTCTGAGCTTTTTATTACACCCTCCGGAGTAATCAAAAGAGCTAAATCTATTAGCTTTGCAAATATGGAGCAAGAAGAATTCAACGCATTCTATAAGGCATGTTTTAACGTGTGCTGGAACATGATTTTGTGTAACAAATTTTCCAGTGAAGAAGAAGCACAGGTTGCGATAGAGCATCTTATGTCATTAGGTAACTAGCCATGAGCAAAATTACTCAATCAGCAAAAGGGCAACAATGTCAGGTGCGTTTAGAGGGAATCTGCAACGGCAATCCGGAAACGGTCGTTTTAGCACATTACAGAATGTCAGGTACGTGCGGTACTGGGATTAAGCCCAACGATATTTTAGGCGCGTACGCCTGTAGTGCTTGTCACGATGAAGTAGACCGCCGGACAAGGTATATAGATGCGGATACAGCGCGACTTCATCACGCGGAAGGTGTTTTGCGAACACAATTATTATTACTCAACCAGCATTTAATACGAGTAGGCTAGGAGCGATTATGTACGAATCGATAGATGATATGCTGTGTGAAGTTTTCTACATTAAAAATACTCTCATAATGGGCAAAAGCAATTCAGCGCGTATAGAAGAGTGGATTAAATCTAAAGGCGTCATTGATAGAGAAACATCGGGATTAACTCAGCATGATTTACATGCTAACAGCGCCATGATTTTGAGCCGAGTAGAGAATATTTTAAATGACATTGAATGGACGTATATTAAAGCTGAATATGGCTATGATTTGTCAGGGATTATTGACCTGACTAATTATATAGTAGCTAGTACTAACGGGCTAAGCCGTTTGGAAAGCGATACATTATTGGAATATTTGTTTGTTGGGCAAATTAAACAGTCAACTATGCAAGACAAATTTAATTGGAGCAAAGGAAAGCTGTATAGAAAAATAAGACGGATTAAATTGGTAATTAACCGTCTTCATAATGATTGCATCATCAAGCTGGAGTCAAAGATGGAAAGCTATTTAAGTAAAAATATGTAATATATATTACAAATAAATAATATGACTAGAAAAAAGCGGGGAAAATATATACAATTTTGCTATTCTTCGGATAAGACTTACGGTAAGAGTAGTTTAATTTTAGATGTGTGTTTAATTTGGTTTGCACAATCCAAAACGCCAGCAATTTAGCTGGCGTTTTTTATTGATTCGAATGGAGTCGGAACATGGGTACCAAAGAAGCCCCCGCAGAAAAAATAAAAAGTCATCTTGAAGATGTTATATCTAAGTTTAAAGAGGATGCTCCAAATTGGAATATTTCTATATGGATTTGGAGAATTAGTAAAGTTGAGGACGATTTTGGCGGGTACCATTTTGACATGAGTCCATTTGAAAAATTGCCTTGTGTACCTTCTCCATTAACTTTGAGAGTGAATTTCTCAATTTTTTGCGAGTGGGGAGGAGAATCGCTGAGTGAATCTGATTTCCAATCGCTGGCAAGACAGTTTATTGGTTTTATGGATGAAAAATGTAAACAAGTAGGAATATTCAATTTTTACCCTTGGGAAGTGAAAACTGAGTGGCGTTCTGTTTATATTTGGGGTGTGCAAAAAGAAATTGATTATAATGATTAAGAATTCTATAACGCCAGCTAAATTGCTGGCGTTTTGTTGTTAATTAGCGCTTGCTTTAGTACTTGTACTATTCATTCTGTCAAGCGCTGCCTTGGCTAAAAAATTAGAACGAGAGTCATGGGTTAATGTTACATAGCTGTCTACTTTGTCTAATAGGTATTTTGGCCAGCTAACATTAAAGCGTTCTGGCTTTAGGGTCAGGTGACTGATATTAACTTCGATGCCAATCCATTGTGCGCCGGCATAGTCAGGGTTGGTCATGAGGGTTTCAAGGGTGGGCTGATGTATTTCAGGTTCTTCGCCATCTTCCAGCATGCCCTCAATATGGAACAAAATGGCCTGCTTGGTTTCTTCGATGGCCTTATCAAGTGTATCGCCGTATGAGAAGCATCCGGACAAGGCGGGCACGGTCACACCGTAGCCGGTATTTTCGTCCTTGTGAATAGCGATGTATAGAAACATGATGTGCCTTTCTTGTAACGCCAGCCTATTACAGGCCGGCTTGCTTGAATATGTTTTTAATTGTCCCTTTTGGTAAATCCTTTTTAGGGTGAGGGACGGTAACGCGCCCTGATTTGCTGGGGTGTTTGAATTGATGGTGGCTGCCTTTGGTTGCGACCTCGTACCATCCATCGTTGAGCAACATTTTTATCACAGCAGAGCTATTCATAATCCCCCCTTGTTTGTGTGTATTATTACACACTAGCAAAAAAATAACAATAATAATGCGTATTTGTTTGTATGAATTTTATTTGGCGGAATGGCGTGTGCTGTTCCGTTTTTTGTTTTAAGCAGGTTTACTACAGATAGTAATTTTAGATGAAACCTAACCCCATGCGCTTGCATGGGCTTTTTTTTGGAGTAGCTCATAATGAGTACATTAGGTTTTAAACAAGCATGCCTTAAAGGCCTTGGACAAGGCGCCATCAAATTCAACCAAGACGAAGAAGTAGCCGAAAAGACGCTAAATGTATTACGGCGGCTTTGTGATGATATTAAAGAGTTGGTTGGGCAGGAAAATGTAAAGTGTACAGAGAATGTGAATATATGGAGGTCATTAAAAATAGAAATTCAAATAGGCCATTTTGATTTTTTCGCGGTGACTATTAATAATATTCGCGACGGCTACCCATTAGCGGTTACCTTTGAGAACGCACTTTTTAAACAAAAAGTAGTTAATTCACAAGAAGAGCTGGTGCAAGTTCTATGTGACTATATGTCTGATGCAAGTGTTGGGAAGTGCTTTTATGAATTAATGCAGTGGATTGAACCTAGAACTCGTGAAAACAAACACCGTGCCGTTGTTGATGACAAATTAAAAGATGAGTTATGAAAATACCAACATTAAAGCCTAGCTTATCCGAGTACACAAATTCACGGGCAACGGTATTCAAAGACAAGGCGGGGGCAACAAAGCGCATTAGGGGATATGAATGGCAGTTAATCAAGCGCCGGATACTGGAGCGAGACAACTACAGGTGCCAACATTGCGGCCGAGTTGGAGGTAATTTACAGGTTGACCACATCATTCCGCTTGAGCAGGGCGGGAGTAATGACGACATTAACCTGCAGGTATTGTGTTCAGAGTGTCACCAGCAGAAAACAACAGAAGAACTACGCGAGAGATATAAGCGCGGATGGTAAATAAGAACGAAGATGAACGCGGCAAAGAATTTTAAGCAGTACCGGCGCGGTCGTGGTGCTGTGTGTGCCATGCCATGATGGTACCCAGATGGGATAGTAACATAAGGTTATTATCACGGTAGGGTGGTAGTAAAGTTGGGTTACTATGCGCTCCGACACCGCGCGTTCCCTCACCAATAAAAAAAAAGGCCTGTATACACCTGTTAATTAACAAAATCTGCTTAAAAAATAGGCAATAAAATATGATTTTAAATGAAAAACAGGAATTGTTCGCGATTAACGTTGCGGCGGGCATAAATCAGACGGAAGCGTGTATTAATGCGGGTTACAGCAAGAATGGCGCCGCGGTCGCCGCATGCCGATTAATGAAAAATCCGGCCATTTTAGCGCGGATTGAAGAGCTGAAAAACCAGCAAAACGGAATTAACAAAAAACTTAACAACACTGTTAAGTCAGATGTTAATGATGTTAATACGGAAAGCCGGCCGACAGCTGAGAATAATGACCCCTTACAGTTTTTGCTTAATGTCATGCTTGATGAGGATTCGCCGCTTAAATTGCGCGTTGATGCGGCAAAAATCCTGATGCCATATAAGCATGGCCGCATCGGGGAAACCGGTAAGAAAGAGGCGGCCAAGGATGCTGCGGCACAAAAATCGCGCCTTGGCGGGCTGTCTGCACGCTTAGAGCAAAAAGGACTACGAAAGGTAAAATAAATGGCTGATTGGGTAACAGCCTGCCCCGATTGGGAAACGCGGATTGTTAACCGAGAGTCATTAATACCATGTAAGCCGCTGTTTCCAGAGGTGGCAGAAATTGCAATAGAGGTTTTTGGCGATTTAATTGTGCCGGATATGGCGGGATTGCCCAAAATGCGCGACGTTATGCCGCCGTGGGTATTTGATTTCGTCGGCGCGATTTTTGGGGCGCTTGACCCTTATACGCAACGGCGATTGATTAAAAAATTCTTTTTGCTGATTAGTAAAAAAAACGCTAAATCAACGATTGCTGCCGGCATCATGATAACGGCGCTTGAATTGAACGAGCGGCATATGGCAGAAGCCATCATTTTGGCGCCAACCAAAGAAGTTGCGGACAATTCATTCAAACCCGCCGCGGGCATGATTGAGTTTGATGAGGAAATGAAAGATAAATACATCATTTCCAAGCACACAAAGACTATAACCCATCTGGCCACGGATTCTACTTTAAAAGTTATTGCGGCCGATGACAAATCAGCAGCAGGGGCTAAGGCCTCTTTTGTTTTAATCGATGAAATGCATTTATTTGCAGATATTGCCAATGCTGAATCTATCATTAAAGAGGCCACCGGCGGTTTGATGTCTAAGGTTGATGGTTTTTTAATCATGCTAACCACGCAATCAAAAGCACCACCGGCTGGTGTATTTAAAACCGAACTTGAGTACGCGCGTTCCGTCCGTGATGGCAAGATGGCAGACGGCGAAGAAATGGTAGATAAAACCTATTTGCCAATAATTTATGAGTTTCCGCCTCCGTTGATTAAATCGGGGGCATATAAAAAGCCCGAAAACTTCTATATAACCAACCCAAGCCTCGGCTACTCAGTAGACGAGGCTTATTTAATAAGCGAATACCGTCAGGCAGGACTAAAGGGCAAAGAAGCGTTAATAGAGTTTGAAGCCAAGCATTTAAATAAAGAGGTCGGGCTTAATTTGCGTTCTGACCGCTGGGGCGGGGCGGATTACTGGTTACAGCAGACTGATGACACCCTGACACTAGATACCCTGCTGGAACGTAGCGAGGTTGTTGTAATTGGGCTTGATGGCGGGGGGAATGATGATTTATTCGGTTTGGCTGTCGTCGGACGGGAAAGAGGTTCGCAGCACTGGCTATCATGGTGTTACGCATGGGCAAATCCACCCGTACTAAACAACCGCAAGGACATATTGCCGCAACTGGACTCATTTGCCAAAAATGGCGATTTGACTTTGTGCGAGAACGTAGGGGACGACCTAGAAGAAGTTTCCGAGATATGTTTAAAAGTGCTGCAAACAGGTCTTCTGCATTCGATAGCAGTTGACCGCTACGGCATGGAGCCGGTTTTACAAACCATACAAAATAAAATCATTGCCAATAATTACCCGTTTCCGGCTGACCTTTTTAAGGCAATTTCGCAAGGTTTCAAAATGACCGGCACCATTAAGGCTACGGAACGGGCTTTGGCAAGTGGAGAGATGTGGCATGCCAATCAGTTGCTGATGAATTGGAATGTTGGTAATGCGCGCGTTATTCAGTCGGGTAACGGCATTCAAGTTACTAAACAATATGCCGGATTTGCCAAAATTGATAGCTTAATGGCTTTGTTTGATGCTGTTGCGGTGATAGCCACCAATCCGCCATCACGCTGGGGCGGCAATATTGATGATTTTCTGGAAAATTATATCATAGGTTAGTACATGGGAACTTTGCAAGACGTTGGATTTTGGCGAAATCTGGTCAATTTTTTCCGCCCACAAATGAAGTTAGGCAAAGGCGAGCGGATGCCGCCAATATCGGGCGGTTCGTCGGTAAGTGGTGTCACGGTTACCCCTGAAAAGGCATTAAAACTTTCTGCGGTCTGGTCGTGTATCAATTTGCGGTCAGGGCTGGTTTCTACTTTGCCATTTTCTTTGCGAACGGCCGACAAAAAGAGTGCCGTAAACCATCCGTTATATGACATTCTGTGCTATGCGCCTAATGCCGACATGACGCCGGCGGAATTTTGGCAGGCAATGATGACGTCTATTGATATACACGGGAACGCCTTTGCCGAAATTAAGCGCAAAGGTGAACGAATTATCTCCTTGGAGGTTTTGGACGCCGATAAAGTGACAATAAAACGGGCGCAGAATGGTGCGGTGCAATACGAATATAACGAGGGGGACGGCATTCGGACACTAAATGCGCGTGATGTCTTCCATCTTAAGGATTTTACTGTTGACGGTATAACCGGCCTTTCGCCTTTGTCGTATGGCGCGGATATTCTCGGTTTACAAATTCATGCCAATGACACAACCGCATACGATTACAAAAACCGCTTTAAAGGGCGTGATGTGATTGTTTACAGAGGAGCGGGACAGGGTGGCACATCCATATTGACAGAGAAGCAGCGCGATGAAACAAGGAAATGGCTCGAAAAATTTTCCGCAGCCAGCGAAGCCGGTAAAACGCCGGTTCTTGAGGGCGGTTTTGACCTTATCAACCGCGCGCCATCTCTAAGCCCGATTGATGCGCAGTTACTGGAATCGCGACTTTTTGGCATTGAAGAGATTTGCCGATGTTTTGGCGTGCCGCCGCAGCTGATAGGGCATACCAGTAAATCATCAAGCTGGGCATCAAGCTACGAAAATACGGTATTAAGTTTCCAAGCATTTGTGCTGGTGCCGAGACTGACACGAATTGAGCAGGCGATTGAACATAAATTGCTTAGTCCGGCTGAACGTAAAATTCTAACGCCTAAATTCAACACAGAGGGCTTGTTACGAGCCTCTCCGGATAAACGTGCGAGCTTTTACACTTCCATGGTGCAAAACGGTATCTATACGCGTAATCACGTGCGCGACCTTGAAGACTTGCCAGCAGTCGAGGGGGGTGACGAATTAACCATTCAATTAAATATGGGGACGCTTAACCATGCAGCAAAGGAGCCTTTAAAGGATTAGACATAATGGAAACGAAACATTTAGATGTTCAACTTGATATTAAATCCGTTAATGATAACGGTTTTTTTTCGGGTTACGGTTCGGTTAGTGGGAACAAGGATTCTTACGGCGATATTGTGATGCGAGGCGCATTTACTAAGACGTTAAACGAATGGCAAACCCGTGGCCGATTGCCGCCGGTATTGTTTAATCATGATTGGGACAAGCCAATTGGATTTTTTACTAAGCTGGTTGAAGATGACCGCGGCTTATATGTAGAGGGTCAGTTATTAATTAAGGAAATTGAAAAAGCACGGGAAGTGCATGCCCTATTACGAGCTAAAGCAATTGACGGTCTTTCGATTGGATTTCAGCCGGTACAAAAAGAACACGACCGCAAAACAGATGTCACAAAATTACTGGAGGTTAAATTATATGAAATATCTATAGTAATTTTCCCAGCTAACCCAGAAGCAAGGGTTAACTGCGTCAAATTTGAGCACGGGCTACCGTCCTCAGAAGAGTTTAAAGAAATATTGAGGCAAAACGGATTTAACGAAAAGCAGGCCGCTGTCATACACGACGGCGGTTTTTTATTGCTGTCACAAAAGGCAGCACCCGAACAACATAATTCTGTGATGAATGACGTAATACAAATTTTAAGAGGTAATTAAATGGCAGGTACGAACGAAAACGAGGCAATTGAGCTGGCTACCGTTTTGAAGCAAAAGCAAGCCGAAGTAAATAAAGTCATTGACGAAGTCAAGGGGCTGGGCGAAGAGCTGAAAGGCAAAATGGATAAATCAGACAGGGTTACCGATGAAGTTAAACATGATGTTGATAAACTTCTGACCGAAGTCAATGGCCTAAAGTCACAAATACATGATTTGGAGCAAGCACAGGCTCGAAACCCCGTAACGCCCGAAGTTAAACAGACTTTAGGTGATTGGTTTGTCAAGTCGAATAATTATAAAAATTGCACGGATTTAAGGGAAAAAGGGCAAATAAGTGTTGAAGTAAACAGAAAAGCAATTGGTGGAACGGCAGGGCAGTTTAGCGGGGATGCTAGCGCATTATTGCAACCCCAAGTAGTTGATTTGGTTTCTTTGCCGCAACAGCAATTAAGGGTGCGTGATTTACTGATGCAAGGGCATACTGATGCGGAAGCAATTTATATCCCACAGGAAGCGGCGTTTGATAACAAGGCGTCAGGGGTAAAAGAGGGTGAATTAAAGCCGGAATCTAATATTACCTTTACATCTACTATGGCGCCGGTAATTACACTTGCCCACTTTATTAAGGCGTCAAAACAGATTTTAAGTGATGCCTCCGCCTTGCGTTCAATCATTGATGGACGCCTGCAATACGGACTAAAGCTAAAAGAAGAAGAACAACTTCTTAAAGGCCGCGGAGTTCAAGAATCAAACGAATTAATCGGCTTAATTCCTAACGCGACACCATTTATGAACACTACTAACCTTAAAAGCTACAGCATCATTGACCAATTACGCTTGGCGATGCTGCAAGTAGTGTTATCTGGTTACAGCGCTACGGGGCATATTTTAAACCCTATCCAATGGGCAGAAATTGAAACCGCTAAAGATGAGGTTGGCCGCTACATTATCGGCAACCCACAGGGCACGGCAGTGCCTATGATGTGGGGACAGCCGGTTGTGTCTACTTCTTCTATGCCCACGGGTCAGTTTTTAACCGGCGCCTTTAAGATGGCAGCACAAATTTTTGATAGATGGGATATGAAAGTTGATATCTGTTATTCGGACAAAGATGACTTTACTAGAAATATGGTCACCATTCTGTGCGAAGAACGGTTGGCGCTGGCTATTTATCGTAAAGATGCATTTGTAACCGGTACGTTACAGTCCACTTTGCCACCGCAGTCTGACAAAACTAAATAATGCAGTTCATCCCGCCCCACTCAAGGGGCGGATGGGGTCATGATGATTACAATTAATGATATTCGCAAGAATTGCCGGATTGATGATAACAGCGAAGATGGATTGCTGATGATTTATCTGGCGGCAGCTAAGGAGGCGGTAAAACAGTACACCAACCGGAATTGGTACGAGTCGGCAATACCGGAAAACGACCCAGACGGCATGCTTTATAACGATGCAGTAGATATGGCTTTACTGCTGATTACTGCGCACTGGTACAAAAACCGTGAAGCCGTTTCCGCGTTAAATGCCTCATGGCTACCGTGTGGCGTGGCTTTTTTATTGCAGCCTTACATGATGATGTGGGGTAAAGAATGAGTATTGCAGCAGGGAAACTAGACAAGCGGGTGTTGTTGCAGCGTCCACAGCTGAGCAAAGGCACGCTGGGAGAGTTTGATAAAAAATGGGTCAATGTCGGGTATTTGTGGGCAAATATATCCTATCTTTCCGGCCGTGAGTTTATTAAAAACGGATTGGACTCTTCTAGTTGCAGCGCATCCATTCAGGTGCGCCGCAGTAGTCTGACGTCCAACATTAGCCCCGAGTGGCGCATTATCTACAATGACATTATTTTTAATATACAAGCGGTGCTGCCTGACTCTTCGCATTCAGAGGCAATTAACTTGCCCTGTACAACCGGACTTAATGAGGGTTAGCCATGGGCGTAAAAATAACTGCCAGCGGTCTAAATGAGCTGCATAAAAAAATGCAGAAGCTGATTAATGGCGTAAATGGCGAAATCAGCAAAAAAGCAACCGGCAGGGGGGCGGCGATTATCCGTGATGAGGCGGTTAAGGGCGCTTACAAAGCCCCTGCGCCATACCGTATATACAACAAAAACAGCACTGGCGGCAAGACTGCGACAGTCGTTCAGCCCGGACACGTCGCCCGCAGCATCATTATGAAGCGGCTGCCGCCTAGCGAACGTTTAGGGATGACCTCAAAGCATATTGTTACTGTTTCTAATTCTAAAGAAATCCCTAAAGGGGCTAGGCAGATTGCCACGTTTGTAGAGTATGGCATTAACATGTCGCAGGCACATCCATTTATGCGTAACGCATACGACAGCAAAAAAGGGGAGGGCAGAAAGGAGGCAGTAAAAGTTCTGATTCAGGGAGTTAAAAAGCAATGGAAGAAATAGCAGCTTTTTACAGCTTGATTGGGGATTTGTGTGGCGGGCGTGTGTATCCGGACTTTATTCCAGAACAGAACAGCGGAGCCGACCCGAATTGGTGGCCAGCTATGCGTTATACAGTGATTTCCGGACAAGTAGATGGAACAAACTGTTACCAACAATTCAGGCCACGCGTGCAGATAGACATTTATGCCAACAGTCCGCAGGAGCGCGCGCAATGCGTAGAGCAGGTGATGGACACATTACAGGAAGCAGAAGAAATAGATTGTGAACTAAAGACCTCCCCTATTTTCTCATACGACATTGAGCGGAAGAAGTATCAAGCAACAATTGATTATTTAATTTTTTAGTAAGCAAATGATTTTTACCAGCCACGGGAAACCGTGGCTTTTTTTATGGGAGTTAGATATGGCGCAAGCACCAAAAAAGACCCGAATAAGCACCAAGCGCGGGACGCCTTTTACCAATCAAACCGCTGTTTTTGATTTACCCGATGTCCCGACAAATGAAATTACCAATCTGAGTAACTCTAAGCCGGCTATTGCGACATCGCTGGCGCATGGTTTAAGTACATCAGATGCTATCTGGATTGAAAGTGAAACCAACAGCGCAATTAATGGGTATTACCTCGTAAGTGTCAATACGGAAGACTCTTTTGCCGTGATTGGATTAAATGGCGAAGATTTAGGCACCATTACCGATGCGAAATTTACAAAACTAATCCGTTATCCGTTTTGTGATGCTACAAGCATCAAAATATCGCCTATTAAAACTACAGAAAAAGACGTCACCACCAATTGCGACGAAGACCCCGTAACAGAAGTTCAAAAAGAATCAGGCACCATCAGTATGTCGGGATTATGGATGCCTGATAAAAAGGTACAGGACTTTTTAGAAGAGATGGCCGAAGCCACAGAGACAATATTTTTAACCGTGAAGCCTAAAAAAAGCAAAACCCTACGCGGCTATCAAGGCAAAATTACTAGTTTTGATCAAGACGGTAAAAGCGGCGATTTATGGCAATTCTCCATAGAGTTAAAAATTGTCGGACGTCAACGCAAACTAGATACCACCAGCGGAGTAATTTAACATGACCACAACCCATAACACAGAAGACCCAAAAGCCGCATTCATCAACAATGCGCGCCAGTATATGAAGTCCGTCATTAGTCCTGTTCCGGACATCGCCCCGTATGAGGGGTTGTTTGTCAAATTGCTCAGCGTGCGGGAAATGGCGGATTTTTTTCGGCGCTGTGACGAATTTGAAAATAGTTACGATGATGGCTTAAACGGCGTACGGGAAAAAGCTCTGATGATTTTGGATGGCACTGGGCAGCCTATGTTTCATCCTGACAATCGGGAGGACGTTGCCTTTCTGGCAGAATTGCCGAGCCAAGTATTAGCCAAGGTCAATGAATATTTTTTCCAGATTAACGGGGAGCAAGGGTTAAAAAAGCTGTCACAAGACGCGAAAAACTCATAATTGAATTGTCTTTTGCGTTGCATTTGCCGGCTTTTGAGATAGACAAATGGCCGGTAAGTGAATTTAATCGTTATGTAGCATATTACCAGCGTTACGGCTTTCCGCAGTGGCGTATTGAACAGTATTTTGCCTATAACACGCTTGTTACAGCACGTGCGGCAGGTAATGAGGATATCACGCTACAGGATTTATTGTTACCCAATGCCGCTGATGATGAATTTGAAGAAGATGACGCCGGAGGCAATGCAGATGAAGTGGATGATGTAGACGCCTATCTGGATTCATTTGGGTTGTAGTAAGCCAGCGGCCTTGCGCCGCTGTTTTGTTATAGGTGCAAATATGGGATGTGATTGCAATCAAGGCGAACAGGCTAGGCAGGACAGTCGCAGCCGTTATGAGCAAAAAAAAGCAATTTGCGCTGGGTGTGCAGAAATTGTGCGTTGGGTACCGGATACAAAGCCTGATGCGCCAATTAACACGTTTGATAGGTGCGGCCGCTGTGGGTGTTTCATCAAGCCTAAGGCCAGAATATGGGGGCTACACTGTCCACTTGAAAAATGGTAGGGGAAAGGAGCCGACATGTCTGATGATATAACCATAGGTTTCGGCCTTGATGCGCGGGGGTTTATCGCTGGTATACGCAGCACAGAAGAGCAGGCCAAAAAATCCACACAGGCCTTGATGCGCGCCTATCAATCTTCAGCAAGCAGCGCCAATGGCTTAAGTGATGCCGTAATTAATACGAGGGCACAAACCCTGCTTAATCTTGGCGTCACTATGAAGCAGGTAGAGGCGTTTAAAGAAACGGCTGTTTCAGTACGCAAGTATAAAGAAGAGTTAAAAAGGGTCGGGGAGGAATATCAAAATGATTCAGCGCGCTTAAACGCGCATTTGCTTGCCTATGGCAAACAGAATGACCTGTTATCACTCGCCACCATCAATACGCGCGAATTAGCCGCAGAGGAAGCGGCTTTAAATGCCGCCAGAAAGGCCAGACCGCAGGCCATAGAGCCGTCTCCTGTCAAAGTGGCCAAAGTAGAGTCGACCGCTCCGGCGGTTATTAAAGCTGGGGTGATAGATAGCAGCGGCCTGAATGACTTTAATTCGAAAGTTGACGCCGCCACCGCTAAAGTTAAAAGCTTAGCTATTGCCATGCTAGGGATTGGAAGTGCGCGTCAATTGTCCGCTATGGCGGATGAATGGACGACCGTCAATAACCGCCTGAAATTGGTTATCAGTTCTTCATATGAGCTGAAGCAGGTTCGTGGCCAGTTAATGGCCAGCGCCAATAATACCGGTCAATCACTGGGTACAGTGGCTGAGTTGTATAACAAACTGGCCATGTCGCAGGCACAAACCGGAATCAGTGGCAGAAAGTTGCTGCAATTAACTGATACCATCAATAAAGCCATGGTCATCGGTGGCGGTTCTGCTGAATCTCAGGCCGCAGCACTGGTGCAACTATCTCAGGCTTTTGCCTCCGGTACCTTGCGCGGTGAAGAACTTAATTCAGTCCTTGAACAGGCGCCCGGATTGGCGCAAACCTTGGCGAAAGGGTTAGGCGTAACCGTTGGCCAGTTGCGCGCGCTGGCCGCCAATGGCAAGCTGACATCTGAGGCAGTGGCCAATGCCATTTTAAAACAGTCCGCCGATGTCAATGCCCAGTTCGGCAAGATGGACAAAACAATAGGACAATCTGCTACTTCGTTAAAAAACAAAGTCATGTCCTATGTTGGTGCGCTGAACGAATCCAGCGGTGCCACCCGTAAAGCCGGTGCGGTCATGGAGTGGATGGGCAATCATCTCGGCACCGTATCTACGGTGCTTAGTACCGTATCGGCCATTTATACCGGCAAATATGCTGCCTCTATTACCATGGTGATAGTGCGCAAGTATGCCGAAATATCCGCCTCAAAACAGTCAGCTGCGGCCATGCTGAAAGAGGCTGCCGCCGCCAAACTGCTTGCCGCCGCTAAGACAGGCGGGGCGGGCAATGCGGCTAAAGGAGGAGCCGGAGCCGCCAGCGCGTTAGAAGCCGCGGGAGGGGTGGCCAGCATGGCCAAGGGCGGATGGGTGGGGCTGGCTGCCGGACTGGCTACAGCGGCTTATGCTTACTATCAAATCCGGCAGGCCTCTAAAACGGTTAATGATTCCCTCCAGACGCAGATTGGTTCACTTGATGAGCTGATTGCCAAATACAAGCAGGCATCTGACACCGGTAAACAGGCATTACGCAAACAGGCAGAAGACGCTTACGACCAGTCCGCCCATGAATTCCGCAGCGGACTTAAGGATTTACAAGAGAAGTACTACGGCCTAATAGAGACGGAGCTAGCCAGCAATAAGACAGCGCCAGCCAGCAATATGACAGTGCCCGAAATTGCTAAACAAATCAAAAGCATATTTGCAGAAATTAAAGCAGGCCGGAGTACCGTCGCCGAGGGAGCCCAGCAGTTAAACAAATTGTTCGGAATCAGGCATGATTCTAAGCTGGCGGGCGAGCTGGCCGTTCAGGCCATGGCACTCGAAGATGTCGCTAAAAAAGCCAATCAGGCGGCAGATTCAGTTAATGCTATGGGCGGGGTTGCGCCTAAGTTTAAAGCATCATCTGAGCAAATCGCGGCCGCGGCTCAGCAGACCAGCGCCGCCATACAGAAGCTGATAGACGCCCAGAAAAAGAATATAGACCTGCTGCAAAAACAGAAGCAACTGATGGCCGGCGGGTTGTCTAGCGGGGTTGCCGAAGCGGTGGCCAAAGCGAATGCCGAGGGTATGACCGGCCAGAAGCTGAAAGAATATACCCAGCAGCAAAAACAGCAAGAAAAATTACAGCAACAGATAGATGACATTAAATCCGTTGCTGATACTCTGCAATCACTGGGCAAAAGCGCCGAAGAAGCAAAGGCGGAATTAATTGCGGGCAAGGACGGCCTGACCCTGTTTCAGTTGTCTGCAAAGAATGCCACCAGTGCGCAGATTGAGCAGGCTAAACAGTTACAGGCGCAAAGCAAAGCATATAAAGAGCAGTTGCAGAATCAACAAACGTTAAAAGACATGATTCAGCAGGCGCAGGAGGCGCGCGCAGAACTGTTTGGCGGTAAAAATGCGTTAATTGCCTTTCGGATGGGGCTAACGCATGCGACCAACGAGCAAATACGGCAGGCGCAGGCAGTAAACGCGTTAACCGAACAGATACAGAAGCAGAAATCTGTTTTAGCGACACTGGAGGGGCTGAAAGAACAGGTGGCCACGCTGGGTATGGATTCAGTCCAGCGGCAATTGTACGGCCTGCGCAAGGAGGGCGCGACGCCGGAGCAGTTGCGGCAGGCGGAAGCCATGCTGCGGCAAATTAAATCATTTGATGATGCGCAGAAAGATACCAAGGCCGCTGCCAAGGATTTATCGGATGCTGCTGCGGAGTTAAAGGATTCCAGCCGCAGTGGTGACGATACCAAACAGCTAAGCATATTCAGCAAAGAGTATCGCGACCGCGAAGAAGCGTACTGGACAAAGAAACGGCAGCAGGAGCGCGACGGCAGTGGCATTGGCTATCTGTCTGGCCGCGCATCAAATCCTGTGATGCAGAATTTAAACCCATCGCCATTGCCGACCAGCTTTAACCCGCCCAGCCAGATAAACAAGGACATGAACGAACTGTTAAAGGCCTCGGAGGTGGTGCAAATTGTATTAAGCGATGGGAAAAAAGATGTCACATTCAAAGGACTGTTTAACACGCCGGACGGGGCAAAACAGTTCAAAGATATTTTAAAGACCAGCTTACACAGTATAGCTAATGATATGAGATAACCGGCTGAGTGCCGGTTTTTTTGAGGACATTTTATGGCATTTACTTTATATACAGACGCCAAAATGACAACCGAAGCAAGCAGCCCTTATCAGCTTGACTTTAACGGGGTGGGCGTTAGTGATTTTAAACTGTTTTTTGGTAGCCCTTATGTATATGAGACCTTAAAGCCTAAGTCTGACCAGCAAATCATGTTAATACCGGCCAGCCGGCTAAAAAAATGGCAGGCCGGCGGCACGTATGGGTTTGGCAACATTGTTGAGCCTACAGTGGCTAATGGCTGTATGTATCAATGCTTAGGCAGTGGACAGGCGGGCAGTAATGAGCCGGCATGGAGTACGGATTATGGCAGTGAATGCACTTCCGGCGGGCTGGTATTCGTCAATCTTGGGGCAAAATTCCAGCCGACAGATATTCGCATGGCTTTAAAGCAATCCGACCTTGGCAGCGCCGTATCTGGTGAAGCCTTGGCCATTGGGACAGAGCTAAAGGGCGGTACGGCTATCCCTGTTTATATCAGGGTGACCAACTCTAATAACGCGGTACGCACAGACCGCACAGACCCGTGCATCAGTATCAGATTAAATGCAACCACAACCGAAACGGTTGTACAAACGGGCTAGCGATAGGAATAAAACATGCTTGGCTTATCTCCACTTAATACATTCTTACTGGCTACGGCTGATAATGAACAGGGGGCAGAATATGCCGGCACGGAATTACTAAAGATTTGTTGTTCTGTGCATTCCAGACAGCAGACAGGGGAATTGTTAGCCATTTCGCGCAGTGTTTACCGTAAGGTAGATACCGGAGGGGACTTGCTGAGCATTGCCCGAATAGTTAACCCTGTGGCGGATGCCGAAATTTTACAATTAAGTCAGCATGTGCTTAATCGTGCGCCCAATCGGTTTATGCGCGCCAATTTTGCCAAGGGGTTTGACGGCGAAAAATACGCAATTCGTATATTTATTGCCGGCATTGAATTATGTAATGCAGTTCGTTCATGTGAAGTACATTTCACGGAAAAAGAATCAGCTACCGCAAATTTGTATTTACTGGAGCCCTGTGGCCAGCTTGATTTGTACCGGTACTATAACCAGCCCATTGTAATATTTGCGCAAACGGATAAATACTTATATCAGGTATTTTCTGGGGTTGTTGATATGCCCAAAATAGATTATTCGGAACGTTTGCGCAATATAACAGCCACTCATGACCGCAGTAAATCCGTGGAAAAAATGAGTTTAGATACTATCCATCACATCGGCTACTGGTCGGAGTCGGTATTTGGAGAGGAAAAAAACTACGAAACCAAGAACGCACAGTTAACTGACCGTCTAAGCACTATTCCTGTTTCTTTTGATTATGATGCCAAGGGGCAGGGGCACTTAACTTCATGGCTGCCCAAAACCAAGGAAGATTGGCATCTGGGTGGCTGTGATATTTACTTAGAGAATATGAGTCTGGAGTTAAGTAGTGCGGTATCGCTGGTAAATCGGGTTGAAATAGAACTGCACCACCAGTATGACCGCCTGATACATCGGGAAATTACGTTTAGTTATCGTTATCTTAACTTCATGAGCGATTACGATTACATTGTTAGAGTGGCCGCAGAAAGTCCGGCGCCAAAGCTTGCCGATGTTGTCAGTGCCGCGAATGGAGGCGGGTGGATTACCGGAAAATGGGCAACGAAAGGGGCACCGCCTCCGGGATATTACAACGGCATCCTGTGGCGTGCCGCCGATTATCACTATTCCTATCAGCCTACAGGCGAAAAGGATAAAGACGGAAATAACATCGTTAATATCGTACAAACGGCGGACAGTAAAGACAGTGAATTATATGCCCTCTCCGCCTCGTGGCATGCCATTAAACGCTGGAAACAGGCAGTTGACGAAAAATACAGCATTGTCGTGCTTAATCAGCCCTCTATATCCATACATGGAGAGAAAAAAGAGAAAGTAACGTACGGTATCAAACACGACAGCAACGAAGATAAAACGGCCAAAAACTGGGGCAACGAAAAGCATTACAAGCTACCCATGGGTGTATTGCAGCCCAATGGCGATTATGCTACCAACGTCGATAAGGTTATACCAAACGGATTTGCGAACGGTTATCAAGTTGCCGTGCAGATTGCTTATACAAGAATGCTGGAAAGTCACCGGCAAAACAGCATCAATCTGGATTGTAAGTTTTTGCCGTTCATTAGTTTAACCGACACGGTACATATTCAAACTAATAGATTTAACGCAAACGTTAAAGTAGCCGCATATAGTCACAGTTGGGATTTCAGAAGCAAGCGCGGAAAAACCACCTTGACCGGTAAATTCTTCATGAATCCGGCCAGCAACAGCAAAGAATTCAGCCCCGTATGTCAGCCGGTTAACCGGCCTGTTTTGCCGTCTGAGCCGTATCAGAACAAATTCATTTTAAAAGATTACGCTATTGCCTATGGCGTCGAAATTATCGAACAAGACCCAGACGAAGATAAAAACGAAGACGAAGACGAAGATAAGGAAGACAAGCAGGACGGGAGCAGCTGGGCTGGTGTTGGCCAATCTAAATTCAGGTTAGACAAGGCTAACGGCTATGTGAGGAAAGAAACCGGTTATACATTCAACGGCAAAAGAGTCTTGCGCGGCCTCGCGTTTCGGGTAGAAGTGCCGTCTGTAGAGGAAAAAAGCACAGATACTTTGGATGTGAATGGGGTAAGTCAGATAATAAATGTTGATATTCCTCACAACGAGCCCTACGCGCATCTAACTTGTTTGAAAGGTTAAATCATATGAGCCTAGAAGATGATTTGCGCACCATATTCGGGCGCCTCAGACCCACCTACAAGCGCGCCCCCAATCGCCCGCGCCTGTTGGGTCAGGCTGGGGTGAGCATGATTAACGAGGGCAGCGACATGGATAAAAATACTTTTTGTCTGGATATATATTCTATGCTGCGGTTTAATGAGAGCACGGGCTTACCCTCAATTAATAACGCTCGTGTGATTGATGGTTTATTTGACATCAAAAGCGGCCGACAGGTGCGCGTGTATTTAGACCCCTTGGCGATTGTCTGCGATAACGTCACCAAGGTTAGCCAGTACACTTGGTACAAATTGCAGCTTAAAAACAAACACCGCGCCGTTGTTGATGAAAAAATATTTAAGGAAGATAAAAATTTATCTGATTACAGATATTGGATGAACCTTGACGTGCTGTCTGTAAATTTACGGGCATCGCCACAAGAATGCATATTGACGCGAGAATGGCTGAAAATTGATACCCTAAAAGATACCTTTTATAAAATGCTCACACAAACTGAGCTGAATGCCGATGCATTTTTCACCACGGTACCACTATCGGAAAACCTCTTAAACAGTAACCGCGACCAGTATACAAAGGCGGTCAAAGAAATAAACCAATACTTGACCGTTTATGTAAATAAGGCCAATGGATACGATTCTAACTTTAATTTAGAGCTGTATTTTAAGTACCAAAACCGGAACTCATTTGAAACCAATAGTGATAGTAATGACACCAAGAAAAATTGGCTGATTTATTGTATTGAACAGCACGCTGGTAAAAAAATACCTAAAATTGATGGAATGCCGCAGTTTTATAAATGGACGACGGCTAATGCGCCTATTTCTTACTACACGGCGTTTACTTGGACAATTAGCGCAAGTGAAGCATATTGGGGTATCCCGCCCGAAAACTTGAACGTATATGAAGCACGCTGGAAGTGCGCGGACGATTTGGCATATGGCGTGAAGATGATAAAAGACTACGCCCTGAAACAGGCTGAAATTAAATCAGATGAAGATATTACCGCAGCAATCGCCCCTTATGTCAAATATGCTGACCATTACATACAGAGTATCGATTCTTCTGACGGGGCGCAGCAGTTCATGTATCAGCAGGATTTAGATTTTTATTACCGCGATAAATACGATGAAAAGGGCAATTTAACCACGGACAAAGATTATAAATTGTTCACCACCATTAAAGCAGATGGTAAGTTAAGTCTGTGGAGTTTAGACATATATCCCGATAGCGCCATCATTGATATTAAATACAATCCCAGCAAAGGTAAATTTATTCCGGCTCACCCGTTCGGGACAGATTTGCTGCCGCCGTCATTACAAGAGATGGATACGCTGGATTTACAAGACTCTTTAGGCAACCAATATCACATTACCCCTAATCAAAAGGGTTTTTTTCTTATCAGCGAACGACTGGCCGGCAAGCGGTGGACAATTGAGCGTGATGAGTATCAGCTTACAGAATAGGTAACAATATGCGATGGTATATCAATAACTTTAATGTTGCGTTACAGCAGGAACTTGAAGCAAACAAACAAGGGGCAATGCTATTTTTAGATGACGTGTCCACCCAAAAAATAACGACCATTCTGCCGAATAGCAGCAGCGAATCGAATCCGCCGCATTTTATGCGGCTGACGTTGCAGCCTATTGACTCTTCGGGCTATGAATTAATAGATATCTGCAACATAGGCGGCATGCTCATGATTCTGCGCGCTGGGGTAGAAAATACCCAGCCAGCAGCATGGCCGATGGGGACGCGGGTGCTTTGCGCGGCGACTGCTCATGGATTCAAAACAACCGGCAATACTTACATCATAAATCGAGAGCTGGCCATGTACCCTGATTGGCAAAGCTTAACCATTGATGCCACGAACGGCACTAACCAGATATTACCGCCAGCTACTGGCGAGGCTGACAACCCGCCAATCGTTATCAGCAATATGCATGATGGTGATGAAATCATTCTGGAACTATGCGGCACCAATGATATAGCCGATATTCCGGTTTTTCTTAATGCAAGCAGGCTGTAAGAGGGTAAACATGAGTGTTTTAGTAAAAATCTATGCCCATAACGGATGGCGTTATTATCAACCACTCGGCATCATCAATGCCCATAACGGCAGCCCCTCTGCAACTGCGCCCAGTCCTGTTGCAAGTTTGCCGTTTACCGCTGCACAGTATGATGCCGGAACTACATGGACGGATGCCGTCAACGGCAGAAATTATCTGAATGTCGGGGACAATCAAACCATGGGATTATATAAAATCAAGGACAATCAGGACGCCTTGGTATTACGCAGTTACCGCACCGATTCTGGTGTTCCTCTCAATCTCCCCATTAGCTCCACTTCATCAAAGTTATTCGGTAATGCACTGACATTAAGAATAAAAATAGGACAATTTACTGATGCCTCCATGATGTTATGTGTGTTGTACGGAGCAAAAGGCCGGCAAAATGAAAAACTAATCATAGCCGTAGAAAATCTACAGATTGTTACCTATTATTTTAAATTAAATGATGAAGAAAATAATGTAGAAAAAACAGATACTAATATCTATATAAACGGAGACAGTCAGTGGGCAAGTATCGGCTTTAATTTTTATAGCGGCGACCGTGCCGGACTGGCTGGGGTTTTTGTCAATGGGCAATATACAGAACTGAATATCAGCCCATTAGTACATTTGAATAATTTTTGGCTGTTCGGCGTTAATCAAGACGAATCCCCAATTCATCAAAACAAAGTTATATACCCGTTTAACGGCGCTATCTCGGATGTAAAAGTTTTTGAAAACCCATTAAGAGATGATGAGTTCGGCAGCGTGCTGGGCGGATATGACGATACTGCCGATATGGGTGCCCCTCTGACTGTGTTTGAAACCGGCGGCGAATTAATGCAAATGTTCATCAACGTTAAAAAATCGGATGTAAATGCACCGTCGATTGGTGATGGGGGCAGTAGTGGGTCGGGCAATACTGGCAACATTAATGACGCGACAAACGGCGGGCAATCGGGTAAGCAAGACCCCTTAGGCTAAACAATTAATTCAAACCGGCTTTTAGCCGGTATTTTTATGGAGTTTGATAGTTATGAAAAAGGCATTTAAATGGTTGCATAAGGCACTGGACTGGGTGGTTGAGTTCCGGTTTCTGCCGGCGTGGTTTCAGAATTTTTTGTTCGGTACCTGTACACGCGTCATTGAGATTACCAGCGGGTTAGTCATGTTGGGTTTTGCGGTGGTTTTTGCCTTGCATGGAAACGAAATGCTAAAGGAAGACNTGTGCTGGTTGCCGTCCTGTTCATCGTATCTGTTAGCCAGCTAAGCGCTGCTGTTTTCCAATCCAGCCGCAGCAATATTATTTCAGGCTGCTTGCTGATATGGGCATCCTTAATCTGGTTCTTGATTGCAGGGGCATTT
>NZ_JAFNPG010000008.1:150632-150768 GCF_026535815.1 Snodgrassella sp. B3088
CATGACTACCTATACCGTACTTGCCGTAGTGTGTGCGCTGGCGGGTAGAAATCTCATTAAACACACTCAGCGAGTAGAAGACAAAAAAGGCGGTGAATAATGAATGAGGCATTCACCTTGGCCAACTGTTTCGCCC
>NZ_JAFNPG010000009.1:0-161763 GCF_026535815.1 Snodgrassella sp. B3088
AACCGAAAAAAATATCGCTGCCATACTGGATAGCTGGGTGGTGACTAATGATGGCAAATTAATTAAAAAGCAGGCTGGCAAGGTATAAATCGAAACAGATGCATACCTGTTACACCACTGACAGCAGAAATTATTTTTGTAACAATGCACGCAATATTGATACAACCTCATTCAGCCAATTTGCCATTTTTTAAGAGAAATTCCGGTTTGCTTGCTATTTTACGCTAAATATATTCNGGTAGATTGCATATATATTAAAACATAATAATCTATTTAGAGTTAATATTTCGTTACATTAGTTAATTTTCGTTTATGTTTTTGTTTGCATTATCTTAAAATTATGCTAATTTATACTTTAGTCTGATAGGAGACATCAGTATGAGAAATTTATTGATATCGTATGCTAAAGCTGTCTGTTTAACTGGCCTGCTTTTGCTGGCTGGCTGTTCTGATAAGGATAAAGACAAAGCCAAACAGCAGCCGGTACCTTTCANCTAATCAGGACCGATTTGGCCGCTATGATTCCATCGGCAATCTGGGCGGTAAACCGGTCAGTATTCCCGACGGCGTAGTACTTCACTGGGTACGTTATGTTGGAGACCCTGGTGATTTTGATGCCAGCAAAAAAGCACAAAAATACAAACGTCCGCCTATTACCTATCAGCTACCCATTGAAAGTTTTGGTTTGCTTTATCGCCTCACTGATGGTGCGCTGATGAGCTATAAAGAACAAACCGAAATAGATTATTTACATGATAATAAAACACTTATTCCTAAAGGTCAGCCTTTTCCGTGGGGTTATACAATTGTTTATAATCTATATAGCCCTAAACAAATTAAGACTTTCAATCGATGGTTTAATGATATTCTAGAATCTTCAAAAGAAAGCTGGGATTTTGAATATTCTAAGCAGCCTAATAAAGTATTTGGTTTAACTTATTATCAAGCCAATAACGGTATAGACCCCAGTACCAATCAGCCATGGACAGATAATATTGCAGGACGTGATCTGTATATCTATCGAGATTCAAATAATAACATTAAAACCCTTATCCTTTGCGATATTGTTGGGCAAGTACAATCTTGTCAACATGATTTTATTATTAGTAATTTTCCGATAAATGTCAGTATGAGTTACGACCGTACCTATCTCAAGTTATGGCGGCAAACCGAAAAAAATATCGCTGCCATACTGGATAGCTGGGTAGTCACTAATGAAGGCAAACTAATTAAAAAGCAGGCAGGTAAGTAAAATTTCCCAACTACGGGATGATATGTATTGTTAACAATTGATGAAAGGGGATGAAATATGTCTCAGCCAGCGCTATTAACCAAACAAGAACTTGATGCATGGAATAAAAAAATCAAAACAGGTAATTTGGCTGCTATCGGCGAAGTGTATCAGGCACTGCGGGAAAAGGGCTATGATTACGCCGGCTGGGCAATTGGCGTAGCCACCGGCGACAGCATCACCGGCAATGGGGCGCTGGCATTTATGTAAGCAGTAGCCAAAGATAATAAACAGACACTTACGCAAGCTAGAGTGGATAGCGTGCGCCGCGACATGGCTTTAGGTTATTTAGATATTTTGCGACAAAAGTTGATTAAAGGAGAAGGAGGCAAAGATATCAGCTATGATGAAATGTATAATTTCCATGCAGTAGTGTTTAAAAATAATAATCTGGATATCGACTATTGGACACTGTATGCCCCGATGTCAATTATCCAGAAAAATGCATCAATCACCCGAGCTGATGGCAGCATAATTAAAGGTGCTCAGGTAGTTGAAAATATGTGGGAAGACATCCGCGAAACCAAAGGAGAAGTTGTCAGTGGTGGTTCGATAGTAAGTTTAGAGCTGTATAATATTATGCTGGATGCCAAGAATGGCTATATTTATGTAGATAAATCCACAGGGAATGTAGTTTCCAGAAAAACAATCATTCGCACATTTACTTATTCACTTAGCCTATCTACAGGGGTGCTGGGTGAGATACTAAACAAGCCTGAGTTACCTGAACTGATAGCAGATAAGCTTGGTTTTAAAAAAATCGCCATTTCTGGCAAGGAACAACAGCAGGCACAGCAATGGTGTCGCGATACGGATATCGTGGCCGCAGGAATGGGGATAAGCGCAGAAGCGCTGGAACATAATGTGTTCAGTTTATCCAGCCATAGCTGGTATGATAAATATACCTCGCCGGAAAATAAGCTTACTGGCGAATTTTTCAGCAATAGCCACACTTCTACAACGACCAAACAACAATTAAAAAATAACTGGCTACTGGCTGGCGGCGCAGCAGTTACTAAATGGATTATGGCCGCCGTACTGAATAAAAGCATCCTCAATAGCCATGATGCACTGATATCTTCGATTAATGACCAGAATTTTCTGGAAAAAGGGCTGGAGTTTGTATTTGATTCTCAATCAGGGCACCGGCAGCCGGTAAACGGCATTAAAGATGAATATGAATTCAAATATCAGCTGGACTGGATAGAAGGTGCACCTGAATCAGTACTTGATTTACTGCAAAGGTTGACCAAACAGGGTGAGACAGAAAAAGTGTCTCTCTATCTGAATGCGTTGGAAAAGCTGAATCCGGTGGTAGTACTGAATCCTGACTTTGTACCTGAGCAACGTACGCTGGCACAAATGGGTGAAGATTGGGTAAAAATACGCTGCTGGCTGCTGCAGGAATTTCGCTATGCTCAGGCTTCTGAATTCAATCAGTATGTGGATAAGCAATTTGATTATGATGGATTTCACGATTTCTTCTCGGAGCGGCCGCGCTATCAACAGCTAAAAACCTTTGTGCAATCTATACGCAAGAGTTACGGATTTTCTGATAATGATGCCATTATGTTTAAAGATGGGGTATCCGGCCAGAGCTGGAGCACAAATCCTCAAGCCAATACTTCTGTGCATCAGGTGGTGATGCTGGCAGACAATGAAAATGGCGTTGCCCAAGGCGGAGCAGCTTCAGATGTGTTGGTTGGGGGTAATGGTAATGACCAAATAATAGGTGGCGGCGGTAATGATATCTTGATTGGTGGTGCTGGGTCTGATGCTTATTACTTCAATAGTGGTGACGGGCAGGATCGTATTATTGATAGTAACGGAAATGGTGATTTTTATTTGAATAATAAGCATTTTTCTTCCTATCAGTGGATAAAAAAAGAGCTGAATCTGTGGCAGACTAAAGATAATAAATGGCAGGTATGGCTGAATGAAGAAGGCGATTTATGTATTCAATCGCTAATTAATGATAAAGATATACTTACCATCAGCGGATGGAGCAAGCAAAGTGGAAACCAGCTTGGCATTCATTTACCTGCCATGGCCACACCACCAGATAAAGACAGAAAAAAATTTATGGGTGATTCTCGGCCGAAAATAATTCATGTAGAAGGCTACTTTGATGAAGATTTGCTACCTTACAAAGGTACTTATCATAAGGATTGGGATAATCGCGCCTCAGATGGCCGTATTATCAATGGCCTAGATGAAAAAGGATTTGAAGATGTGATTTTCGGTAGCGCCAAGAATGATGAAATCTGGGGCATGGCTGGAGGCGATGCCATAGACGGCAATGCCGGTGACGATGTGATTTATGGTGGCGATGGTACGGATTTGCTCACTGGCGGTGGTGGCTCGGACACGATAAAAGGTGGAGCTGGAGATGATTTTATTTTAGCCAACAATCATTTATCTATATCTGCACGGCACTCACCGAAAGAGCGTTGGAAAATGCCGGCTTCGGGTAAGAAACTTATTTATGCTGGCCCCAACTGGGGTGTTTATCTTGATAAAAATGATACTCAGATTCTGAGTGGTGTCACTTCAAGTATAAATGAAACTTCATCAATCTCAGCCGATGCTAGCTACAATGGTGATTTTTTATATGGCGGTGATGGCAATGATTATATTCTTGGCGGTAATCTGAATGATTATATTGAGGGTGATTCCGCAGCGCCGGACAGTACTGAGTGCGGTAATGATACGGTATATGGAATGGCAGGTAATGATTATATTATCGGCGGTAAAGGAAATGATATTTTATATGGCGATGGTATTATCTTACCTGGCTATCTGAATTATGCTTCCCTTTATGAGCATGGAGATGACCGTATCGATGGCGGCGAAGGCGCTGATGAGATTATTGGCGGTGGTGGAAATGACGTGATTATTGGTGGCGATGATAATGATTTCATTTATGGCGGCCAGGGAAATGATACGCTTTATGGGGACGATGGTCATGATCTTATTTATGGAGATGATGATCAAAACAACGAAATAAAAGGTAACGACTATATTGATGGCGGCGCTGGCTCAGACACTTTGGTGGGTGGCGGCGGAGATGACTGGATTTATGGTGGTAAAGGTGATGACGAAATATATGGTGATGAACATGTACCCTTTGCAAATGAAGACAGCTCTATAAATGGCTCCGATCATCTCTACGGTGAAGATGGTGATGATTTAATTGATGGTGGATATGGTGATGATGTAGTTGATGGCGGAGAGGGAAATGACAGGCTCTACGGTGGAGGTGGAAATGATTATATTTATGGTGGTAATGGTAACGATGTGATAGTCGGAGATTTCCTAAATATTACTGGCTGGATAATATCTAATAATAAATTAGAACCGCTTTATTTAATGACCAAGAATATGAAATATACAGGCGATGATGTCATTTACGGTGGCGATGGTGATGACAAAATATATGGCGACCTTCACACTGAATCAGAGCTTTCGGTAGGAAATGATATTTTATATGGCGAAGGTGGAAATGATTATATCAATGGTGGATACGGGAATGACTATCTGGACGGCGGCACTGGTGATGACAAACTAATAGGCAGTGATGGTAACGATGTGATTTATGGTGGTGATGGAAATGATATTATTTATGGCGACAGTGAAAAACCTGTAGATGATAATACAAGCCGTACCACCGGTAATGATATGCTTTATGGCGGGAATGGTAATGATTTCATCAGTGGTGGTAAAGGTGATGATAACCTCCAGGGTGATGATGGAGATGATCAGTTATACGGCGGTGAAGGCAACGATAACTTATATGGCGGCGCCGGTAACGATATACTGAAAGGTGGCAAAGGTAATGATTATCTGAATGGCGGTTTAGGAGATGATTATTACATTGTGGAAAATGGAGACGGAATCACAACCATTGATGATCATAACGGCTTGTCTTATATTAAAGTGGACAACTTAAAATCGCTTTCTTTTACTGCTTATAAAGATGGGATAATGGTTAAAAACAAGGTGAATGGCGATGCTATTTATCTGGTTGGCTATGATATTAAAAACAAGAAAAAAGATTCAGATTTAGCGAATATCATTTTTACAGAAGATGGTAAGCAAGGTAAGACCTTATTAAATCTGATTACTAAGAAAAAAACACTTAGCCCTGTCCCACAGAATGAAGCAATCAGTAGTGCTATTCAGAGCCGCCAGATAAATGCTATAGACGATAGTTTGCTTCGAGATTCAGATGATTCTTACAGTAATACTTCAGGGTTGGAACAACAATATTTCAACTGGCCGGATATAAACACTATGCTTCCAGATGCTGGTATCTTAAGAGACAATGATGCACAGGATATGGTAGCAGAAAATACATTTGCAGCAGCGATCAGCAAACCAGTAAAGGATGTTGCAGTAACTGCAAGCGCTGACTATGAGGTTTTTAATCATGCGACGGCGGCTTTACTTAATCAGGCCATTGCCAGCATGGATAAAGGATTTGCTGTTGCTGGTGTGGCGTGTTCTTCAGCTGAATATAAAGCTTTTACTTCTTCCGCTGAGATTTTATCTGCCTCATCAGTACTATAAAAGTCAGTGTCTAGTCTTGTAAGTCTACAAGTAAGCCTGTAACCACATTTACGGGCTTTTAATCATATTTTATGCGCTTGAATTATGGATTACTTTAATCAGGTTGTATAATCTTAAAATAGTGCAACATTATTATTACAGTATTTAATGATTGAAGGAGAAATATTAGTATGTGCCAGTTGTTAGGCATGGATTGCAATACCCCTACGGATATCGTGTTTTCTTTTGAAGGATTTCGTTTGCGCGGTGGGTTAACTGATAATCATGCGGATGGTTTCGGAATTGCTTTTTTCGAAGGCCATGGGGTACGCCTCCTGCAAGATGATAAACCTTGTGCCAGCTCACCTGTAGCCGATTTAGTGCAGCAATATAAAATCAAATCCGAAAATGTGATCGCACATATCCGCAAAGCCACTCAGGGACAAGTGCATTTGGTAAATACTCATCCTTTTGTACGCGAACTATGGGGAGAATACTGGGTATTTGCACATAATGGTAATCTACGCGGTTTCAAACCAGCCGAAGGAGAATATTTTACTCCGGTTGGCACCACTGATTCGGAAGAGGCATTTTGCTATCTACTGGAACAGCTACGCCAGCGTTTTCGCCATAAACCTGAGCGTGAAATTTTATTTAAAACAATTGCAGAAATCACAGCTGAGCTGCGCCAGTATGGGCTATTTAATTATATGCTTTCGAATGGCGACTGGTTAATCGCCCATGCCAGTACTTTGCTCTTTTATATTATTCGACAGGCGCCGTTTGGTAAGGCCGTGCTATCAGATGAAGATGTGGCGATTGATTTTTCTGCAGTAACTACACCACACGACCGAGTAGCTGTAATCGCCACCCTACCCCTTACCTGTAACGAACAATGGCAACAACTGGCTGTGAATGAATTAGTTATGTTTAGTCAGGGTGCGATTGTATTGCGAGATTGTGTTCAGCCACCGCAATATATGAGTGTGGAAGAAGGCTTAGCAATTGCGCGCAAGGCAGGCGTAACGATGTGAAGGAGCTGATATTAGGTAATTTATTTGCTAATGCGTATATAGCTAATTGCTAAACATGGTTCTGGACGTGAGGCAGAACCAGAAAATTGATTTTATTCGGGCTTGAAAAATGATTAGCCAGTATGCTGTAGCGAGCTATTGCCACAAAAATGATTTATCCGCTTACTTCTAAAGATTTCGGTATTCGACATATCTGCAGCGCTTTGATGAAACGGAAAAAAATTTAAATATTTATCATCCAAAATTTTGTTTTTTATCATCAGATGCTAATATTTTAATTGCATCCAGTTCAAAATATCGGCACAAAGATGGAGAGCATAAGTATTATCAACTTAGTTAAAAAATAATTTCTGCATAATAGCTTTTCATTACTTAAGCATAAAACGATATCACATTTTCTTCATTTTGCTGCTTAAACCAGATGGAAAAAGAATCCATGGTATTAAATGGTGGAAAAATAGATCATTTAAAAGCGAGCAGCATGACTTATGCAGCACTAATTCACTATACAAAAGAATGATTTAGAAGCTTTTATAAAAGCTAGTTTAAGATTGAACTATATCTAGATAAAATATAAACTATTTTATTTATTTTTATAAAAATCAAATAGTTACAAAACCTACCAATAAAAGCACAGGCCGGCATTTTTCTTTGCCGGCCTGTGCTTTTATTGGTGATAAACCTATATTCTAATAAGAATTAGACCAAGATTACATAAATCCGTAAATCAGAATAGCAATCACTGCCACTGGAATAACGATTCGGCATAAAAATTTCCACCCAGCAAATATTACTGGACTTAAATTCAGTTCTTGCCGGATGGTTTCCTGTTTCATCATCCAGCCAGCAAAAATAATGGTACCCAGACCAGTTAATGGCAACATCAGTTTACTGGTGAGGTAATCTAAGCAGTCAAAAATATTTTTACCGAAAATAGTTACATCCTGCCATTCATTAAAAGACAACAGACAGGCAATACCCAATGCCCAGATAACCACGCTACTTACCAGAGTGGCGGATTTACGGCCTAGGTGCGTTTTTTCTTCCAACAGTTCGACTGTTGGTTCCAGTAATGAAATTGAAGATGTCAGTGCTGCAAAAGTGAGAAAAATAAAGAACAGAATACCGATGATAGTACCGCCAGCCATATTACCGAAAGCAATTGGTAAAGTAACAAAGATAAGGCCAGGGCCTTCGCCCGGTTGCAAACCGTTGGCAAATACAAGAGGAAAAATGGCCATGCCCGACAACATGGCAACGATAACGTCCAGAATCACCACAGTACGAGCAGTAGAAATCAGATTAACATCTTTGCCCAGATAGGAGCCGTAGGCCATCATAATCCCCATACCAAGCGATAAACTGAAAAAGGCATGGCCAAGAGCCGCTAACACTGCTTTTCCGGTAATTGCGGACCAATTTGGGGTAAACAGGAAAGTGAATGCTCTACCAAAGGAAGGGCCACTGACAACCGCCGCATAAATCACCAGACCAATCAACAAAACGCCCAACCCCGGCATCATGATTTTACAAGAACGCTCCAGACCGGCTCCCACACCCATGGCAACAATCAATGCAGTTGCAAACATAAACACTGTATGCCATGTGAGCAAATGACTTACGCTACCGAGAAATTGCTGAAATACCAGACTGGTACCATCGCCATGCAGTCCTTTAAAGGTACCACTACCGGCCAGAAAGATATAATCGGTAGCCCAGCCGCCAATCACGCTATAGAAAGACAGAATCAAGAATGAACCTAAAACGCCGATAATCCCTACCCAGCGCCATGATTTAGAACGCCCTTCAGCAGCAGCTACATCTTCCATGGTATGAATCGGATTTTTCTGACCGCGGCGACCAATCAACCATTCGGCAACCAGTATCGGCAGGCCAATGATAAACATACAAATCAGATAGGTCAGCACAAAGGCAGAACCACCCATCTGCCCTGCCATGTAAGGAAATTTCCAGATATTGCCCAGACCCACTGCCGAACCTGCTGCGGCAAGCATAAAGCCCATCCGCGAGCTCCATTGCGAATGCGATTTTTTCTTAGTTCCACCACTCATAACTGCCCACTGCTTCCTAAATCAAAATTTGATAGAAAATTCAACATTTAACTTTATATAGTCAAAATTTAATCGATAATCATGCCATGATTCTCTTTTTTGGACAAGTAATGATTGCTGTTGTCCTGTTTAAATGACTACAGATTTGATTATTTAGACAAAACGTCTATCAAACTCGTCAGTTCCAGTGCGAAGGTTGCTATTTTATTGAACCAAATCATTCCTGATTACAATATGCGATGCTGGAGAGCCGGTAATTTACTGCGTACTGATTGCAGAAAATCATTATTCAGCTCCGCGGTAATCACACCCTCACCTTCCGGCAAACAGGCCAGCACTTCGCCCCATGGATTAATGATCATGCTGTGACCAAAGGTACGGCGGCCGTTTTGATGTGTGCCACCTTGTGCTGATGCGAGAAGATAGCATTGATTTTCAATTGCACGTGCGGTTAATAGCGTATGCCAGTGCGCTTTACCGGTGGTATAGGTAAAAGCAGCGGGCAGTACAAGTACATCAAAAGGCAGTTGAGCACGGAAGAATTCAGGAAAACGTAAATCGTAACAAATACCTTGAGCTACGGAAACATCATCTACTTTTAACTGCGGCACATCCATGCCACGCAAAATCGTATCGGCTTCTGCATAACTTTCATTGGCACCCACAAATCCAAACAGGTGCATTTTATGATAAAAGCCAAGCAGCTCACCGGCGCGGCCATATACCATCATAGTGTTAAGCACTTTGGCTTTATCTGTGCTTTGTAATGGTATAGTACCGCCAAAGAGCACGATACCCAATTCAGCGGCCAGCGATTTTAAAGCGGTTTGCAACGGTCCATCGCCAAATACTTCAGCCACCTTCACCTTATCAGTATCATTCTGCCCCATAATGGGCCAGTACTCTGGTAACACTACCCACTCAGCCCCAGCAGCCGCAGCTTGCCGCACCAGACGCTGCATAGACTGAATATTTTCCGCCACGTTCGTGCCAGAAACCATCTGCACAATGCCCACTGAGATGTTGTTCATATGTATCTCCTTAAACTGAATGCTGCTGCCAGAACTGTTGAATGAAAATTATTTATAGCCTCAACTTATTTTACATGCAAATTTTTTTAAGATATTTGACTGGCAAATAAATTTTTAAATTAGATTAAACACATGAATAAATTTTTGTCATACCTATTTTAATTAATATATTAATATTATTAGTTAATTTTAAAATCTGTTCAATTTTTTACTTTTAGTTTATTCTGTCACTAGAAATTGTCATTAATACAAAATAATAATTCTTTATTCATTACTATTATAAAAAAGAGGAATTTTTGCTAAAACTCTACTAGATTATCATCTTGTCAATGAAGTGCCTTTCCGGCTGCTGAAGAGGTAATTATTCAAACAAACTACAACAAATTTGAGTATTATTGCATTACTAGAAACAGCTTTCTCAAAATTATTTAAAATCCTTATTCAAACGAACAGATTCATATTGAAAGTTTGTTTCAATTACAGCTAAAAATTAATATAAATAAAGCAATACCAAATTTGACAGTGCGCTACTTTCACCATCATTACTATAGACACAGATTCATTATCGAATATAAAAGCATTATCTAAATATATATTCTGGATGGTTTGAATTAACTGAATAATTAACTTAATAAAAATTAAGAGGATAAAAATGTGTTTGAAAACCAATTACGACGAACAATAAAAAATACATCAGAAAATATTTAGAGCCATTGATAATTTTGACAGTTATATTATTCAAGCTGGTGGGTGTGCTGATAAAACCTACATACTAATTGAGTCGTTAAAGTATTTTCTCCAGCATAGAATCAATAAATTACGTAAAAACAATTGAGGGCTATACTGATGGCCTGCTGCATGAAGAAATGTTTGGATAGAAGCAAAAACCAAGCCCGATGTAAAACTAACAGATAAACAAATAGATAAAAAATCAACAAGAGAAACTCAGCTATAAAAAAGATTCTGAACAGTGGCTTAGATTTATGACAACAATGGATGACTTTTCAACAATGAGCACGATAAGCTGCAAACATTTCAATACAAAACGTATGATGGCACCAAGATAAAAATATGACAATGTAGCAATAATCTTGGGATATAACCTTAGGAGAAACAATAAAAATAATTTTAAAATTTTTTTGCCAGTCTGTCTCTAGAGCCGGAACAAACGTATACGGAAGAGGAAACCAGAAAATTGGAGAATAGCCGTAATCTGTTTTATACCGCCTGCTCTCGCGCACGGAAAAAACTATGGATTCTTTATTTGGATGATATTAAAGATGTCGAAGATAACTTGAAGAAGCTGTTTACATCTATTAAGCCTTTTAAATATCAGGGATAGCTGCTGGGGTAATGGCAATCTAATGGTTTATTATGGTTTCTAGAGAGTGCAGGCACTTTGGCGAGACTGAATATATTGCTTGTTTGAAATATCGCGAAAAATTCAGCACAGCCTGAAATTTAGAATATCAGGCAGGCAAAATACAGATTGAATTTTGGAAGCTATTTTAAGCTGGCTTTAGCTGGCAATGCCGGCAGATTCCGGTAAGTACGATGTGTTCATCATTCAATATGAAACCATTGTCGGCTGCACGCCGGCGTAGAGCTGCCCATTCAGAGCTCAGGCTTTGTTCATCCACAGTACCGCACTGGTTGCAAACCAGTACAAAATCGTTGTGGTGGATGTCATCTTCATGACAATCACTATTACATTCATGCTGCACATGGCGACAGAGAATATAACCGTTTACCGCTGGTATTTTATGCAATACTCCCTGCTCTGCCCAAAAGTCCAAGGCGCGATAGGCAGTTGGCGGAGCAATGGTGTTGCTGCTGTGTTGCTGCATGTGTGTCAGTACTTGATAAGCTTTAATGACACCGCTCATGTTTAATACAATATCCAGAACTTGTTCGCGCAATTGGGTGATGGTGACGCTGTGCTGGACACATTGAGCAATGATGCAGGCTTTTTCTTCAGCTTTGGACTGCCACACGGTCTTACTACTCATTCTAATCAGCCTCAATCCAAATCACGGGTTACACTTAGGCCGGCAAATGTTTGTGCTACAGGCATAATTTCAATGTGATTTACATTCATATGAGCTGGTGTCTGATAGAGCCATAACACGGTATTAGCGATGTCTGCTGGTTGCAGATAGCTGATGTGTTCGTATACAGCCGCAGCTTGCTGCTCATCGCCGCGAAAACGGACATTAGAAAATTCAGTATCGCCACACAGGCCCGGGGCGATATTGGTGACACGTATGCGGGTACCGGCCAGATCGGTACGTAGATTGAGGCTGAACTGGCGCACAAAAGCTTTGGTGGCACCATAAACATTGCCGCCTTTATACGGCCAAGAACCAGCAGTTGAGCCAAGGTTGATGATATAACCGGCATTTTTGGCTACCATGCGTGGCAGTATCTGACGGGTAACATAGGTTAAACCAAGAATATTGGTATGAATCATGGTTTCCCAGTCGGCATAGTTTGCTTCCTGAGCGGGCTCCATACCTAGTGCCAGACCAGCATTATTCACCAATAAATCGATATCTGCCCATGTGCCTTGCAGGGAGGCCAGCGCATTATCTACACTTTGTTTGTCGGCAACATCCATGTGCAGGGGTAAAAAGTTGGTACCCAGCTCGGCTTGTAATTGGTGTAGTTTTTCCAACCGCCGCGCCGCACCGATAACTTGATATCCTGCACGAACCATTACCCGACACATTTCGGCACCAAAACCGGCAGAAGCACCTGTAATTATTATAGCCATATCTGTACCTTTTCCTGTTGTCTGTTTCAGAATTGATTCCGGTATTTCCTCCAATGTTAGCACGTTCTGCAATGTTGTCTAAGCTGCTCAGTAGTCAGGTTTATCGACTACATAACAAAAACCCCGTTATCGCTAACGGGGAAATCAGTATCAGTACAGTAATCAGAGAGATTGCTGCATCGCCCATGAACGTAACGCACGGGCGTCACTAACACGGGTGGTAGAGCTTGGAGAATTAAGCAGCACAATGGTCACGGGTTGATTTTGTACACTGGTGAGCAGCACCATGGAGCGGCCAGCTTCACGGATATAGCCAGTTTTCTGTAGAGCTATCGGCCATACACCTTCACGTACCAGTGCATTGGAATTGTGATACTGCTCTACGCGGCCATTACTGGTATAAACCGAGCCGGAATTATCAGTGGAATATTGTCTGATAAGCGGATATTGGCTGGCGCCACGTACCAACAGTGCCAGATCGCGTGCAGTAGCCTGATTACGCGGGTCGAGGCCGGTTGGTTCGTAGAAACGTGCATTATTCATACCCAGCTCGGCTGCTTTGCGATTCATGGCTTCTACAAATGCCGGCATTCCTCCTGGATAAGTGCGTGCCAGCGCATGGATAGCACGATTTTCACTGCTCATCAGGCCGATGTGTAGCAATTCGCGCCGCGTCATCACTGTGCCAACAGATAGACGGCTGGTAGAGTTTTTCAGCCGGTCTATTTCAGCATCGGTGATGGTAATCGGCTCGTTCATATTCTGATTGGCATCCAGCACCACCATGGCGGAGAGAAGCTTGGATATGGAAGCAATGGAACGAACTTGATTAATATTTTTTTGATAAAGGATTTCTCCGGTCTGATTGTTCATAATCAAGGCCGATTGTGAACTTAATAAAGGACCGGCAATTTGTGCGCGAGCTTCCAGATTGGCATCTGGGTGGTTACTGATAAATGAGCTGAGGGTGTCAGACTGGCCACCGGCCTGTTTTTGTTCGATAAATCTGCCGAGAACATCTAGATCACCGGCTACCGTAGGTACGGCAAAAAACAGACTACTGCTTAACAAGCTTACCCACTGCCAGCGACGCAGACAAGATAAACGTGACATGATAACTTCCTTTTTGACCCTGTGTGAGGGTTATATAATTTTCTATTAGTTGCTTATTCTGAACGTACGAAAGGTGCGGCTAGGCTACACCTATGGTTGAGAGGCGTGTTTAAACGTACAAATTATCAGTACGAAATTTTGTTTCTCTTATTGATTATAAGGCAATTTCAAGCACGGCCGGTATTTTCTGAGCCAATTTAATTGTTTAAAAGCTGTTTATAAACGATATTTTAATTAGTTTTGCATTGCTAAACTGATTTCGCAAGTGGATAAAACAACATCAGCATTTGGTTTGATATCAAGCTAATAACATTATATACTCGTTTTTTGGCCGGATCTGGGCAATTTGCGCTTTAGACATCTGGATCGGCTTTCGCTATAAGCTCTTTTTTCTGATGAAAACCTGTTTATGAGTAAAGAAATTCGTTATTGTTCGTTTTGCGGGAAACCGGAAAACGAAGTTAAAAATCTGATTGAAGGTGACAACGCATTAATCTGTAATGAATGCGTGGATACATGCAACGACATGCTACATAATGCAGGTGCTTCTTCTGCAGAAAAATTTAAGCCGGCAGGTACTGATACCGACAGCGGCCTAGACAAGCTGCCAACACCGGCGGAAATTGTGGCGAATCTGGATCAATATGTAATTGGGCAGGAAACGGCCAAAAAATCACTGGCGGTGGCTGTATACAATCATTATAAACGCCTGCGTTTTGGCAAAGAAGAAGGACAGGTAGAGCTGTCTAAATCCAATATTCTTCTGATTGGCCCAACCGGCTCCGGTAAAACGCTGCTGGCACAAACGTTGGCTCGTAAGCTTGATGTGCCGTTTGTGATGGCAGATGCCACAACCCTTACTGAGGCCGGCTATGTGGGTGAGGATGTAGAACAGATTATTACTAAATTGCTAAGCAAATGCGATTTTGATGTACAGAAAGCGCAAAGAGGTATTGTATATATTGATGAAATCGATAAGATTTCTCGCAAAAGTGATAATCCTTCTATTACTCGGGATGTATCTGGGGAAGGCGTACAACAGGCATTGCTTAAATTGGTGGAAGGTACGGTGGCTTCAGTACCGCCACAAGGCGGCCGTAAGCATCCTAATCAGGAATTCATTAATGTTGATACCACGAATATTCTGTTTATTTGTGGTGGTGCATTTGCCGGTCTGGAAAAGGTAATTCGTCAGCGCACAGAAAAAGGTGGTATTGGTTTTGGTGCGGCGGTACACAGTAAAGATGAAAACACTAATGTTAGTGAACTATTTCAAACTGTGGAACCAGAAGATCTGATTAAATTCGGTTTGATTCCTGAGCTGATCGGCCGTTTACCGGTGATTGCAACGCTGGCCGAACTGGATGAAGATGCTTTGATTAATATTCTGACCGAACCGAAAAATGCTTTAATCAAACAGTTTCAGGCATTATTTGCTATGGAAGGTGTGGAATTACAAGTACAGCCTTCTGCTCTGCAAGCAATTGCCAAACTGGCTATGGCGCGTAAAACTGGTGCACGTGGCTTGCGCTCCATTGTGGAAAAAGCATTGCTGAATACAATGTATGCTCTGCCGGATTTAACCGATGTGAAAAAGGTAGTGGTAAATCAAGATGTGATTGATAAAGGTGCAGAGCCTGAATGGTTACTCGCAGATGGTAGTGTATATAAAACTAAGAAATAATCGGAATTTGTTCCAATAAAAAAAGCCGTCTGAATTTTGCTATTCAGATGGCTTTTTTAATGCATTCATCTAGAGAACATATTAATAGAAAGCTTGAACCAGCCTGATTGAAACGGAAAGATGCAATACCTTAGCAAGGTTGAATTATCAAGACAATAATTTAATATCTGCTCTGCACAACTTTATAGATAGCGTCCAAACCATAAAACTTTGCCAATAATCTGCACATCGTCACTTTCGCTATCCAGCCTGATTTCGAAACTTGGATAGGCTTCGTTGGCAGAAATCACATTTACCACATTTCCCGGCATCAGCTGCAGACGTTTAACCAATAAATTGTCGTTGATACGCAATACATACAAGCCATCACGGCGGATATGATTCATTTGCTGCACCAATATGGTATCGCCATCATTTAATACGCCTTCCATGGAGTCGCCTTTAACCGATATAACTGATAAGCCGCTCACTTCGGGGCTAATCATTGCGTTTATCCAGTCCTTGCGAAATGCCATAGTAAACATCGGTTTTTCGTTATCCACTAGACTACCGTGTCCGGCAGCAGCTTCAATGGCATAACGCGGCACATAGACAAAGTCATCAGCATTCACTGGATTACCTAGTGTATCGTGTGCCGCCTGTGTAGGCTGCTCGGGAAAAGGCTCTCCTTCTCCGGTGAGCAGCCAGTCGATACTGCATCCCTTCAATTCTTTGATGCGTTTCAGGGTTTCTGCTTTAGGTAGACCGCCTTCATGCCAGATTCGGCTGAATCCGGCCATGGTCATGTCTATGTCTGTGGCAATTTTGGATTGGCGCTCCCCTGGCCAGAGTGAAGCCAGACGATCCTTAAATGTTTGCATGCACAAACTCCAGCAATTATTAGAAATAACGTTATTAAATTTGTTTTTATTATACAACAATTTTAAAAAAATAAATACTAAATTAATTTTCAAGAAATTTTTAGGTTGTTTATTTATTTTTTTCTAAGTAATATAGCAAAAAATAAATAAATTATTAGATTTATCTAATTTATGGAGTCAATCATGAATGTGTTGAAGACTGTCGGGTTGGTGGCTGTATTGTTATTACTGGGCAATTTTCGCCCTACTCCGGCCGGTGCCATGGCTGCACCAGCTTCATTTACACAAGTGCTGAACTGTCAGTATCTGGCACAACTGACCTATACCGAGATGAATACAGTTCAGACAGAAGCAGCCAAAAGCTGCGATCAGCGCGAAGCTGCCCGTGACTGGCTAAGTACATATGGCAAGATGAACCATACTGAGTTAGCTAAAGCCATGGTAAATGAAGCATCCTGAATGATAAACTTTTAATCGGCAGCAATTGAGTGTCTGCTGTACGCTAACAATTGTGAATTGGTATAAGCTGTTTGAATATTCTGCTTAAATAAAGAATAATTAAAGCCGGCTACCCACATGGGAGCAACCGGCTTGACATACTGAGAATAGCTATATCTTTTTGGTTTTGGTTTGTTTTACCAATGATGATTTATCAGCTATTTATTTGATAGTTTTGTTAGTAGCTGTTGATGGATACCACCAAAGCTGCCGTTGCTCATTACCAGAATATGATCGCCCTGCTTAGCTTCTTCTACAATGGCAGCGATTAGTGACGGCATATCCTGAAATACTTCCACTTTGTTTTGCAACGGACTTAATGCTGTTGCTACATCCCAATCCACACCACCGGCATAGCAGTATACTTTATCGGCCTCGGCCAAACTGGTGGGTAATGCTGATTTCATGGTACCCAGTTTCATAGTATTAGAACGCGGCTCCAATACAGCCAAAATACGGGCATCAGTGACTTTCTGGCGTAATCCAGCAATGGTGGTCGCAATAGCGGTGGGATGATGAGCAAAATCATCATATACGGTAATATTGTTGACGACGCCCTTGATTTCCATGCGTCGTTTGACATTCTGAAAACGTGACAGTGCGGCGCATGATTGCTCTACGGTCACACCTACATGCCGAGCGGCAGCAATGACAGCCAGCGCATTCATGCGGTTATGCTGTCCAAGCAGCTGCCATTCGATATGGCCGACTTTCTGCTGCTGAAAAAGCACATCGAAACCACCTGTTTTAGAAACTTCGCCTACCTGCCAGTCTTTATCAGAGCCAAAGCCTTCTACTTGAGACCAGCAGCCTTGTTGTAATACTTCGGATAATGCTTGGGATTCGTCGTTGACTACAATTAGTCCTTCGCTGGGGATGGTACGTACTAGATGGTGAAACTGGGTCTGGATGGCAGACAAATCAGGAAATATGTCGGCGTGATCATATTCCAGATTATTGAGAATGGCGGTACGCGGGTGATAATGAACGAATTTACTGCGTTTATCAAAAAATGCGGTATCGTATTCGTCGGCCTCGATTACAAAAAACGGGCTGGTTTCGGCGCGGCTATCAGCCTGTGTAGCCGGCGGAATTTGTGGCAGTCTTGCAGACACAGCAAAATTCTGTGGTACGCCACCTATCAGAAAACCAGGCGCAAGACCGGCTTCTTCTAGTACCCAGGCCAACATGCTGGCAGTGGTGGTTTTACCATGGGTGCCGGCTACGGCTAATACCCAGTGCTGTTGCAATATGTTTTCAGCCAGCCATTGCGGCCCTGAGGTATAAGGCAGATTACGATTGAGAATGGCTTCGACCACCGGCATGCCGCGACGGGCAACATTGCCGATGACGTAGATATCTGCCGGATAATTATCCAGCTGTGCTGCTTCAAACCCTTCTACCACATCTATACCTAAATCAGCCAGCTGGGTACTCATAGGCGGATACATTTTGGCATCACAACCGGTAACGCGGTAGCCAGCCTGTTTGGCAATGGCAGCAAGGCCTCCCATAAATGTGCCGCCAATTCCGATAATGTGGATATGCTGCATTTTTTATCTCTGCGCGCTGAAAACCAGCATTATAGACCGTTGTTAATATCTGTGACGCGTCTGTTTTGCGTTTTTGCAGCGGATAGCCATAAAAATGATTTTTGGCGTACTGAAATGTTTTTTATGTGTGCTAAGTAAGTATGTACTGATAGCTATGTATCCGAACTCTTCATTCACAACATGAAATTATTAATAGTGAGCTGCATATCTGCTAACGGAATGCTATCAGCTCAGGAGGCGCTGATGATGTAACGTTGCAGTATATTTTTCAAATTATTTTTTTGCCATTTGGCGGCTAATATAAAGTTTGGAATTTTAAAAGTGTATTTTTGCTGCTCATAAATAAACGTTAATTCACCTCTGAAAAAGCCTGTTTTGTAGCTCAGACTGGTAATTTTGGTCATTGGAATAACGGTTATAGATTCAGATAAATTGGCGTTAGCCGTTAGACCAATGAGAATGATTTTTTCTGCATTAAAATAAATCAGAATATGCCGAATAAATAAAGTTGCCAATCCAGATAGTAAAGCATATTGCCAAGCTTTGGCATTAATCATGCCATAGATGATTGAAGACTGATCTAAAGGTGGTAATTGGTGCTGTATAAAATAAGTCGTAATGTTTTCTAGTTTTAAACCATTTCCCATGATGTTTCCTTGTTAAATTGATATTCTTTTGTAATATTATATTCCTATATGCTTTTTATTTAAACTAAAGAGGATGAATGTTGTGCTTTTATTTTTTGGCAGCAGTGGATATTTTTAGCCTAAGCAATCATGTCTGCCATCAACTTATTGGAACTGATTAATCTAGCTATGCTTGCATTGCTATAGTCTAAGAAGATGTTAGCAGGAAAATAAATTTCTGAAATAGCGCATTGGAAAGTCTGATTAGAAATATCCACACGATAGAAATAGCTACTCTGATTATCTTTATTTTTTAAAAATAGGTTTATCAAAAGCTGTCATGGCGGGAATAAATACACATTATTCCTGTAAATATTGGGATGTTACTGCACATAAACTGTGGATAACTAATTTAGGCAGTTGTTATAATGAAATTTTATTTCGCTGCTTAAAATTTAAGCAATTCCCTACCATGTGTTTTGATTCCAGCTTGTTTGGCTCTCAATCTGTCAAGGATGAGTGCTCTGCAATAATGAAAAACGCTATTTAGCAGATTTATTCTGGCCTATAGTTGTCAACAGGTTTGTATATGAGGTGGATGAATCTGGCTAATCCACAAGCTTTCCACATATAAAAACTGCCTTGCGATGCAAGGCAGTTTGAATGGTAAAAACAGAATTTAGTGTTCTTCAGGTTTGGCTTCCTGTGGTGCTTTTTCCAGCAGCGCTTTGATGGACAAACGCACACGGCCGCGGTCGTCGATTTCTAAAGCTTTTACTTTTACCTGCTGACCAATTTGTAGGTAGTCACTAACATTTTTTACACGCTCGTGGGAAATCTGGCTGATGTGTACCAGACCATCTTTGCCTGGCATAACAGATACAATTGCGCCCACATTGTTATCCAAAATCTTGATTACTGTGCCATCGTACACTTTGCCCACTTCCACTTCAGCCGTAATTTCTTCAATACGACGTTTAGCGGCTTCACCTGCTTCGCTGGTAGTAGCTGCAATGGTAATGGTGCCATCTTCTGCAATATTGATTTCGGTACCGGTTTCGGCAGTAAGGGTACGGATGGTTTCGCCGCCTTTACCAATCACATCGCGGATTTTGTCTTGATGGATTTTCATCGTGAATAATCGCGGTGCATGGGCAGATAATTCCTGCGGACCTTCTACAGCTTCCTGCATCTGGCTCAGAATTTTTAGACGTGCTTCTTTGGCCTGTGCCAGTGCTATCTGCATGATTTCTTTGGTAATACCTTGAATTTTGATATCCATCTGCAATGCAGTAACGCCGCTGGTGGTACCGGCCACTTTGAAATCCATATCGCCGAGGTGGTCTTCGTCGCCAAGAATGTCGGTCAAAACGGCAAATTTGTTACCATCCAATATTAAACCCATGGCAATGCCGGCCACATGACTTTTCAGTGGGACACCGGCATTGAGCAAGCTCAGGCAACCAGCGCAAACGCTGGCCATGGAAGATGAACCGTTGGATTCTGTAATTTCAGATACCACGCGCATGGTGTAGCTGAAGTCTTCCACATCTGGCAGCACAGCCAGTAAAGCACGTTTAGCCAGACGGCCATGGCCGATTTCACGGCGTTTTGGTGCACCCATGCGCCCCACTTCACCGGTAGAGTATGGTGGGAAGTTGTAATGCAACATGAAGCGGTCGGTATATTCGCCACTCAGTGCATCAATAATCTGTTCGTCACGCTGGGTACCCAGAGTGGCTGTAGCCAAAGATTGGGTTTCGCCGCGGGTGAATAAAGCTGAACCGTGGGTACGGGGTAAAACACCGGTCTGAATATTAATCGGGCGCACGGTACGGGTATCACGGCCGTCAATACGCGGCTGGCCTTCAAGAATCTGCCCACGTACAACTTCTTTTTCTAAATCTTTGAAAATTCCCCGAATCTGGTTGGCTAGCAGTGTATCGGTTTCTTCGGTAATTAATGCGCTTTCTACTGCGGCCCAAGCTTCGTCGAGCTTGGCAGTGCGTGCCTGCTTCTGTTTGATTTTAAAAGCAGCATCAATGGTGGCTCCGGCAAGTTCGCGTACACGAGCAATCAGTGTATCGTCGGTTGCCGGTGGCTGCCAGTCCCATATTTCTGGATTAACTTCGTCGGCAAATTCGTTAATGGCACGGATAGCCGCCTGCATTTGGTCGTGACCGTAAACTACGGCACCAAGCATGGTTTCTTCAGACAGTACATCGGCTTCAGATTCCACCATCAATACAGCTTTTTCGGTACCCGCCACGACTAGATCTAGCTGAGATTGTGCCAACTGTGCTTTAGTAGGATTGAGTACGTATTCTCCATTTACGTAACCAACGCGGGCTGCACCAATCGGGCCTGCAAATGGTACGCCAGTCAGCAGTAGAGCTGCGGATGCACCTAGCATGGCTGGTATATCAGAGTCGATTTCAGGGTCAATGGATACCACCATAGCCACAATCTGAATATCGTTGAAAAAACCTTCAGGAAATAATGGACGTATTGGACGATCTATCAGGCGGCTGGTAAGAATTTCTTTTTCGCTTTGTTTACCTTCCCGTTTAAAAAAGCCACCGGGAATTTTACCGGCTGCATAAGTGCGTTCTAAATAATCCACGGTGAGCGGAAAAAAATCTTGTCCGGGTTTTACTTCTTTTGCAGCGGTAACGGCTACCAGTACCACGGTATCGCCCATGGAAATTTTAACCGCACCGGCTGCTTGACGGGCAATTTCACCAGTTTCAAGAGTGACGGTCTGATTTCCATACTGAAAGGTTTTTATGTGTTTATTGAACATGCTGAACTTTCTGTTTCAGTTTCTGCAAAAGTCGCACCTGCTAAAAAACCTAACAATGTATACGCTTTGTACATATACATAGGTAGGGTTTCTGGCCGGGCGAGGTTTGCAAATGATGGTTGATTGGGATTAACAGGGTTGTGGTAACCCTCAATACGCTTTGTATTATGGGTAAATTCTAACATATATTTTTTAGCTTATCTCTAACCTGATGTCTACTAACCAGTAGAACCGGTTTTTGCAGGTATTTTTGGTCTTTTTTGGCGGAAAAGAGCGGATATTTATGCTGATCGTACTTTTTACCAATCTGTGCGCATATTAATTGGATTGGGTTATATGTTAGAATTAATGTGATTGATGTTAATTTTATTGGTTCAACCGGATTGGCTGTACCTGTTTTAATGGGGAATGATAATTATGTCCGAACTTTTGTATAAAAAACCGACTGACAGTGATGTATTGCTTTCGGTGGTCATGCATCCGGAAGATACCAATGCTAATAATACGATTTTCGGCGGCCGTATTCTGGCGCTGATGGATCAGGCGGCCTATGCCTGTGCCTGCAAGCATGCGCGCTGCGTAACAGTAACGGCAGCGATTAATACGGTGAATTTTCGTACGCCGATTTATGTGGGAGATCTGGTATCCATTAAGGCACGGGTAAATTATGTGGGAAAATCATCGATGATGATTGGTATCCGTGTGGAAGCGGAAAATCTGATTAACGGAGATATTCGCCACAGTAATTCAAGTTATTTCACTATGGTGGCGATTGATTCTGCTACCGGCAAGCCGCAAACTGTACCTGGGCTGATTTTGGAAACACCAAATGAGGTACGCCGTTTTGTGCGTTCGTATACGCGTAAAATAGAACAGCAGGAAAGTTTGAAAGAGTTTCAGGCCAAAGCTTTTCATTTAAGTAAAGACCATCTGGACTGGTGCCAAACTCAGAATGCGCGTTTAAATCCTGATTTATATAATGAAATAGGCTGATTTTACTGGCCTGTGTTTTTTCGTTTCAGCCGAGGCTAAGCACAGGCCTTGTCTGTTTCATCGATAAGACAGGATGAGTCGTATATGTGGTTTTCTGCCTACTGCCTGCATTGATGGCAAAATAAATATAGGGTGGACTTTGGTTGGGGATAATTTTTTACAAGTTACTATAGAATTAAAAAAAGCCGTCTTGTAATCAAGACGGCTTTTTTAGCAGCATAGCATGCTTATTTACGCAGACCCAGACGGCCAATCAGCTCGCGGTAGGTATCCGGTTTGGTACGACGGATATACGCCAACAGACGACGACGGGAACTTACCATTTTCAATAGACCACGACGGCTGTGATGATCTTTAGGATTAGCTTTGAAGTGGCCGGTAAGGTCGTTAATACGGAAGGTCAGCAATGCGATTTGTACTTCAGAAGAACCAGTATCGCCTTCGGTACGCTGATAATCTTTTACGATTTGTGCTTTTTGTTCAACAGATAACATGTAATTCACTCTATTAAAAAAGCCTTTCGGCAGACAAGTTGGCCAAGCTAACAATAAAGTCTGACAACGGCCAACTCCAAATAGGTATTTAGCTCTCTACATTGGTGCTCATCAGACGCAGTACTTTGAGACGGCTGCTGGCAGCCTGATACTGAACCAACCCGATGAAGCGGCCACTGGTGGCATAAATACGCAAGGGGCACATTGTGCCATAATTTTGTCCGGAATGCACGGCTATCCCGTGCTGCAATTGCAAAATTTCTTTATCGGTAAGTGTGGCTGCCGGTAAATGTTGTACCAGCACATCGCTGGGAAGCAGCCAATTATCACGTGCTGATTCATCCAGACTGCTGATAGCGGCAAGGGTATGGGTCTGGTCGATACTAAACCCAGCGGTAGCGGTACGACGTAGTGCTGTCAGATGAGCCACTGTCCCCATATGCTGAGCTATATCTTCAGCTAGAGTGCGGATGTAGGTACCTTTGCTGCAGCGCACGTTGATAATCAGTGTAGGATAGGCAAACTCTACAATATCAATCTGATAAATGGTTACCTGCCGGCTTTTGCGTTCGATGGTGATGCCGGCACGTGCGTATTCATATAATGGTTTGCCTTGATGTTTGATAGCCGAATACATGGGCGGTGTCTGGGTTATTTCACCACTGAAAGCAGCGATGGCAGACTGCACCTGTGCCAGTGTGATGTGGGTATCGGCTGTAGCTACAACTTCGCCTTCAGCATCGCCGGTACTGGTGGCGACGCCAAGCTGTAATGTCGCTGTGTAAGCTTTGTCTGCATCAAGCAGATACTGGGCAAATTTAGTGGCCTCTCCAAAACATACCGGCAGTAGACCGGTGGCCAGCGGGTCGAGTACACCAGTGTGTCCGGCTTTGGCGGCACCATATAAAAAGCGCGCCCGCTGTAAAGCGCTGTTGCTGCTCATGTCTCTGTCTTTGTCCAGCAGCAGTACACCACTGAGAGCGCGTTTGCGTCGGCTGATATGTGTATTCATGATGATTCGGGGGGAATTTGGTTTACTTTATTCAGGCGCCTGCATCATAACACGGTTTCTGCAGCTGTCTGGTATGGGTATCTGTTGCCAACAGGGATAAGCAACGCTTACGCTTGAAAGGGCTAAGTTTGCAAATTGATGTGTTATCTTAATTCGTGGTTTGTTGCTGTTAGGCTGGTTTTAAGATGTTTCGGCTGATGCTGGAGCAGGATAAGAATTAGTATTAATCAATTATTTAAAATCTGCTATGAATTCTTAAACATATATTGTATCTGGCATTAATTTATTCTTACGCAAAGGCTTTGTTTAGAGTTACAATTATTTAAGTTTTACTGCTGGTATTGCAAGGGAGCATCTGTCAGAATCTCTGCCAGAGAATTTATACGTTAGTCCTGATTCAGGCGGCAATTAGTCGGTGTGAAAGGGAAATTCACGCTGTTAATTAATTTGATTGTCATTTTCATTCAGGATGATGCTGACGCTGGTATTGATTCTATTTGGTGATTGATTTTTTAGGTTCTACCGGTCTAACTTCTGACAACAGAAACTAACAGGCCAAACACTTCTTCTTTACTGAATGAAAAGGGTTCATTATGAAAGCAGCCGTAGTAACAAAAGACAAAAAAGTGGCCATTCAGGACAAAGCTGTCCGTCCGCTGAAAGCCAATGAAGCATTGCTGAAAATGGAATGTTGCGGGGTTTGTCACACTGATTTGCATGTAAAAAATGCGGATTTTGGTGATGTGACCGGTGTGACGTTAGGACATGAAGGCATTGGTGTGGTTACTGCTGTCGGTGAAGATGTCACTTCGCTGAAGGTAGGCGATCGTGCCAGTGTGGCCTGGTTTTTTGAGGGCTGTGGACATTGCGAATACTGCAATAGTGGCCGTGAAACATTCTGTCGTGAAGTTAAGAACGCCGGCTATACTGTAGACGGTGGTATGGCAGAAGAATGTATCGTGGTAGCCGACTATGCAGTTAAGGTACCGGATGGTCTGAGTTCTGAAGCGGCCAGCAGTATTACCTGTGCCGGTGTGACCACTTACAAGGCTATTAAAGTATCTCATATTCAACCTGGCCAGTGGATTGCGATTTATGGTTTAGGCGGTCTGGGCAATCTGGCTTTGCAATATGCTAAGAATGTATTTAATGCCAAAGTGATTGCTATTGATGTGAATGAAAAACAACTTGAATTGGCTCGCGAGATGGGTGCGGATATGACCCTGAATCCGGCTAAGGAAAAAGTTGAAGATATCATTCAGGAAAAAGTAGGCGGTGCATATGCTGCGGTGGTGACTGCTGTGGCTAAATCTGCGTTTAATTCAGCCGTTGCTGCTGTACGCGCTGGCGGACGCATTGTGGCAGTAGCTCTGCCTGTAGACACAATGGATTTGAATATTCCGCGTCTGGTACTTGATGGTATTGAGGTAGTGGGCTCACTGGTGGGTACACGTGAAGACTTGCGTGAAGCATTCCAGTTTGGTGCTGAAGGTAAAGTGGTACCAAAAGTAACCATGCGTCCGCTGGAAGACATCAATGATATTTTTGATGAAATGGCCGCAGGTAAGTTTACTGGCCGAATGGTGATTGATTTTAAAAATGCCTGATTGAGGCAAAGTGATAAAAAAGCCATAGTTTGACTATGGCTTTTTTGTTATCGAATGAGCAAAACTAACAGGCTTCGCCAACTTGCACGCCGTTTAGGATATCTTGCGCGGAAGCGAGACTGGCAACCAGCTGTTGCGCTGACTGAAACTCTGGCGTCTGCATGATGGCTTTGTAATCTGCCACATTCCCTTTACCGGCAATCATTTGCCAGCGTTGTGCCAGCCGGCTATTTTCTGTCCACTGAAAATCGTTTAACAAAGTATCTACCCAATCTGGTTTGTTGCAGACCAGTGCGATATCACAGCCGGCAGCAAAAGCATGAGCTGCACGCTGGCGAATATTTCCTGCAATGCTGGCACCCTCCATGGTTAAATCATCTGAAAAAATCACACCATCAAAGTGCATTTTGTCTCTTAGCACACCTTGCAGCCATAGTGTGGAAAAACCAGCCGGTTCGGTAGGGTCAACTTTAGGATAAACCACGTGTGCCGGCATCAGTGCTGGCATGCCATGATGAATCAAATCGTTAAACGGCTGAATATCATCAGCCCATAATTCATCCCAATTACGGTTGTCCTGAGGAAGAGTCAAATGGCTATCTCCGCTGGCGGCACCGTGTCCGGGAAAATGTTTGCCGCAAGTAGCCATGCCGCCACGAGCCAGGCCACGCTGTAAAGCAAGTGCCAGAAAGCTGACAACAGCTGGTTGCTGATGAAAGCTGCGGTTACCAATCACTGCACATTCGCCCCAGTCTAGATCCAATACCGGTGTAAATGATAAATCGATACCACAAGCGCGTAATTCTGTGGCCAGTACCCAGCCTACTGTTTCAGCCATTTTATCAGCCATGGCCGCGCCATGCTGTTCCCAGCACTGCCCCAGTGTCCGCATCGCCGGCAAACGAGTAAATTCCGGAATAAAACGCTGTACCCGCCCCCCTTCATGGTCAACTGCAACGATGAGCTCGGGTGTGCGTAGGGCTTTAATTTCGGCTACAAGTGCAGTGAGCTGTGCACGAGACTGATAATTACGCCGGAATAGAATCACGCCACCAATGGCGGGATGGCTTAAACGTCTGCGTTCTACTTCGCTCAGATGAAAAGCTTCCACATCGGCCATAATCGGGCCGCGTGCTGTTACCGGAGGTTGTGCTGACAACATAGAATGATTCCAGAAACTTTAATAATTGAATTAGTAGCTTTGACAAAATTTAAAATGATGGGACAACATAATGAATCCGGTCTGAACACAAAAGTCAGTCGATAGATTATTTTACGCCTGTATACACACTGAATGGACAAGTCGGTTTACCCCGCCAAATATTTTTAATGTACTTTTAGGGCAGTATCAAAGCGATATACAAAGTATTATTGGCTCGCCGGATGAGTAAAGGGACACTTTTTCCGCTTTCCTGTACTGCCTGCTCGAAATCCTTCTCATTGTGTACCAATTTTGAACCAACAGCGACAATGACATCCCCGCGACGTAAATCAACCTGTGCAGCTAATTTGCTAACATCTTCAATCACCAGCCCTTTACTGCTTGCACGCAGCTCCAGACCAAGGTGTTGTTCTAAAAAATTATCACCGTCAGTAGGCATAATGTCGCTGGCTGCACTAGATGGAGCACTGATGGCTGGTGACATATTATCCAGTGTTACCTTAATATCCTGTTTTCGGCCTTTACGCCATATCCCGAGAATAATTTGTTTTCCAGGCGGCAGCAGTCCGACTCTGACCGGTAAATCACTGGAGGTTTCTAGTTCTTCTCCATTAACACTTTCAACAATGTCACCGGGTTGCAGACCTGATCTGGCTGCTGGTCCGCCGGCTACTACCTGTGTAATCAGCGCGCCATTAGCCTTATTGAGCCCAAAAGATTTGGCCAGATTGTAGTTCACTTCCTGAATAACCACACCCAGACGTCCGCGCTGTACTTTACCGGTGGTTTTTAGCTGTTCAGCCACATTCATGGCTACATCTATCGGAATGGCAAAAGAGATGCCCATAAAGCCGCCGCTGCGACTGTATATCTGGGAATTGATGCCAACTACCTGACCTTTTAGGTTAAATAGGGGACCACCTGAATTGCCCGGATTAATGGCTACATCTGTTTGAATAAATGGGGTGTAGTTCTCTTCTGGCAGGCTACGCCCTTTGGCAGAAACGATACCGGCAGTGACACTGTTGTCAAAACCGAATGGTGCACCAATAGCCGCTACCCACTCTCCAACTTTCAATTCTTTCGGATTGCCAGGCTGCACAACTGGCAAATTATCCGCATTGATTTTCAATAAAGCCACGTCAGACTGAGGATCTGCACCAATCAATTTTGCCTGAAATTCCCGTTTATCGTTTAGCAAAACTTTAATGTTGTTCATGCCATTGACAACATGTGTATTGGTGAGAATATAGCCATCCTTACTAATGAAAAAACCTGAGCCGAAATTGTATTCATCATCATTTGTCTGCGGCGTCTGAGGCACATTAGGTAACAGATGTTTGAAATATTCGTAAAACGGGTCATTATCGGGCAGCGTATCGGAGCTGCTTTCAATGTCACCGTCAAGGCTGCGGTTATCTCGGGTGGCCTGTATGTTTACCACGGCGGGACCCTGCTGGTCTACCAGCCGAGTAAAATCAGGCAACAGCATGGCTACCTGATTGCTGTTACCATCAGTGCCGGCAGGTATTTCTTTTACAAAACCCTGATTGGCTGTTTTGCCAAACCAGTGTTCCAGCCGGTCACACCCAGCTGCCGCCAACAACGCTGACAAAATTGCCGTCAACATATATTTGCGATTTATCCGCATCAACTTCCCTATCTTGTTTGTTTTCTTACACAAGCGGTGATCAATAATATTGTAACGAAAAGAGGCGTAAAGTTACTTAATCAGACAGTTAAAGTTGCCTTCGCCGGATATTCGCATAAATCATTTATCAAACAGCGTTCGCAGTCAGGTTTACGTGCTTTACATATGTAACGGCCATGTAAAATAAGCCAGTGGTGGGCATTCAAACGATACTGTTTCGGCACCACTTTCATTAATTTATCTTCTACTTCGCGTACGGTTTTGCCTGGAGCCAAACCGGTCCGGTTACACACACGAAAAATATGCGTGTCTACAGCAATGGTCGGCTGGCCAAATGCGGTATTCAGCACCACATTGGCTGTTTTACGACCTACACCAGGTAAAGCTTCTAGCTGTTCTCGTGTCTGCGGTACTTCGCCGCCATATTGCTCAACCAGAATTGCGCAGGTTTCCATCACATGTTTGGCTTTGGTTTTATATAAGCCTATGGTGCGAATACAGTCCATTAGCTTATTTTGTCCTAGCGCCAGCATACTCTGAGCAGTGGGTGCCAGCTTAAAAAGCTGCACGGTACATTTGTTAACAGATACATCGGTGGCCTGTGCCGACAGCATGACGGCGATTAATAATTCAAATGGGGTATGATATTGCAGCTCTGTGGTCGGATGCGGACAGGCGGCCTGCAAACGACTGAATATTTCCTCGCGTTTATGTGCATTCATGAAGTTGTTCTATTAGCGGTTTTCTGTTGCTGGCGAAACTGCCAAGGTGCAATAGCACGTGCATTGTGCCACAGACCGAGCCGTTTTTGGCGTGCCTGAAGCTGGGCTTGCTGATAGCGGCTAAAACTCAGCCGATCCTGCTGTTTTTTTGCAATAGAATCGTAATGCCATGCATAGCCTTGCTGTACCATCCATAAATTCATGTCTTCATTGCTCAGCATTATCTGCCCTACTTCGCGCTGATATTGGTCGATAGCCACAACATTCACAGCGACTGTTTTACCTTCAATACGCGTTTTTAAAGCATCTCTACTGGCAATGCCATAGGCCTGTTTGATTTCAGGCGCATCAATACTGGCCAGTCGAATTTTGTGCATATAGCCGTTATTATCTTTAACATGGATGGTATCCCCATCATGTACGCTGTCAACCTGTCCTGTGTAACGTCCTTTGCTCGCCGGTGCATACTTTCTGCCTTTGGCAACGTGCGGCCGACCATTGAAAATATCTTGTACGGAACGCAGAATACTATCTGCTTTCTGTATCTGGTTTTGCAATGGCGCAATTATACTGTCTGGCAACCAAACTTTAGCCAGCGTCAGTACCATCGCCAGCCAGATTAAAATTTTACGCCATTTGCTTACTGCTTTTTGTCTGTTCTGCATTTACCTCTAAAATTACCCCTCAAAAAACCCTACTGTAAGTATCTCAGACTGACAGACATAAAAATCGCCATTAAAACAATTGCAGCCAGCTGCTGGTATTGATAATAGCTGGCTGCACAGAAACAAGTGCAAATATGTTTGTTCACCTCTGCCGCAACTGATTCAGACTTTGGCTGTTAACACCTGAACGCCACTCTGGCAACCTAGCAGCAGCAAATCGGCAGGATGGTGGGTAAACAAACCGTTTTCGACCACACCTGGTATGCCGTTAATAGCATCTTCCAGTTTTATTGGTTCGCTGATATTCAAATTGGCAACGTCAAGAATCTGGTTACCGTTATCAGTTGTAAAGCCTAGACGTAATTCCGGTTCACCGCCGAATTTCAGTAGCCGGCGCGCCACCAGTGAACGGGCATTTGGCATCACTTCCACTGGTACAGGCACATGACCAAGGCGACTAGTATATTTACTTTCGTCGGCAATACAGATAAATTTTTCTGCTGCACTGGCGACAATCTTCTCATTCAACAAAGCGCCACCGCCACCTTTAATCATTTGTAATAAATGATTGATTTCATCGGCTCCATCGATGTATAACGGCAGGCCGTTCACTTCATTCAATGTGACTTCAGGAATACCAAAGCTCTTCAGAGCCGCACTAGTCTGGGCAGATGTGGAAACCGCACCTTTGATTCTTTTTCTGCTTTGCGCCAATGCCTCAATAAAAAAACGTACAGTTGATCCGGTGCCGATGCCCAGATATTCGTTTTCCTGCACATATTCAACCGCTTTTTCTGCGGCCTGACGCTTGAGTTCATCTTGTGCTGCCATACTACTGCTCCTTGTTTATCCTAAATAGATGACAAATTAGTTTGTCTGTATCAAAAAATTATAGCTCAAGCCTGCATTAGATTAAACCGCTGTAAGCAGAACAACTGCCTGTGCCTCAATTGCTTCTTGCCGCCCTAAATAACCAAGTTTTTCATTGGTTTTGCCTTTGATATTAACGGCATCAACCGGCAAATTCAGTACAGCGGCTATATTTTGCCGCATTTGGTCGATGTAAGGGCGCAGTTTAGGCTGCTGGGCAATCACAGTACTGTCTACATTGACTACTTTCCAGCCTGCCGCCTGCACTTGTGCATAAGCCCCGCGTAACAATTCGCGGCTGTCTGCATCTTTATTCACAGCAGCAGTATCTGGATAAAGTTTGCCAATATCACCCAACGCAGCAGCACCTAACAAAGCATCGGTAATCGCATGCAGCAGGGCATCGGCATCTGAATGTCCAAGCAATCCTTTATCAAAAGGGATGCAAACTCCGCCTAATATCAGCGGCCGGCCGGCTACCAACTGATGCACGTCATAGCCCTGCCCGATTCTGATAGATTTCATTCAATGTTATCCTGCTGTAAGAAATAAGTAGCCAGTAAAGCATCTTGTGCACTGGTTAATTTTAGGTTCCGGATATCTCCTGCCACCAGCAGCGGTGCAAGCCCCATGGCCTCTACAGCGGAAGATTCATCAGTTATTACGTCTAAATCTGCCTGATCCAGTGCTGCAGCCAGCATACCTGCACGAAACATCTGCGGCGTCTGAGCCTGCCATAAACCTGCTCTATTGACCGTCCTGCTGACCTGCTGTGCCGGGTCTGCCTGCTTCAATGTATCAGCCACCGGCAGTGCTGATAATCCGCCCACCGGATGATGCTGTACTGCCTTTATTAGGCGTTCAACTGATTCTGTACTAACACAGCAGCGGGCGGCATCATGTACCAGCAGCCAGTCTGTATCCAGAACGGCATAGTGCTGCTGGGCCAGTCTTATGCCATTGCGCACTGTTTGCGCTCGCGTGTCTCCACCACAGCGCAGAATAGCGATATTGGGAGGTAAAGCAGCGGATGGATATATGGTATCGATGTACTCATCTTGTGCCGACACGACAATGAACACTAAATCAATTGCTGGTATTCCGGCTAATCGTGTGACAGTATGTTCGAGCACCGTTCGCCCTACTAAACGGACATACTGTTTTGGGCACTCTGCACCAAAGCGTGCGCCGACACCTGCAGCTGGAATCAGCGCAATACGCCGGCTCATGCAGATTTATCCTCTTGTTGCTGCTGCCACTGCCGCCACGCACATGGTGCACCGACAATTTTATCCAGCGTTTGTAAATATGCTTCGTGTTCCGCCATATCTTCTGCATTGGGTTTGACGACAGGAAGAGCTGTATGTTGTATCTGATATTGGCCACCACCCGCAATACTGGTATCGGTATTACCTGCCATCAGCTCATCCACCAAGCTAAACTGGCTGCGGGTCATGGCCAAATAAACTTCACCAAGAAGCTCGCAGTCTATCAGCGCACCGTGCAGTACGCGCTTGCTGCGATCCACTTCCAGACGGGTACACAGAGCATCGAGTGAATTTTTCTGTCCTGGGTATCTTTCGCGCGCCATTTGCAGAGTATCGGTGATTTTCTCAGTAATGGTTCTGGTAGCGGGCATATTAAGTTTTTTAAATTCCATATCCAGAAAGCTTTCGTCAAAGCCCGCATTATGGATAATGAGTTCTGCTCCGCTAATATAATCAGCTATTTGCTGGGCAACTTCGGCAAAGACTGGAGCTTTCATCTCATGCAGTTTTTCCAATGTGATGCCATGAACTGCCACTGCTTCTTCGGGTATATCACGCTCAGGATTAATATAAAGATGCAGATTATTGCCGGTAAGCCGCCGGTCTATCATTTCTACTCCGGCAAATTCAATCAATCTATCGCCATTACTGGCAGACAGGCCGGTAGTTTCAGTATCGAGAATAATTTGACGCATGCTAATGCTTTAAGCGGCAGAATACCGCAGATTTAAAACAACAATAATACTAAAAAATTCCATTACACGCACAATGCAATTGGCAACCAAAGTCTGTTTTTTATTGAGTATAGCGATTGATTTTAATTTCTGAGCGATTTGTAGACAGAAAGGTCTATTACCTGTTGCCAAGACCTTAAAATTAGATTTAAACCAGCTTTTTGCTCTTTTAGACAATAGACCACAAAGAAATGACTATTTTTATTTTAAATAAAAACAAATATTTACTAAAATATACTAATTATTTTTAGAAATAAAAATAATTATCATTTGCAATTGTAAAACAATTTGTTTATGATGCCCCTATGTTCACGCAACAAAACAAATTTTTCCAAATAAAGTACTGATTTATTTGAATATCCAAACAGATTTACATATAAATTGCTGCTTGCACAACGATTTATATTGGAAGTTAACTATTGGTAGTGGTTTGTGTTCCTTTTTGCGCCCCTTTTTTAGGGGCGATTTTTTTTGCCAGCATCAGGCTCTTCTGAGCAAATTAGGCTAGATTAGCTAATGTAAAATCTGCCGCAACATCGTCAGATTATTCACATTATCGCGGCTGATAACGTCCGGCCATGGCTTGATAAATCAGATTTTCATTTTGTAAAACGTTGTAGCGGCTGTTCAGGACATTCTGTGCAGAAGAATATTGCGTATTCAGCGCATCCAACCAGTCACTGAGCGGATTGGTACCATACTGATAGCGTGCATGGTAGTACCGACTGTTTTTTATATCATACTGATATTTTTGCTCGGAATTGGCTAAGGTATGACGACTAAGGGTGTATTGCTGATAATAACGTTCTACCTCATTTAGCGCCGTTGTCAGTGACTGCTCAAATGTCAATCTAGCGCTGTCAAAATCAGCTTTGGCTTGCTTATTTTGCCAATATAAAGTCTGCCAGTCGAGAAATGGCAGGTTGACGTTAACACTGGCCGTACCAACAGGAAAACGCAAGGCAGAGTTTGCCGAATCTGAACGAGAATTTACTGCCGTACTGAGGCTGATGCTTGGATACCAGCTACGGCGAATGCCTTGCTGGGTAGCATAGGCAGACTGTAGGCGATATTCCGCCGCGCGTAGATCTGGACGATTGGCGAGAACGGATAAAGGTACATCCAGATTCACTTCACTGAATTTAATCTGATTCAAAGGTGTTGGCTGGATATCCGTTGTTTCATTTGGTCGTTGATTAAGTAAATTGTGCAGCGTCTGCACTACGTCGGCACGATTTTGTTGCAGAGAAGTCAGGCTGTTTTCTGCATTCAGTAGAGATTGTTTGGCATTAGTAGCATTAATACTGCTCACTTTACCCACCGCATACTGTGCCTGCGAGATACGAGCAATCTGACGGTATTGCTCGATGCTGTCCTTAGTCAGGCTGATGGCGCCATCGATATAGGCCAAATGAAAATAATTATCCACTACACTGTTAATTAGTGCTAACCGGCTGGCGGCCATATCCTGCTCGCTGGCCTGATAGCGCCAGATAGCGGCATTGGTATTAGCACGGATTTTTTGCCACACATCCAGCTCATAGCTCAGTCCCAGCTGGCCGCTAAAGCTACGGCTGGATGCTCCGCCCTCTTTCAGGTCTTTACTGCTATTGGCACCAAGGGAACCATTGGCTTTAGGAAATAAGTCCGTGCCCGTCAGCCCTGCAGTGTAGCGCGCTTTTTCAGCGGTTATAGCAGCCTGCCGTAAATCAATATTATTTGCCAGTGCTGTAGTAACCAGCTGATTCAATGTAGCATCTTGATAAATTTCCCACCAGTTGCCGTTTACCTGATACTGTGCGGCAATTTCAGCACTGCTGAGCATACCGGCCCGATGTAGGCTCTGCTGCGGATAAGGTGTCTGAGTAGCGCAGGCATTCAGCAACACACTTAAACCTACAATTAAAGCTGCGGAGCTTTTTTTCACAGAAATATTTTTCATCATGATTAATTTTATCTTCTTGGCAGCAGCCATCAATGCATTTATTTAATTACTGCTGCCTATCTCTTTCCGCTACAGAATACTGGACTGTTAATAGGCTTAATCTCGCGACAGGGCATCTATCGGATTTAGCTGTGAAGCACGTTTTGCCGGCATAAACCCGAATAACACACCGATGACGCTGGAACACAAAACCGCCATCACAATCGAAATGGTTGAGAATGACATGGCAAAATCGGTGGCCAGCATGTTAAACAACATACTGATGGCAAAAGAAAACAACACACCTACCAGCCCACCAATCAGACAAATCAGTACAGCCTCTATCAGAAACTGCTCCAAAATATTGTGCTGACGTGCGCCGATGGCCATACGGATACCAATTTCCTTCACCCGTTCTGTTACCGATACCAGCATGATATTCATCACGCCGATACCACCCACCACCAGTGAAATCAAAGCAATACTGGATATCAGCATTGTCATGGTACCGGTAGTACTTTCAATAGTCTGCTTGATGGTGTCGCTATTGCGGGTAAAAAAATCTTCAGTACCGTGGCGGGTTTTAAGTAATTCAATAATGCCCTTTTCCGCAGTCTGGGAATTTACATTGTCTTTGATTTTTACGGTAACAGATGTAATGTATTTAGAACCAGAAATGCGGTTCATCAAGGTGGTATACGGTGTATAAAGCTGTAAACTGTCGGTATCAGCAAATCCATTATTATTAGGTGCAGCTACGCCAATGATGCGCAAAGGGCGCTTATTAAACAAAATTACCTGACCCAACGGATTACTGCCGTCTGCGAAGAGTTTATTTTTGGTGTTGTCATCAATCACCACTACCTGACTATTTTGACTAACATCATCTTCGTTAAACAGGCGGCCAAAAGCAAGTTTGATACCGCGTACATCAAAGTACTGATCTCCCACCCCATAGAGCTGGGCGGAAAGAGACTGATTTTCATAGGTGAGTGTGCCACTGGTGTTGGCGCCAGGAGTAACACTGTCAACATAGTCCTGCTGTTTCAATGCTTCGGCATCGCCTACGGTCAACGTTTTAATCCGCGAAGAACGGCGATCACCATAGCCATAACCTGGATAAACAGACACAGTATTGGTGCCCATGGCATTAATGTTTTCAAGAATTTTTTCCTGCGAACCACGTCCCAGTGCCACAACTGATACTACTGATGCAATACCGATAATAATACCAAGCATAGTAAGAAATGAGCGCATCTTATGCGCCATTATCGCCTGAATTGACATGCGAAACGATTCAAATAGTTGGTCGCGATAAAAAAGCCACGAGTTGCGCTCTTCGATACTTTCGATGCGGCTTGGGGGAATATTCGGATTTTTGCTGTGGTCGGCAATAATGCGTCCGTCGCGGATTTCTATTACGCGGTTGGCATTGGCTGCTATGTTTGGATCGTGGGTCACCATCACAATGGTATGGCCAGCGTCGTGGAGTTTATGCAGGATTTCCATGACATTCTGTCCGCTGCCGGTATCCAGTGCACCGGTGGGCTCATCCGCCAGAATAATTTCCCCGCCGTTCATCAGAGCACGTGCGATACTGACGCGCTGCTGCTGGCCACCAGATAGCTCACTAGGACGATTGGCCTCTTTGCCGGACAGGCCAAGCTGCGCCAGTAATTCATCTGCCCGTTGCAGCCTTTCATCGTGCTCCATACCCGCATATACGGCCGGTAGAGCCACATTTTCACGCGCAGTTAAGGTGCCTAGCAAGTTATAACGCTGAAAAATAAAGCCAAAACTGCGGCGGCGCAGTGCAGCCTGCTCGTCTGCACTCATAGTGGCCGTTTCCACACCGTCAATTTTGTAAGAACCACTGGAAGGCACATCCAGACAGCCGATGATGTTCATCAGTGTGGATTTACCAGAACCAGACTGGCCGATAATGGCAACAAAATCACCTTTTTCGATACTCAGGTTAATATCCTTAAGTACCTGCACGCGGTTTTCACCCTGACCAAACCAGCGGTTGATACCTTTGATTTCCAATAGACTCATGGCTTACATTCTCGGGCCGCGCTTTTTCGGTTCGATGCTGACACCATCTTTAGCTTCAGCTTTGCTCAAAGAGGATAATACGACCTTTTCACCTTCTTTCAGCCCCGATTTCACTTCGGTCCGCATACCATCAGTGATGCCGGTGTGAATCTGTCTTTCCTGTACCTGCTGGTTATCATCGAGTACCTGAACAACTTTTTTGCCGCGACGATGCTTGATGGCCTGATTGGAAACAGTGAGTACATTTCTCACGGCTTTTACAAAAATATTGTTCTGTGTAGTCATGCCAATATGCAGAGCACCGTCATCATTCGGTACCAGTGCACGGGCATAGTAATAGATAGCAGTATCGGTGGTATCGGTACTGGTGTTGTAGCTACCCTGTGACATAGTAGTCAGACCAGGGTCTACGGCATCCAATTTAGCCTGACGCATTTTGCTGTTATCGGCCAGCGTGGTGAATGTCAGATTCATTCCTGCCTTCACCTTGCTCATGTCACCTTCAGCAATCTGCATTTTATTCAGCATTTTGCTTAAGTCAGCTAACTGGACGATAGTTGGTGTGTTCTGGCTAGAGTTGACGGTCTGTCCTTCTTCCACCGGAATGGAAACCACGGTGCCGGCCATCGGCGCGGTAATGCGGGTATAGCCCAAATCTGCTTCTGAGGTATTGATAGCAATCTGAGTTTGGCGAATCTGAGATTTCAGCTCTGCCACATTGGCTCGGGCAGCAGCCAGATTATCCTGTGCATTATCAAAATCCGCTTTGGAAGTTGCATCTTGTCCGATTAAGGCTTGCTCACGTGCAAATGCACGCTGCTTCATTTTTAATGCGATTTCCGCCGATACCAACTGGGCACGATAAGTATCCAGCTTGGCTTTATTGGTATTCAGGGTATTCATCTGGGTGGTGGAATCAATATCGGCAATCAGGTCGCCTTTTTTCACCTGCTGTCCCAGTTTGACATACAACTTTTTAATCTGTCCTGAAGCTTGTGCACCCACATCCACCAGTTGAGCCGCGGCAATTTCACCGGTCGCATTCACTGTCTGGGTAATATCACTGCGACGTACTTCATCAGTCACAAAATTCATCTGATTTTTGGGTTTGAAAAATAGGTTCCACAGGATTGCCGCTAGCAGCAACAAAACCAATAGCCATACTACCCTTTTCACCCATTTTTTTTTCATTTGCTTCATTATCCGTATCACACTTAAGTGTTTTTGCCCTTTTTAATATACCAGCGGCAAAAGATTAAGATTGTAAAGGATGAAAACCATTCTCATCAATATATCTGATGATTAAATATATAAGTCTGCTCCCAAACCTGAACCTGCATGCACTCATTAACCATTATTTACGCTTTTAAGCGTGACGGTGCTGCAGTTACCTTGGCAAGGTGCAGGCTTTGACAAGACACACATAACTGATTAAGCTGCGCAGCTTTGTTTTTGCCGGCATTGAAAAAAAACACCACCGGTTTACAATTAAATTATGAATATCCAGCAATCTGTCGCATTTAATTCAATGAAATAACCCAGAAAGCTGCTTGGAACACACACTAATGACTAATTCGAATGTCCGCCGTGCTGTATATGCCGGCAGTTTTGATCCGCCGACAAATGGCCATTTATGGATGATTCGCGAAGCCCAGCCGTTGTTTGATGAGCTAGTGGTTGCGATTGGCGTGAATCCTGAAAAAGCAACTACCTACACCATAGAAGAGCGTAAGGATATGTTGCGTGCCATTACCGCCAATTTTCCTAATGTGAAAATTTCCAGTTTTCAGAATCAGTATTTGGTTAATTATGCCCGTAGTATTGGCGCCGATTTCATCGTACGCGGTATCCGTACTGCTTCGGATTATGAATATGAGCGTTCGATGCGCCATATCAATCATGATTTACAGCCGGATATTTCTACAGTTTTTCTGATGCCACCGCGAGAGTATGCCGAAGTCTCGTCAACCATGGTAAAAGGTATGGTAGGTCCGCAGAACTGGCAGGCGATGATACGTCGCTATGTACCAGATGCGGTGTATGAAAAAATTATGCAGGATCATTTGTATCAGGAACACTAAACAGTACAGCACATTTAGATTCCGGCTCTGCAACCAGTAAACCAGCCTAGGTTTACTGGTTTTAATGTAATTGTCGGTTTAGTCTATCCACTCGGATTTCTTTAATTTTTGCTATTTGATTGGCTTAATACCGAGCCGGCTAAAGATTTGGTTTCTTCGTTATATTTTGAACTTTTTAAAGCCTTCGATGCAATGGTTTCTATTTTCTTTCCGGTTTGTTTATTGGTACTGGATTGAGCCAAAGCAGAAGCGGCAAGCTCCTTTTGAATTTTGGAAGCATCAGGTTTTTTTAAAGTCTTAGCTGCATTGGATGCTATTGCTGAAGACGTTTTTTTATTTGCAGACATATCATTTTATCTCCATAAGTAATTTAAATATTATTTTCTGAGGTTTTAATAATTTATACCTCAAATTTATTTTAAACTTAATATTTATATTCTGATATATATTTATATTAAATTTGCACTTAAGTTTTAATTAAAAACTTAAAAATCAATCTATCTGTTTTTTCGAAGCAGAAACGTACACAATACGATACATACCCTAATAGGATACATGTATTCAGTAGATGAAGGTGTTAAAGATTTGATATTGACAGCCTGCTCTGTGCATGGCCATATAAAAGTGGCCATTCCTACTCTTCCAGCATTTCTTACACTGATTGCATTTAGAATAGCTACTATTATTTCGGCTTCGTCTTTTAAATCATAGCATGATACGCACACTGCTCTTACCGCTACTGCTTCTGGTAGTAAATATTCAGCTCAGTGCAAAACTTTTAGCCTTATATGTAACTCAGGTTTTCACTTATCGGTATGGCTGCATACAGTATATATTTCTTTTACTGGCTTTTTACTAATGCGCTATTTATGCTCAAGACGAGAGGATGCAGTCTTTCTGTAACGTTTTCTTATCAGACTAATATTAATAAACATTAATTGTAGAAATTGTTATTGTGCGAATTCTTGTCGCACCACATTTAGCCACGCTTTAAGTGCCGGCGTCAGCTTTTTATGGCGTGGCCACGCCATAGATAAACGCCAGTTGATTGTAGGGTCTGTGAGTGGGACGGCTGCAAACACCTTGCTATCAAAATCATCAGTGTAATAGCGTGGCAGTAAAGCAATACCTATTTCTTTCTCTACCATATCTCGCAATAGCTCCCACTGGCTGGTACAGCAAACAACATTCGGTTCAAAGCCCTGATCGCGGCAGGCATTGACAATGCGCTCATATAGAGCAAAACCTCGGCTAAACAGAATAAAAGATTCATCACGCAAGCTGCGCAGCGATATCGATTCGGGAATATTAGCCAGCCTTTTTCGTGGAAACAATACCATCAGCGGGTAATCGCACAAGGGAATGTGGTTAAATTCATCGCTTACCGGTAGCAGCAACTGACCGGCATCCAGCCGGTTATCCAGCAAAGCAGCTTCGATATCGCGGGTACCGGATTCGATAAACGCCAGCTCAATATCTGGACATTGCTGGTGAAAACGGAAGAAAACCGGCGTAAGCAGACGGCTCCCAAGCAGGGACATACCAATGCGCAAGGTACCGGATTTTAATTTGCGGTAATCCGCAACTTCCTGTTGCAAAAGATTGACCTGATTCAGTATCTGCTGCGAACGATCATAGACACGCTGACCAATTTCGGTAGGCTGTACCAGTCGTTTGCGGCCGTTTTCACCTTTATAAAGTAATGCTACATTTAGTTCATTTTCTAATGTATGTATTATTTTGCTTACGCTGGGCTGCGATAAAGCCAGTTTTTCTGCGGTGGCGGAAAAGCTATGATTCTGAACCAAAGCCACCCAGCACTGAAGTGCTTTTATATCAATCATAATTATTCAGAAAAAGAATAATAAAAAACTTATAATTCATATTATGCCTAATAAGGCTTACTATAATTTAGCGCCTGAATTAATGGCATCAGGAAAGCCAATATGAATATCTTACACCTTTGTCCGGCTAACTGCTTGCGTATCTGCAGTCAGATCGGCGTGATTATATTGTTCTGGGTAGCTGGACTCGGTATTGAAAAAGTTACGCATATTCCTCTATCCGCTGGTGTAATCGGTTTATTTCTGCTGTTAGTCCTTTTACAACTAAAAATAATCAAGCTGTCGTGGGTATCCAGTGGAGCACAGGCGCTACTTGGAGAGCTGATGCTGTACTTCATGCCTATTCTGATTGCGGTGGTGCAATATAAAGCACTTTTTATGGCTGAAGGCTGGCAATTGATTGTAAGTATCGTCAGCGGCACCTTTCTGGTGATGAGTAGTACAGCTCTGACGCTGAAATACTGTTACCGCTTGCGACGTGCCTGGATTAAGCGCCGCCATATCTAAAAAACCAATAATCATTTTTCCTGCTTAGAAAACCTATATGAATATCATTGCTGCCGGCTGCTTTATCTGGACCATCGTGCTGTATGCATTGGCCAAAAAATGTTATCGCGCCAAACCCATTATGCTGTTATCCCCTGCTATTACATTTAGTGTCATCACCATTGCGGTGATGCAGTGGCTAAACATTAGCTACGCCGATTACAATCAATACACACGTTATATATCTGGCCTGCTCGGCCCGGCCACAGTGGCTTTTGCCATCCCCATTTACCAATATCGCGAGGTCATGAAGCGGCAGCTACCAATACTCTTGGCGGCCATTATTGTTGGCATGTCTGTTGGTGTCGGCAGTGCTTATCTTATGGCTCGTTTGTTTCATTTTAATCATGAAGTTACTTATAGCCTGATGGCACGGTCAGTTTCCACGCCGTTTGCGATTGAGCTGGCAGATAAAATCCATGGTTCGGCCGCACTGGTATCGGTATTTACCATCATTACTGGATTAGCCGGCATGCTGTTTGGTGACATCACTCTGGCTTTCAGCCGCAGCCGCCTGCATCTTGCTAATGGTGCCGCTTTTGGTAACGCCGCTCATGGCTTCGGTACCTCACGCGCCATTCAACGCAATGCCGATGAAGGGGTGGTTGCCAGTCTCACCATGATATTAGCTGGTTTATTTATGGTGCTGGTCGGCCCGATGCTGGTACGGTTTATTGTGTGGCTGTAAAGTCTAAACCTCACTTTACAAAATATTTACCGCTGCCGTACAATGATTCTCGGCATCTTATTTCTATTCCTTATCACATTAAAGCCGCACTGGTAATTACCAGACGGCACGTTTCTCTTGTCTTATATATTTACAGACAAAACATTCTTAATAGTATATCTATAGGGAGTAGCTACACATGGCATATCAATCTCTCAATCCGTTCACCAACGAACTGACTAAAACTTTCAACAATCACACAGACGCTGAAGTAGAAAACATCCTCACTCAGGCCTATGCGCTGTATCAGTCTGCGTGGTCGCAGCCACAAAACATAAGTGACAGACAGGCTCTTTTACGGCGTCTAGCAGATGTGATGACGCTGCATCAAGAAAAAATTGCTCGAATCATTACTCAGGATATGGGTAAACGTCTGGCCGAAAGTCGAAATGAAGTGGTTAACTGCATTGAAATCGTGCAGTATTATGCCGAACAGGCAGCCGAATTACTCAAACCAGTAGCTTATCCAAGTAAGCTAGGTAAAGGCTGGGTAGAACATCATCCCATCGGAATTATTCTGGCGATTGAACCATGGAATTTTCCAATATATCAATTGATTCGTGTGATTGCACCAGCAATGGCTGTTGGCAATCCAGTGGTCGCCAAACATGCAAGCAATGTGCCGCAATGTGCACAACTGATGGAAGATTTGCTGCATGAAGCCAATGCACCAGCAGGCGCCTATACCAATTTGTTTGTTAACACACAGCAGATTGCCACTATTATTAGCGACAAGCGCGTACAAGGCGTGGCGCTCACCGGTTCTGAAGGTGCCGGCAGCATAGTAGCCGGACAGGCTGGCAGCAAATTGAAAAAAGCCACCATGGAGCTGGGTGGCAATGATGTCTTTGTCGTGACTGAAGATGCAGACGTGGCAGCAGCAGCACATACGGCCGTTGGTGGCCGCCTGTTCAATGCCGGACAAGTATGTATCGCCGCAAAACGATTTATCGTGCATGAACAAGTGGCCGAAGAGTTTATCCGAATTGTCAAAGAAGATTTTGCCAATGTGGTAATGGGAGATCCACTAGATGAACATACCACACTCGCACCGCTATCATCTCGCAAGGGCAAAGAGGACTTGCAGAAACAACTTGATGCAGCTATCAGCCATGGCGCCAAAGTATTATGCGGCAATCAGCCAGCTGAAGGTAACTTCTTTACCCCTACCCTGATTACTGATATCAGCCGCGACAATCCAGCTTATTTTGAAGAATTTTTTGGTCCGGTAGCGCAGCTGTATGTGGTGAAAAATGATGATGAAGCCATCGCTCTGGCCAATGATTCTAATTTTGGGCTGGGCGGTACCGTGTTTTCGAAAGACATCGAACGCGCTAAAAAACTGGCTTCACGTATCGAAACCGGTATGGTGTTCATCAACCGCTTTGGAGATTCAGTGGCTGAGCTGCCATTCGGCGGAGTAAAACGCTCCGGTTTCGGCCGCGAACTGAGCGATCTGGGCATTAAAGAATTCGTAAACCACAAACTGGTGGTAGTTGGTCAAGAATAGATTTTCTTTATTAAAAAAAGCAGTCTGTTATTCAGACTGCTTTTCTTACACTTCATCTATACCATCTTTAGAACACATCAATACCCAACTCAAACAAATATTTATTTTTGGATATTAAAATCCACCTGCTGAGGCAAATTTTTTGGCACAATCAATAATACAAACGGATGCATCTGATAATCAAGCGCGGTACCCTTGTGGATACGTATATCTAATATCAGTTTATCCCGCGTGCGACTGAGTGCCATAGGGGTGATATCAAGCTGCCGCTGCACAATTCCAGCATCATAAACCAGAACATCGTGAGTGTTAAAATCAATCGGTGTTGGCTGACCATTAGGTCCCATAGTTGCAGCCATAGCAAAATAACTTGAAAACTCTGACGCAGTATTGATATGCCTTGGTACCGGCCGGTTGACCGTATTTTTAATAAAATAGTGTCTTGCCTCTTGATAAGGAACGGTAGTAACAGCCTGTGCTTGGGGCACCAAACCTTTTGCCGCTTTTGCTGTAACTCGATGACAGGCACTCAGAAAAGCAGCCACCAACCAAGCCAACATTATGACGTAAACCGTACTGCGCATACCACACCTCCTGTCTGGCAAAATTGCCGCTAAGACTGCTTAAACGCCATCCAAGCTAGCGTTAACCAGCCAATAATCATTGTTACCCCACCTACTGGTGTTATAGCACCCAGCCAGCGTGGTAAACCTAAAGCCATCAGATACAATGAGCCACAAAAAATAATTAGCCCCAGCTGCAACAGCCAGAATGGGATTTTAACGGCAAAAGCCGGTACAGTTCTGGCCAGCACACCGAGCATCAGCAATCCCAGTGCATGCCAAAAAAAATACTGTGTGGCTGTATGCCACCATTCAAGCTGCTGTGCACTGGCCATCTGCTTTAAACCATGTGCACCAAATGCACCGAGCATTACCGCCAGAGCTAGATTTATTGCTGCCGTACCTAACCACATATCATTCCCCTTAATTTATTCAATCATAAAATCTGTTTCACTGATCATATATCAGACACCCAAATACTGTATTGCTGCCAGATAACCACAGTATATCTTCCACCCGTGTGGATAACAAACCACATTACTACTAGGTGACCCAACACCGATCGAGCATCAATCGCTTATACCATCGCCCTGAGTCAAATTGCCAGTAAAAAACAGGCCAATCCCAACGATTGGCCTGTTTTTCATTCTTTACAGGAAAAGCTTTAATCAGCAGCTTATTTGCAACTGATACCAGCAATCTGCGGTGTCTGTCCTGTGCCTACTTTAATCACACATTTAGTACTGCTGGCGCCAGATACTGTCAGATTTCCAGCGGCCAAATTCATATTCAGAGGCTCTTTCACACCCATTTTTACAGCGGTGCTGGCCAGCTTCTGCACTTCTTCCGGTGCATAGGAAGTATTGTTGCCGTCAATTTTAATATCCTTAGCGCCAGCGCTCATAGCCAGCAGCATGGAAACAGAAAACATCAAGCCATTACGTATCAATTTATTCATCGGAGTCCTTTCCGAAAAGAATATCCATCAAACATAATAATATAAAAATGCAAAAATTTCCAGAAAAATTAATCTCTTCACCCCACATCTACCGCAAAAGTAGCAACTGTATAGATACTTGCACCACTCAATGAGTATACGCCGTAAGCAATAAAAAAAGCTGTATACCCGTTACATAGGTATACAGCAAACCAAAGGAACTGTTCAGATTAGCTGAGCTTATTCCACTCAGCCTGATTCTGCATATATTTTCTTACGATTCTGATGAGCTCTGCTCTAAAGAATCTCTATCCTGCTGATATTCGCCCCATAATGCATTCACTACACCCAGCAATATGGCAAAACCAATGCCTAAACACCAAGCAAAATACCACATAATATACTCCCGTCTGTTTAGCCAGACCTGCCGGTGCGTACCGGCAGGTACTACGTTATCAATATGCGCTGTGATCGTTGCGGCGGATATGCTCACTGGTTACCTTACCGCGCATCACACGGTAGCACCAGCTGGTATAAAACAGCACAATCGGCACAAAGATAACCGCAGCCACCAGCATAACTTTCAAAGTAAATTCACTGGAGCTAGCATCCCATACTGTTAAACTCGAACGCAAATCGGTATTGGATGGCATGATAAATGGAAACATAGCCACACCAGCAGTAGCAATCACTCCAGCTAGACCCAGTGCAGACGACCAAAACGCTGCGAATGCTTTACCATTTTTGGCCAGCAGCCAAGCCAGAATAAAGCCCAGATAAGCCAACACCGGAATCACCAGCAACAGCGGATATTGCTGATAGTTTTGCATCCACGCACCCGTGGCGGTGACCACCTGTTTATGGAGTGGGTCGGGTGCGGCGGCTGGTAGATAGCTACCGGCTACCATGCTGTAGCCCTTGATACCCAAATTAATCCACAGACCAGCCAACGAAAAGGTCACCACTACCACTATTAGCGCGATGGTACTTGCTTGCAGCGCACGTTTTTTCACCACATCTTCCGTACGTAAAGCCAGATAAATGGCACCGTGGAAAATAATCATTGCTGCTGAAACCACACCGCACAACAGACTAAATGGATTTAGCAATCCCCAAAAACTACCGGTGTAGAAAGAACGCAAATCATCATCAAAATGAAATGGCACCCCTAAAAGCAGATTGCCGAATGCAACACCAAAAATCAGCGGCGGTACAAAACTGCCAACAAACAATAACCAGTCCCAGCTGGAGCGCCATAGCGGATTATTAATTTTACTGCGGTAATCAAACCCCACCGGCCGGAAAAACAGCGCCCATAATACTGCCATCATCGCCCAGTAAAAACCGGAAAAAGCAGTAGCATATGCATAAGGCCAAGCAGCAAAAATCGCGCCACCTCCAGTAATAAACCATACTTGATTGCCATCCCAATGCGGGCCTACCGTATTAATAATCACACGGCGCTCATTATCGTTTCTGCCCACAAACGGCAGCAAAGCGCCAACCCCCATGTCTTGCCCATCCATTATGGCAAAGCCGATCAGCAGCACGCCCAGCAGTAACCACCAGATGAATTTCAATACCGGATAATCCAAGAATTCCATGCTCAACTCCTAATGCTCTGCTTCATTGGCATAGCGACCCGTGCCCAGCGAGCCCGGTCCCTGACGCGAAAACCGTACCATCAGATAAACTTCCACAATCAGCAGTATCGTGTACAAAGTCACAAAGCCGAAAATAGAACCCCATAGATTGGCGGCAGTTAACGAAGATACAGACAGATTAGTGGGCAGCACGCCGTATACCGTCCACGGCTGGCGACCATATTCGGCCACAAACCATCCTGCTTCACAAGCAAGCCATGGCAGAGGCAGACTCCAGAACGTCCATTTCAGCAACCAGCGCTTTTCTGCAAAATTATTTTTAACCGAAGCATAAAATGCCACTGCCATCAATAACAGCATCAGAAATCCGCACAGCACCATAATGCGGAAACTCCAGAACATCGGAGCCACACGCGGAATAGTTTCCCGCGCCGCATGTGCAATATCAGCTTCAGTAGCCTGCCGCACATCTGGTACATATGATTTCAGCAGTAAACCAAAGCCTAAATCATCACCATATTTTTTCAGGTTTTCTTTAGCCAGCTCGTCAGAACGATTTTTACGCAATGCTTCCAGTGCAATTACTGCTTCACGTCCGTTACGGATACGCTCAATGTTGTCAACAATGATTTCCTTAATTCCCGGAATTTGCTTATCCAACGAGCGCGTACCAATCAAGCCCATTGCCCATGGAATCCGGACTGTAAAATCATTTTTCATCGCATCTTCATTGGGCAGAGCAATCAAATTAAAAGAAGCTGGCGCCGGTTCTGTTTCCCACATGGCTTCTAGCGCAGCCATTTTGGTTTGCTGTGATTTACCAACCGTATAGCCGGATTCATCACCAAGCACTATCACCGACAAAATCGAAGCCACACCAAAACCCACCGCGATACGGAAACTTTTCTTAGCAAATTCCACATCCTGACGCTTCAACATATACCAGGCAGAAATCGCCATCACGAAAATTGCACCAGTCACATAACCGGCGGAAACTGTATGCACGAATTTATTTTGCGCCACCTCGTTCAGAAAGATTTCCGAAAAGCTGGTCATTTCCATGCGCATAGATTCAAAATTGAAATGCGCACCCACCGGATCCTGCATCCAACCATTGGCTACCAAAATCCACAATGCAGACAAATTGGTACCCAGCGCCATCAGCACCGTAACCAGCAGATGGCCAGGACGACTCAAGCGATCCCAAGCAAAAAAGAACAAACCTACAAACGTAGATTCAAGAAAGAAAGCCATCAGACCTTCAATTGCCAGAGGGGCACCAAAAATATCACCCACATAATGTGAGTAATAAGACCAGTTAGTACCAAACTGGAATTCCATGGTAATACCGGTAGTCACCCCAAGTGCAAAATTGATACCGAATAATTTACCCCAGAAACGCGTCATATCCTTATAAATTTGCTTGCCGGTCAGGACATATACTGATTCCATAATGACCAGAATCCATGTCATCCCAATTGTGAGCGGCACAAACAAAAAATGATAAAGCGCGACTAGAGCAAACTGCAGCCGAGACAGCTCCACCAAATCCATAGCCTTGTTCCTTGTTTTAATTAATTAAATTTTATTCAGTAAAATCACAGCCCGAATAGCACATATATTCCAATTACATAGATAAAATAATACTATTCAAATCGAGAATATGAAACTTAACATAAAATTTTTCAAATACTTATAATTAGAATAAATTTAAAATTGTAAAGTTTGATTATAAATTACCGAAAAGATATCACACATAATTAAAAAATACTTACTCTACAACTTAAAAAATTCATACACATATAAGTATAAATTATAAAACAATGGATTTATCAATTTTTATTATCTGCACAGCATTAACTTGATTTAAATCAAACAACGTGTTTCTTTTCAAAATAAAAACAGCCACAATGTGGCTGTATCAATACGCATACTGCAACAAAGACATACCGCTTAACTCGTGCCCACTTGCAAAACCTGTGCTTGTGGCCATGGATTAGCTTGATGACTGGCCACAACCAAAATGCCATGCTGCTGATGTTGCTGAAGCATTGCAGCCAGTGCAAACTGCGTATCTTCATCCATACCTGCAAAAGGTTCATCCAGAATCAGCAGCACATAAGGGCGCAGCAACAATCGAGCCAGTGCAATCCGTCGCGCCTGCCCGCCTGAAACTGCGGCACCGTATTCTCCCAGCGGCGTATCCAGCTGCTTAGGCTGATGCTCAGCCCACACCATCAGCCCCACACTGGCCAGCACCGCCCATAGCTCTTCATTAGTCGCGTCCGCTTTGCCCAGCCGCAGATTCTCTGCCAGCGTTAAATCAAAAATATCTAGCTGCTGTGCCAGATATCCCACCTGCCTTGTCCATTGCCAATGCGCAAACGGCCTACCATTACAGCTTAGCTCACCATCATTTGCCTCCAGCTCTCCGGCCAGCACCGCCAGTAAAGTAGACTTACCGGCACCGGAGGCACCTTGCAACAATAAAATATCCCCGTTTTTCACATCGAAACTAATATGCTCAGCACCATTCAGTGCCTGCGGCCAGCGCGCACACAAATTTCTTGCCTGCAAATGCAGTTGCAGAGGTAAATCTTTTTTTGGTTCAGACACCGGCACACCGCTGGGCACAATCGCATTGAGACGGGTACAGGCGGCGCGACACAAACCAAAAGTCATCACATTCATTCCCAGCACCAATACCAGCTCAGCAAAGCCGAATATTGCCAGCAGCAAAGCTAGCAACATCGCCACAGACAACTTTCCCGTACTCAACAAAGCACTACCCTGCCACAATAGCACCGCTGCCGCTGCTGCGAGACACAACTGCTGTAGCAGCACCACTTTACCCGCCAGCCTCTGCTGACTTAGCTGCGCGCCAACATAATTCCCATCCTTAGCAAAAAAAGCAGTCGCAAAACGTGGCCATTGCTGCCATTGCAATAATGCGGTTAGCGCCTCCAGTGGTTGCAGTAAAGCAGTTCGCCGCGTTTCAGCCTGCATCGCTTGCCGCCGACCCCAATTCTGCCCGTAGCCAGCAGCCAGTGCCGGAATTACCAGTGTTGCCAGAACCAAAGGAATACTCAGAGCTAGCGTTAGCCCGCCACCGGCTACAACCAGAGTTAAACCAAGAATACCCAGCAACAACATAAATGCCCACAACCATGGCAACACCACATTCAGCGGCCAATTATTCAAGAGTTCAATATCACTTAATAACCGATGCATCTGCTGAAGCGAGCTCACTTGCTGCTGTCTGGCAGCGGCCAACCGCGCAAACAGACCACTACGCAAATCAGCCAGCAATCCCAGTACCGCATCGTGCGAACCCAGACGCTCGCCATAGCGTCCAGCCGTACGTAAAATAGCCAGCAAGCGGATAACTCCTGCTGGCGTAAAATAATTAAAGGTATAAGCCGTAGCCAGACTCACCATTCCTGCTAGCCCTGCGGCCGTAATAAACCAGCCGGACAAAGCCAGCAGAGCAATACCAGCAATTGCCGTAGCCTGCCCTAGAAACCATGCCAGAATCCACGCACCCTGCCGGCTGCGTAAAAGACCCGATAACTTTAGCTCCTGCCCCGACCACAACAAATCATAACGTTTCATCGCACCCGCTCCTGCTCAGAAGACAGCATTATTTCTCGGTCTGTCCAACCTGCATAACTCACATCATGGCTCACTAGCAACACCGTCTTGCCGTAGCTGAGTCTGTCCAGTAACCGCATAATTTCTTCTGCTGTTTGCGCATCCAAATGTGCAGTCGGCTCATCCAACAGCCAAAAAGGGGAATTGCGCAGCAACATCTGTGCCAGCGCCAGACGTTGCAACTGTCCACCTGACAATCCCTTGCCTCGCTCACCCAATAGAGTATTTAACTGAGCCGGCAGCCTCTGTACCAGCACCCACAACCCCACCTGCTGCAACACTTCACGCAACTGCTCATCTGAAGCACTGGCATTAGCCAGCCGCAAATTATCAGCAATCGACAATGCCAAAATCGGCGGCGACTGCGCCAGATAAGCCACCGATTGTCTGAGTAGTGGCAGATTCAAATCGACATAATCATATTGATTAATCCGTAAAATACCGGAGTAAGGGGCAAATCCAAGCAAAGCCTGCAACAGACTCGACTTACCACTACCACTGGCGCCCCGCAGCAGCACCCGCTCGCCAGCCTGTACACTAAAACTAAACTGAGGCAACCTCACCCGCTTATCTCGCCCGTAAACCACCAGATATTCACCTCGCAGCTCCGGCGGACTCTGCAATACAAAATCCACCTCTGCAGTGGACGCTGTCACCGTTTCAGTAACTTCAAACAAAGGGATTAATGCTTCTGTTGCCGCTTCCGCTTTGGCCTTATCATGATAATTCGCACCTAACTGGCGCAGCGGCGCATAAAATTCAGGAGCCAGCAGCAAAATAAACAACGCCCCCTGATAAGGTACCGGCACCTGACCATTTGCCCACGGCAACACACCCAGTAGCCCCAATCCCAGATACACCGCCACCAGTGCAATCGCCAAGGAAGCAAACAACTCCAACACCGCCGTAGACAGAAATGCCAGACGCAGCACCGCCATAGTACGCTTGCGGTAAGAATGAGCAGCCGAATCAATTGCCTGCTGCGCAATCTGCTGTGCTCCCAGCCGACGTAACGTCGGCAGACCACGCAATAAATCCAGAAACCGACCGCTCAATGCTGCAAGCGCAGACAATTGCGCCCGATTTTTTCGCGCAGCAGCCTGCCCTAGCAGAATCATAAACACCGGCACCAATGGTGCTGTCAGCAACAATAAAGCCGCTGCAAACGGACTGTAAAAACAGGTTGCCGCCGCAATCAGCAATGGCATCAGTGCTGCCAACTGCTGTTGCAGCACATAATGGCTAAAATAACCATCTAGCGCATCCACCTGCTCCAACACCAAGGAAGACAGCGCGCCATCACTGCCATATTGGCTGCGTTCCGGCCCCAGAAAAGCCAAAGCGCTTAACAACTGGCTGCGTAGCTGCATACGGATAGACGCACTGGCTTGCGCCACCATCCGATCTTTAAAATAATTCAGCAACGGTCGCAGCAACCAACACACCAGCAAATAAGGCAGAAACTGGCGGAGAGCCGCCATCACATTCTCACCACCCAGCCACAATGCAAACAGATTGGCCAATAAAGCACTTTGCACAATAATTAATACCGCTGCCGTCAGCATCAGCACCCATGCCAGCCGGAAAGACCGACGCTGGCGCTTTTGCCACATACGCAGATAAAAACGCGCAGAAAATGCTTGAACATTTGGTGTAGCCAACCTGCTTCTCCCTTTAATCTAAAATCCCTTACCTAAAACTATTCAGCCACAATAGCGTGTGGCCGTACACGCTCTAGCCGCCAATGCAATACCGCCCATTCCAGCAAATCCGCCAAACTATCCACTTGCGGCGCCAGCGGCAGCCCCAGATAAAGCAAAACCTGCCGTAACAAATCCTCACGTCGACGCAAATCCAGTGCCGGTGCCCGCGTCTGCTTCGACCACTTCTGACCCTGCGTATTTGTTAACAACGGCAAATGAGCATACTCAGGCTGAGCAAGACCTAACAACTGCTGTACATAAATCTGCCGTGGCGTCGACACCAGCAAATCCTGACCACGCACCACATGATTTACACCCTGTGCTGCATCATCGACCACCACCGCCAGCTGATAAGCCCAGCAGCCATCCGCACGCAGCAAAATAAAATCGCCCGTATCACTAGCCAGACACTGCTGCTGCCAGCCCTGTACCGCATCCTGAAAACCGATAATGGCTGTATCTGTGCGTAAACGCCATGCCGGAGGCTTATGCGCAACTGCAGATATCGCTGCATCATTTAATGCACATCTACCACCATAAATTACGCCATCCACACCCATACCCCGTGCTTCAGCCTGCACCGTCTTACGACTACAAAAACAAGGATAGACTCTATTCTGTGCACGCAAGGCATCCAATGCCGCCGCATACAAATGATGGCGGCGGCTCTGATACACCACCTCACCATCCCAGTACAGCGAAAATGCCTCCAGTGTCGACAAAATAGAAGCAGCCGCACCGGGCATTTCCCGCGGCGGATCCAAATCTTCCATACGCACCAGCCAACGTCCCTGCCGGCTGCGTGCATCCAGATACGAAGCCACAGCCGTCAGCAGTGAACCAATATGCAATAAACCAGTCGGACTGGGCGCAAACCGCCCCACATACATCTCAGCCACAAACCGCTTCCATCCTGAACATCACCTGCAACTTGACATTCCATTTGCAAAAGAACAAACCACCCAATTCACATAGCAGCAAGCTCTGCAAGATAAACAATTAATTATTAAAATTTACCCCATAATAGCATTTATTAGCCCTGCCCCGGTCATAATGGATACAGCAAACTCAGACATCAGGGTCATTTAAAAAGCTATAAAAAGGTATAATCCACCCATCTAAACATTCTGACACACCATGATCAGTACCAATTCACGTCTGCTGGTGATCGATACCAGCACCGGCTACCTATCATTAGGCCTTCATCACAACGGACATACCCACAGCATTTACGAAGCAGTGGGCGCAAAACAGTCTGAACTGATATTACCGCGTATCCGGCAACTGCTGGAAACAGCAAACCTAACCCTAGCCGACCTGAATGGCATAGTCTATGCACAAGGGCCGGGGGCTTTTACCGGTCTTCGCATCGGACTGGGGGTAGCAACCGGTTTAGCTTTGCCGAACAACCTACCTCTGATTGGTATACCTTGTCTGGACGCTGTGGCTGCACAGATACCAGATCAACCATGCGTACTGGCGGCTACCGATGCCCGCATGAACGAACTTTTTTATGCCTGGTATGACACCCGTAATCTGAACCGCCTCACTGAATATCGCGTAGACAGTGCCAGCAACATCCACCTGCCAGACGGCCATCTCCATGGCACCGGTGTCGGCAACGCTTATGCATTGGATATTGAGTTACCCGTCACAGGGCAAAACCAAATGCCGCAAGCAGACGTATATGCACAACTGGCTTTAACCGGGCACTATCCCGTAACCACCGCTGCAGAAGCAAGCCTACATTATGTGCGTAACAAAATTGCCTTAACCGCCACCGAACAAGCGGCCAGACGCTCAACAGGACAGCCAGCATGACCATACGTCCTGCTCAACTAACCGACATTCCAGTTTTGGAAACGCTAGAACAGCTTTGCAATCCATCACCATGGTCTACAGCCCAGCTAACCAACAGCGTCTCTGCAGCTCAGCCCATCTGGGTTGTCGACCTACCCGAACATGGCATCGTAGCCATGCTAGTATGGCAAAAAATACCGAATGAAGCAGAAATTCATCTGCTTGACACCCATCCGGCACACAGACGCCAAGGCTATGCCCAGCAATTACTAAATCATCTCTTTCAAATTGTACAAGCAGAGACTATCGACCGTATATTGCTCGAAGTACGCTCCAGCAACATGGGCGCCATCAAGCTGTACAAGCGCAATGGTTTTGAAAACTGTGGCTTGCGCAAAAGCTATTACCAAAATGGTGAAGATGCCATAATCATGGAAAAACGATGTTAGACAGCCGTTATCTGTATTTACACGAAGCACTCGGGCTGGGACCGATGTGGTTGGCACAGACTGCCTGCCTGCTCCCCGTACAGCCAGCTCCGGCACAAACCGTCACAGCTAAGCAACCTGCACCGCCTGGCGAATCCGTACATTCCAGTACCAGTACCATACAGAATCCAACAACAAAAGAAACTATCCATCAATCACACCGCGCAGTCCTTCAACACATCATCAGGCAGCCACCTCAAGCAGCTAGTAAAACCACGACCACCACTCAAACTGAAGAACGGCAAAACTTCTGCAGCCAGAGCACAACAGACAATTTAAAACTCAGCTACGAAGCCATACCTGCAGCATTAGCTGCCTGCACCCGCTGCAATCTGCATCAGGAGCGCTGCACGCCTCTATCTGGCTATGGTTCGGCAAATGCTCGTCTACTGGTTATCAGCACCAATCCGGCACCACCTGACGACAGCAACCAGCAACTATTCAGCGGCGAAGTCGGCCAACTGCTTAGCAATATGCTCGCCGCCATCAACATTAGCTCCGAGGAAGTTTTCTATACCAGTCAAGTAAAATGTGCGCCCAATGTTAGTCTTAAAGTAACCAGCGAACAGCTACAAGCATGTCTGCCTTATCTGAGTGCACAAATCAAACACATTCAGCCTCAGGCAATATTACTTTTAGGACAAACATTCAGCCGCCTTGATCAATCAGTGCTGGCTCAGAATCTGCACAACATTCCCTATGTCATCTCTCCTCATCCGGCAAGATTATTGCGCCAAAGCCATTTAAAAGCCACAGCATGGACCGCATTAAAACAATTGCGCAAATATTTACATAAACTCACCTGAAAAAATCAGCAATACTCAGGATTATCCGCACAAGCCAAAACATCTATGTTAAAATATGATAATAAAATTTTAATTAAATAAAATCAAAGAATTATGCATATTTCTCTTGGCCCTGTCGTGATGATTCTTTTGGTAGCCGTTTTGGCCGCCATCATCTGCCGACGTCTGCACATTCCCGCCATGCTTGGCTATCTCGTCGTCGGTTTTATGGCCGGTCCGGGCTGGCTGCATTTAATTAACCAAAGCCATGCCACTGAATTCATCGGTGAAATCGGCATCACCTTCCTCATGTTCAGCATCGGACTTGAATTTTCCATTGGCAAACTCAAAGCCATGCGCCGGCTGGTACTTGGACTAGGAGGACTACAAGTTATCCTTACGCTCCTAGCCCTGTTTATCATTTTTGGGCTGATGGGGATTCAACTTACATGGGCTTTTACCCTTGCTGCTGCCATGACAATGTCGTCTACCGCCATCGTCAGCCGCATTATGGTTGAAAAAAACGAACTCAGCCAACATTACGGCCACATGATTATGGGCGTACTGCTGATGCAGGACATAGCCGTCGTACCCTTAATGATTCTGTTTCCAGCACTAGCACACAGTAGTGACGGCCTAATACTGCAAATGGGCAAAGCACTTCTAACTATGGCACTGGCACTTGGTTTGTTGCTGATAGTCGGTAGCAGAATCATGCCCGTATGGTTTCGCTTAATTGCACGTACCAAGTCCAGTGAACTTTTCATGATAAACGTATTGCTGGTGACCCTTGGCGTGGCCTATCTCACCCAATTGGCCGGCCTGTCACTGGCACTTGGTGCATTCGTTGCAGGCATGCTGATATCCGAAACCGAATACCGTTATCAAGTAGAAGACGACATTCGCCCCTTCCGCGACATTCTCCTCGGTTTTTTCTTTATCACCATTGGCATGAAGCTAAACATACAAGTATTACAATCCAGCTGGCTCATGATACTGGTTCTATGTGCTCTTCTCATTGTCCTTAAAGCAGGGGTTCTCTACGGCATTGGCCGCTACATGAAAGAAAACAGCAGCGACAGCACAAAAACAGCCTTGTATCTGGCACAAGGAGGCGAATTTGGTTTTGTTATGCTTGCCATCAGCGGTGCGCTTGGACTTATCTCACTCAATTTGCAACAAACTGCCATCGCCGCCATCCTACTCTCCATGATACTGGCGCCCTTTATCATGAAAAGTGCAGATAAACTCTCAGGATTATTGGTAAAACGCAGCTGGGACGAACAGGCTGCAGACTTGCAAACCATACTCGTTGAAACCATGAGCAAGTCCGACCACATCCTTATCATCGGCTTTGGACGTTGCGGCCAGAGCATCGCCCGCATATTGCAACAAGAAAACACACCCTACTACGCCATTGATTTGGATGCCGAGCGCGTTGCCACAGCCAAAGCGGCCGGTGAGCCAGTCACCTTTGGTGATGCCAAACGACAGGAAGTTTTGCAGGCAGCAGGCTTGAAACGAGCCAATACCGTACTCATTACCATCAACAACATGACCGAGGCCAAACACATCCTCAACAACATCATGCTTATTGCACCCACCATGCCTGTAATCGTGCGCGTAACCAACGACGACAACATTCCAGTGTTTACCAACATGGGTGCAGACGACATCGTCTCCGACGAAAAAGAATCAAGCCTGACATTGGCCAGCCAAGCATTGCTCAGTTCCGGCAAACCATTTGATGAAGTGTATCAAATCATGCAGCGCATCCGCCAAAACCGCTATCAAGCGCTCGAAGGCCTGTTTGCTGGCAGCGATGATGAACTGTCCGAAGAAAACATACATTACTATCGTCAAGCCTTCACCCTACCACCTGATGCTTTTCTCGTCGGCAAAAGCATCAACGAACTTCCACTTGAGAAACTAAAAATCAAACTACTTTCTGTACGCCGCAATGCACATCAGCTACGCACATTCAGTCCTGATTTTCAGTTTAAGGCCGAAGATACACTTGTCGTACTTGGTCCTAGAGACAAAGTAATACTCTTTGAAAACTGGTCATTACAAGGTACAAGCTAATTTTTTCACATCCAACACTTGCCAGCCGACAGCATATCTGGTTTAATAGCGTCTTTCCCAAGTACGGGTGATTAGCTCAGTTGGTAGAGCGTCTGCCTTACAAGCAGAATGTCGGCGGTTCGACTCCGTCATCACCCACCAGTTTTTTGTTTTATGCAATAGCGTAAAACTTGCGCGGTGGTAGCTCAGTTGGTTAGAGTACCGGCCTGTCACGCCGGGGGTCGCGGGTTCGAGCCCCGTCCGCCGCGCCANATAATATAAAAAAGCACAGCTTATGCTGTGCTTTTTTATTATCAGCCTTACCCAAGAATTTTCACACTAGCCAATCTTGTTAAGAATTCAACAAATATATTCCCAGTAGCGATCAACTTGCATTCTTCTCTAGAGCTAAAAATTTCTACTTCAGCATCATCCAAACAAGCCAGCACTCAAGCACTATCCTGCTTGCCAAGCTTCAACACAAATTGGGGCTACATTCCAGTATTCATACTAATTAGTAAAAAAACAATATAATCCAAATTTTTCAGAATCCTAATAAACCAAGAACTTTAGAACCAACAAAGACAAAATTGCTAATCTTTTAATAAGCCTTAAATAAACTTTGTTGCCCTAATAAAAATGTTTTTAAATCATTATTGAAAAATAAACGATATCAAAAATTTAAAGAGGTACCTAAAATACTGGGTATAAAATCAAGAAAATATATACCAATGTATTTATTAATATAAAAATATTCAAAAAAATCTAAAAACAACTTTTATACCAATTTAACCAATCAATTGATTTAAAAAAGATTAAAACGAACTAATAAAAAATAATGACATATTAGTAGCCATACTTTCATTTCTAAAAAAATGTGGCCGCAATACCTCAGTGTAAAATCATCAATCTGAATAAAACACTTGGTTACTTATCAAGGTCTAATCCGTAATAAAAAAATCAAACCCTTTTAGCTGTAGATTAAATCAATTTCACAAGTTATCTGTTAAATATCCTAGCCCAAAAAACCACAAAAATCTAAAAACTCATACATATCAACTAATGCGCACAAACATAAAAGTTACCCTGCATATTTATTAGATATAATTGTTAATTTTTGTATAATACATTATTATTCAAAAATATTTTTAAATCATTATTCATATATCTTTTCATCGGAGACAAATATGCAAAACTTGAAACTCTTGCATCAAATCGATTCACAACAAAACAAACAATAAGAAAGGCTTATCGTGAGCAATACTGATTATCTGATAGAAGTAAACCAAGTTTCCAAAAAAATTTCAGGCCGGCATATTCTGGAAAACATCAGCTTTAAAATTGCCCCCGGACGCATCATGGGATTTATAGGCCCAAATGGCGCTGGTAAAACCACCATGCTGAAAATGCTTACCGGCCTAATGTTTCCCAATAGCGGAGAAATCAAAATCTGTGGTTATGATATCCAGAAAGATTTTGAAAAAGCGGCATTCAATTTAGGCACAATAATCGAAAACCCGGAATTCTATAATTACATGTCTGGTTTCAGAAATCTGCAAATTTTTGCCAATATGAGCCGCCGGGCCATCACCAATGAAGAGATCATGCAAACATTGGCTCATACTGGACTTAAAGGCGCAGAAAAGAAAAAAGTAAAAGGCTTCTCCCTAGGCATGCGGCAAAGATTAGGTGTTGCCAATGCCACCATTCATCAGCCTAAAGTTCTTATTCTGGACGAACCCATGAATGGGCTTGATCCAGAGGGAATAAAAGATTTTCGTAGCCTAATGAAAGACTTTGTCTGCGACGGCAACAGCATTATTATTTCCAGCCATCTCCTCTCCGAATTACAGGAAATTGTTAACGATATTTTCATTATCAATCGAGGAAAACAAATATATGCAGGCTCCATACATGATTTTCTAGGGAAATCCAATAATATCATTCATCTAGAAGTCGGAGGAAACATATTACAGGCTGAAGAAATACTTCAGCAACATGGTTATCAGGTAAACAATCAGCTTAACAGTCTCGAAATCATGATTAACCAATTTGAAGAAGACCCAAGAGCACAAATAGCCAAACTACTAATTGAACACAATATACCCCTGCTGAGCATAAAACTAACCCAAAGCTCACTGGAAGAATCATTCCTCAGCATCATTCATAACGATAATCAAAAGTATCAAAAAGGAATTAAATAATGAAGTTAATTTTAAATGAATGGCGTAAATACCTTAGTAAATCCACCTACACAATTGTTATGCCATTAATATTATTGTTTGTATATATCTTTTATTATGGCGGAATATATCTAGCCATCAGCAAATCAGATACAGCTATTACACCTGAAAAATCAGAAAAGATATTTATTTGGGGGATGACAATATGCTATTATTATTCAAATTATATTGCCATATTAATGGCATCTAATACACTGAGCACAGAAATATCCCGTGGTACAATCAAATTTATTCTTACCCGCCCTTACCAACGATATAAAATACTACTAGCAAAAATAGGCTCCATTATTCTGCTTATGCCGGTATTACCGATATTAAGTGCAATCGGTGTTTTATTATTACAGCTATTGGCCACAGCTCATCTGCCCGAATTCAATGCAATATTGAAAACGATCGTGTTATTTATTGCACTCTCATTAGTCGTAACGATATTTTACTCCTCTCTAGCACTACTACTTTCAACCTTCACCAGCAGTACCGCCTTTATAACCGCCTTCTGTTTTATGTATTATTTCTTTGCAGATATTCTGTGGAAAATTATAAATTTACGCTATTTTGATTTATCCCCAGATAGTTTAATCTATAAATTATCCCCTCTAAACGCAAATAATTATTTGATTGAATTAGTCAAAAACACATACTTTCAATCTGTAGATAAAGATTTATATATTACCTTTACGGCCAATATTGTCTATACCTGCATCTTATTTCTTATAGCAGTTATGATATTTAGACGGCGGGATATATCTTTAGCCAATTAAACTTAATCTAATAAAGAAGTTCACGAGCTGAATTGGCATTGCAAACCTACCAATTCAGCTAAACTTACTCACACCCTGTTCTTGATATTCATCTGTACTGTTGGTATAGACCATTAGATTAAACCAGTATCCACTTCTCTTATACCTGTTTGATTACACCCATTCTTCAGTGTAAAAATTTCACTGTCTGGATCTTTGTAACTGGCTTCATTTTTTTAGATACTGCATCATCAGTTGCTCATAATGAATTTTTTTTCAACAGATTGCAAATACCGGCAAAATTATGAAAATAAATAAATAAATTAACATTTCGCAACCAGAATACATATATTTTTTTGAAATTAAATTGATTTATACTATCTCTATTGCTGTTTTTTCATTACTTTAAACAGGGGAAAATATGCTTTATTCACCACCGCCTCAGGAACAATTACATCCAGACAATTCAGTTCTTTACAGCCGGCATCTGCCAACTATAAAGCAGCTGCAATACTTTCTGGCAGTGTGTGAAGAAGGTAATTTCCGGAAAGCTGCCAGCCGCCTAGGCATTAGTCAGCCGCCGCTATCTATGCAAATCAAGGAATTGGAACAAAAACTGCAAACTACTTTGCTGGTGCGCAATACCCGTTATGTGTTGCTGACCGAACAAGGCAGAGAATTCAGGGAAAAAGCGAAAAGCTGGCTGGAAGGTTTATCACAGGCAGTCAATTATGTGCATAATTTGCCTGCTGGTAAGGTAACAATGGGTATTACCAAGATTCTTGGTTTTAATTTTATTCCACTGTTCAGTGAATTTATCCGCCGCTTTAATCAACATATCGACTTGTTACAGCAAGATTATACTTGCAAAGAACTTATGGCTGAATTTAATAAAAGCAATATAGATATGGTGATTATTTCTGAATATAAAAACACCAGCCTTCAAGCCAAAAGTTTATTAGTTCATCGGGAAAAACTGGTTTTGGCTTTGCCCGAGCAGCATCCTGCCAGTGTAGAGCAAGAAATTGATTTAAATATGGTGCAGGATTTGCCGCTGTATTGGTGTAAGCGTTATCAGCATCCTAATTTGTACGATAAGTTACAAAAGGTAAATAGTCAACTTAGCAAGCCACTGTTGCTAAAAGAAAAGTTACCAAATTTTTTGACTATGCTTATGGAAATAGCTATGGGCAGAGCCATGTTGCTACTACCTGATTCAATGGCACAGGCTCAAGTAGCAGGCGTGGTATATAAAAAACTTACTGCGAAATATGAACAAATGCTTTCGATGGATATGCATCTTCTGTGGCATACTTCAGCTATGGATAATCCTACTATTCTGGCCATCACGGAATACTTTACACAACAAGATTTACCTAAAGAATCAGCATAAGCTAATGTTTGTGATAAGTAAAAATTTACAACCATATTGATATGTTTTTTGTATCAATAATTTTGTATTTCTCTAAACAGATTTGATTAATTACTATCAGTATCAGCAATTAAGCATTGTTCAGAGCTGCGCCGAAAAGATAAATTCCTGAAAGACACAGTTCTGGCATTATTTCACTGATAGGAAAATCAATAATGACTCAATCTCTACCACAAAGAAAACTTGGCCAGCATTTAACCGTTTCAGCTATTGGCTATGGTGCCATGGGGCTGAGTGAATTCTATGGCGACATTGATACAGCTAAAGCAAGCTCAATGTTGCATGAGGTAATCGACAGCGGCGTTACGCTAATTGACACAGCCGATATGTATGGGCGCGGAGCTAATGAAAAGCTGATTGGTTCAGTATTAAAAACCCTGCCGGCTTCAACCCGCGCTGGGCTGACAATCGCGTCTAAGTGCGGTATAGACAGAAACAGTACTTCCGGATATAACCGCAATATTAATAACCATCCAGACTATATCAGAAAATGCTGTGATGAATCTTTGACACGACTAGGTATTGAGCAGATTGACCTCTATTATATCCACCGTATTGACCCAGATGCGGTAATAGAAGAAACCATGCAAACTTTGGCTGATCTGGTAAAAGAAGGCAAAATTGCCAATGTTGGTTTATGCGAAGTATCTGTGCCTGTATTACAGCGCGCCTGCGCTGTTTATCCGGTGGATGTAGTACAAACCGAATATTCTTTGTGGACACGCGAAATTGAAGATGACATCCTTCCAGTTTTGAAAAAATCAAATATTGGTTTGGTGCCTTACTCTCCACTGGGTCGTGGTTTCCTGACTGGTAAAATTCAAAACAAAGACGAATTGTCTGAAAATGATTTCCGCCGCACTAACCCACGCTTTCAGGATGAGAATCTGGAACATAATAAACGGCTTCTACAGGCACTCGAACCAATGACAGTTAAATACAACTGCACTATGGGACAAATTGCACTGGCCTGGTTGCTGGCACAATGGGAACATATCGTACCAATTCCAGGTACCAAAAACCCTAAATATCTGCACGAAAACAATCAGGCAAGTCTGTTAAAGCTGGACGCAGCTGATGTTCAGACTTTAAATGATTTAAAAAATACTATCAACATTCAGGGCGAACGTTATACCCCTGAAGGCATGAAAGGTATCTTTTAATTTTAAAGCATAGCAATGTAAAACATTATTGAAAAAATATATTCCCTGCCAGATAGTTAATTACCGGCAGGGAATTTTTTATCATCAATTAATTATCAATAACTAACAAAGACTTAATCGCCTTACGCTGATCCATGGCTTCATATGCAGCCTGAATATCATTTAAAGCAAAACGCTGGGTAAATACTTTTCCCGGCTGAATTTTTTCATCCAACACTGCTTGAAGCAACAAATTCTTATCGTAAGTGGTTACGCTGGCGATACCGCCACGCAGCCCTATATTGCGCCAGAAAATATCACCTGTTTTGATTTCGTTTTGATGCGGCACGCCAACACAACCTACAATAGCTCCCGGCCGCGCAACCGCGATAGCAGTTTGTAAAGATTCTTCACTGCCTACACATTCCAGCACCGCATCCGCGCCTGCTCCAGCCGTCATGGACAAAACTTTTGCAACAGCTGCTTCGCCGCGTTCGGGCACAATATCTGTGGCACCAAATTCCTGTGCCAGCAATGCCCTGTCCGGATGGCGACTCATGGCAATAATGCGTTTTGCTCCACGTAGTTTGGCTGCTATTACACCACACAAGCCGACGGCACCATCTCCCATCACCACCACAGTATCCCCTGCTTTAACTTCAGCACTGGAAGCCGCATGATAGCCGGTAGCCATCACATCAGCCAGTGTTAGCAACGAATTGAGCACTGCGTCTGAATAATCCTGTGGCTGACCAGGAATTTTTACCAGAGCCCAGTCAGCATTACTGAAACGCAGATATTCACCTTGATAGCCGCCATTGCCACCATCTTGTTTGTTCAGGCAGTTACCATCAAAACCAGCCTCACATGCAGCGCAATGGCCGCAGCCATGGGTGAAAGGGACGATAACAAAATCACCTTTTCGAATATAAGTTACGGCATCGCCAACCTCATCCACCACACCAATGGCTTCGTGACCCACTGTGCTACCAGACTCGCGCTGGCTGATACCGCGAAACCACCATAAGTCTGAACCACAAACACAGGCACGAACAATACGAATAATGGCATCAGTGGGCTGCTGTATAACTGGTTTGTCCATTTCTCGTATGGCTACTTTACCGGGTTCCACAAAAACGGCAACTTTCATCTTTATCTATCCCTATCTTATTGAATCGGTTGATTCCAGATTCATTAAATTGCTTATAGCGGATAATTCATCTGCTTTGATTATCTTACTTCTCCCACCGGCACTGGTAAAGATGATACAAACTCTGCCCTAACTGACAAACCAATTTTCAGAGCAAATTTTGTTCATATCGCTTTTCCAGTAATTGTGTTTTTACAGGATTTTATTAATAGGGTAATAATTAAAGTTGTTTGGGAAATATAAAAAGTCTATTGTAGTGCTATTGTTTTTGCTGCGGTCAGGCTGTTGTACCGTCCATTTATTTGTAGTATCTGAAAGATGAGCGCAGCAACAGTGTGAATGTTTGCGTCAGCATTGTAATCTAACCAGTAATGAATATATGACCAGAAATATCAGTGCGTTAAAGTTAGCAAAGGCTATTATTACAAATGTTTTAGGCCTAAGCTGCCTATCAGCTATGAAGGAAGAAAGATTATTTCGACACTTTGTTTGCCGATGGCGCAGTTGATACTACAAATATTTGCGGCCATTTCATCGTAGTTAGACAATACAGCCTGCATAAGAAATATGATTATTTTTGGCTGCTATGCCTATGGACATGAGGACATTATTTGCCAAGTAGCTGAACACCAAATTGAGATATCACCGCAGATCTTAATCTTGATGGCAGTAGTTTTGCTGATTTTCTGTTAATTTACAAAGATGGTATTTTGCTATCTGCGAAAAATGTAATCTTGATATCAGTAAGCAGCCTTTGGCTCACGGAAGAGTTGTTAACTTCAAGCTTAATTTTTCCAAGGATAGATTTATTTATCATTCACCAATGGCACAAATAAAGTCTGTTGGACACAGGTTTCCTGATAGCCTTCGGCTGTTTTATCAATTACCCACAAAAACTGCACACCGCCCTCATCCAGTGGCAACACCATGCGCCCGCCAATAGAAAGTTGCTGCAACAGCGGCAAAGGGACTTCTTTCGGTGCAGCGGTGAGAATAATGCAATCGAAAGGTGCTTCCTGAGGCAAGCCCAGATAGCCATCTCCACATACCAGCCGTGCATGGGCAAGTAAACGAACTGCACGCAGGTTTTGTTTGGCGCGCTCATGTAGCGGACGCAGCCGCTCAATAGAATAAATTTCGCGTAAACCCAGTGCTTGTAGAATAGCCGTCTGATATCCGCAGCCAGTCCCGATTTCAAGAATACGCAGACTCGGGTTGATAGCGCGTCTGGCAAACAACAACTGCGTCATCACTGCCACGGTATACGGCTGGGAAATGGTCTGTCCCAACCCTAACGGCAGCGACATATCATCATACGCATGCGAACGCAGCGCTTCTTCAACAAAAACGTGACGCGGCACAGCAGACATAGCGGATAACACTTCCGTGCGGGTAATCCCCATTTGGCGCAGTCTTTCTACCATCCGTGCCCGCCGGAATTCATAGCCTGTCCAGCTCACGCCCTGTCCCACTTCTGTCACCACTGTACATCTTGCAAAAAAGTGCTGACTGCACCCATTTGCTGATAATCAGTTAAGTCAAGGGTAAGCGGTGTAATAGTCACGAAACCGGCTTCATTGTCGCTGAAATCCGTATCCTGCCAGCTGGTATCGGCAGGTCCTACACCACCAATCCAATACATGGTTTCGCCGCGTGGACTATCTAAAGGCACAATACATTGTTCGTGATGCCGGCGACCGAGTCTGGCCACACGATAGCCCTGAACACTCTCTGGAGTAACAGCCGGAATATTGATATTCCATAACAACGGTTGGGCTGGCTGATGTGCGCATATTTTGGTTAAAACAGTAGCTACCGCTTTTTCAGCAGTCTCCCAGTAGCGGCCACTGCGGTCATTAATCGAAAAGGCCAGTGCCGGTATACCCATCAAAAATGCTTCGGTAGCAGCAGCTACGGTACCGGAATACAAGACATCATCGCCCATATTGGCACCATGATTGATGCCAGAAAGCACTAAATCTGGTTTGAAATCGGACATGGTATGCAGCGCAACGTGAATACAGTCAGTTGGCGTGCCGTTGACATAAAAAAAGCCATTAGCAGCTTTTTTTATCGACAGAGGACGATTGAGGGTAAATGAGTTACTTACACCACTTTGGTCGCTTTCCGGTGCCACGACTCTGACTTCGGCAAATTCTGCCGCCACTTTCGCTAGTAGAGCTAATCCTGCGGATAAATATCCATCATCATTACAAATTAAAATTCTCATACCTATCCCAGTTAAAAATCTTTGTCTTGCTACAACTGGGCTACTTTAAGCCCATAGAAATTGCTGGTAGCCTGTTTCAATTATTGAAATAAAAGGCTGGAGACACCTGAAAGCCATCTGCAGGCAACTGCCAGAATCTCTGCTGAAACCTATCTGCTTTAAGCTCAGCCACTAATTATAAGGGTTTACACCTGTTCTGACAGCTATATATGCTGATTTTGTGCCAACAAGCAAGCATGCAATGCAGATATTCATTGTAAAAATGAACAGACAGGATGTATTGATTAACTGTTATTAATTGAGACTGTATAAAAGTAATAACATAAAAAAACGAACCGAAACGGTTCGTTTTTTTAGACTACTAAATACGATGCAGGCCCTGAAAGGATTGAGCATTTGTATTTCAGCAATCAACCGCTATTGACCTGCTTTTACCTGCTGAAACAGGCGCACAGCCAGACGCACTGCATCCTGAGATTTGGGTGATACCACAAAACTTTTATCCAGCACTGCCTGTGTGGGGAATATACTTGGATCACTACTGATTTCGCTATTCATCAGAGCCCGTGCCGGTTTGCTGGCCGGAGCAAACGTTACATAATTACCATTTTTGGCAGCCACTTTAGGATCAAGAGTGTAATTGATGTATTTAAGCGCATTGGCAACATTCTGAGCATCTTTGGGAATCATAAATGAATCAATCCAAATACCCACCCCCTCTTTCGGTGCCAGTACCTCTAAATGAACACCGCTTTTGGCATCCTCAGCTCGTTTTTTGGCTATATTCAGGTCGCCGCCATAGCCTGTGGCTACACACAGATCGCCGCGCGCCATATCATCTATATAGCCTGAAGAACTAAAGCGCTTGATGTCATTACGCACAGATTTAATCAAATTGGTTGCTGCACGGATATCCTCCGGAGCACTACTGTTCGGGTCTTTACCCAGATAATGCAAAGCCAGAGGATACAGCTCGGTAGGGCTGTCAAACAGCGAAATACCACAGCTTTTGAGTTTATGCGTATAGGCAGGATTGAATACCAAGTCCCACAGATTATCTGGCAGCTTGCCGTCCAGTGCTTTATCAACCAAAACCTTATTGATGCCAATGGTATTCATACCCCAGAAATAGGGTACTGCGTATTTATTACCTGGATCGACCTTATCCATCATTTTTAACAGATTAGGGTCGATATTATTGTAGTAAGATAGCTGGCTTTTGTTAACCGGCTGATAGGCGCCCGCCTTGATTTCGCGGCCGACATTGGCTATAGACGGCACTACCAAATCATAGCCGGAACGGCCAATCAGGATTTTAGCTTCTAGTGTTTCGTTACTGTCATAATAGTCGTAACGAACTTTGATTTTATTTTCTTTTTCAAAAGTTTTTACGGTATCAGGGTCTACGTAATCCGACCAGTTGTAGATATTGAGCTGATCTGTTGGATTCATGACTCCGTTAGTGGAGGCCGCATTTTTGTTTGCTGTACCGGCATCCGAGCAGGCAGCAATCAGCACACTGACGATGGCTGACAATACCAGTGATTTTTTCATACACGATTTCCAATTTGTATGCCCACAGTAATGAGGGAAGCAAGTATCTATATGACGTGCACCAGCACAGCCACCTCTAAACCGACATTAAACTGTGAAATACAGCACCACGCAAGAGTATTTGGCAAATTATTACAGTGTATGCAGCCAGCAAGGACACAAACTTGCCCGATATGCTAAAAAATCGTACGGAAAAACCAAAATAATACACCGGCCAGCAGTATGGAAACAGGTAGGGTCAATACCCACGCCATAACCAGATTGCGGATGGTAGACTTTTGCAATCCACTTTTATTGGCAGCCATGGTACCGGCAATACCCGAAGTCAGTACATGTGTGGTGCTGACCGGTAAGCCAAAACGGTCGGCAGCAAAAATCAGCGAAGCAGTCACCAGCTCGGCAGAAGCACCCTGTGCATACGATAAATGAGTTTTACCGATTTTTTCGCCCACTGTTACCACAATTCTCTTCCAACCCACTAGTGTACCTAGTCCCAGCGCTAGTGCCACCAGTACCTTCACCCACACCGGAATATACTTGGTAGCATGGTCTATAGACGTATGATAAGCCTTCAAACTCGCTATTTGTGCCGAATTAAGATTATATTGGCGATGCAAGCTATTTTTTTGCAGCAAGGTTAGCGATTCTGACACCAGATACATATCATTGCGAATATTGCCTACCTGCTCCGGCGGCAGATTACGCAGGCTGTCGCTTTTACTGACATCATGCGCCACAATATGCACCAGCTGCGCGAGCGCTGCCAGCTGCTGCGGCGTACCCTGCTTGTCTTCTACCAAAGCAGTGATCTCAGCACGTGCATCTGCATTTTGCGGCAGTACCAAGCCCGCTGGCAGCAATCCTTCTATAGTTTGCTGGGCAGAAAGCGAATTAGCCGAAAACTTCACCCATTCTTCTTTGGGCACAGCATGATTCAATGCATAGGCCATTGGGACGGTTCCTATCAAAATCAGCATAATTAGTCCCATGCCTTTCTGACCATCGTTCGAACCATGTGCAAAGCTTACCGTGGTACAGGTAAAAATCAGCAATAGGCGTATTGGCCACGGTGGCGGAGCGTCATTTTCCGGTGCACGGTACAAGGCTGGTATTCGCAGCAATTTTTTCGATAAAATCAGCAGCAGACCAGCCAGCACAAAACCAAGCAGCGGAGAAAAAAGCAGGGATTCGCCCACATTGATCACCTGTTTCCAGCTTACGCCACTGGTACCCAGATGAGCAGACATTAGCTGATTGGCCACTCCGACACCGATAATCGAACCAATCAACGTATGCGAACTGGATGCAGGCAAACCCAGCCACCAGGTACTAAGGTTCCAGATAATTGCTGCGGACAATAATGCAAATATCATTGCATATCCGACGCCACTGCCCATATGTAGAATCAGTTCAACCGGCAGCAGTGAAATCACACCATAAGCAACAGCACCGGTAGATAGCATTACCCCGAGAAAATTAAACACACCAGACCAGATTACAGCAGTATTAGGACTGAGCGAGCGCGTGTAAATCACGCTGGCTACGGCATTGGCCGTATCATGAAACCCATTCACAAACTCAAATGCCAGTGCAATCAGCAAAGCAACTGTTAATAAGGCATAGACCAGCAATGAAGACCGGGGAATACCCTGCAGATCATGATAGATACACACCGCAGCATAAGCTAATCCGCTAAGCAATATCAGCAGAAACAAAACAATACTTACTTTACCCGTTTTCCCAGATACAGACATAATTGCCCCAGACGACGAGGTCGTAGACGAAGCAGACACAGTTTTCTCCCTATTAGCAGGTGCTATCCTGACTTATTGTAAAAGACCAACATGACAACTTTGTGACAGACACAATAATTTTGCCGGCTGTTGGTTTTTCTCCTTAAAAGCCTATTTTTTTTCGCTGTTCAAGCAGCGACTTATCACATACTAATCTCAGCAAGACACAGCTTTGCTTAGCCTCAACCATATGGAATTCATTCGCTATTTTGTTACATTGAGTATACAGACAGTCTATATAATCTGCCACGATTTACCGGAGTCAATCTGTTTACTACCAGATACAGTGTCAGCCAATTCTCAGTGACGTACATACTTGTGCTACTGCCGCAAGCTTATCTAGCCGGCTTTCTCAATCACACATTTAGCTCATGCAGATAAACATTTATTAGCCGCAACAGCCACATTCAGTCAGTCGTTTATCATTACATTTATTGAAATAAAACCACAAACATTGACGATAACATTTTTATTTCTTAAAGTAACAGTCACAGCAGCATTACGGCCACAATACCATTAATTTGATTCATAAAAATCACCACTAATCACAAATATTCCGCATATACCAATCAATTTTAAGCCAACATACTCACACATTGAGGAGAAACCACATGCAAACATGGGTACAAAACTACTCGGCATTAGGCAACAGTGTCTACCTGACCCTACTGGCTGCCCTGTTACCCATAATATTTTTCTTCGTGGCACTTACTGTCTTGCGCATGAAAGGCCATATCGCCGGAGCCATTACCTTGGTTCTGGCAATTATCGTGGCCGTAGCAGCCTATAAAATGCCGCCGGTACTTGCATTATCTTCCGCATTATATGGTTTCTTCTATGGCCTGTGGCCAATAGCGTGGATTATCATTACAGCCGTATTTCTGTATAACCTGACCGTTAAAACCGGCCATTTTGACATCATCCGCGCTTCGATTCTCTCTATCACCGAAGATCAGCGTCTACAACTGCTGCTCATCGGTTTTTGCTTCGGCTCTTTTCTAGAAGGTGCGGCTGGATTCGGAGCACCGGTTGCTATTAGTGCGGCACTGCTGGTAGGGTTGGGTTTCAGACCCTTGTTTGCAGCTGGCTTATGCCTGATTGCAGATACTGCTCCGGTAGCTTTTGGGGCACTGGGTATTCCGATTCTGGTCGGTGGACAGGTTTCTGGTATCGATCCCTTTCATATTGGCCAGCTGGCCGGTCGCCAACTGCCAATGATGTCTGTTGTTATACCGTTTTATCTGATATTTATCATGGATGGCATGCGGGGTATCCGCCAAACTTGGCCGGCACTGCTGGTGTCTGGCGTATCCTTTGCCGGCACACAGTTTATTACCGCCAATTTCATTGGCCCCGAATTACCTGATGTAACTTCAGCCCTTGTTAGTATGGTGTGCCTGACTCTGTTTTTACAGAAATGGCAGCCCAAACAAATATTCACTTTTAACGGCATGCAGCAGTCCAGTACTGAGCGCAAAACCACAGAATATAGTAAAAAACAAATTATGCTGGCATGGTCACCGTTTGTTATCCTAACTGTGTGTGTGGCCGTATGGACAATCAAACCGCTGCAATCATGGTTGAATTCATTCAGTCAGATTAAGATTCACTGGCCAATGCTGGATAATTTGGTTATCAAAACAGCTCCTATCGTTGCTGAAAACGCTCCGATAGCGGCTGAATTCAAGCTGAATATTCTTGGCGCTGTTGGCACCTCCATTCTGCTGGCCGCCATTATTTCCGTGCTTATCCTGAAAATTAAACCACGTCTTGCCATTGATACATTCAAAAGCACTCTGTACGACCTGCGTTTTCCAGTGCTTTCAATCGGGCTGGTATTGGCCTTTGCCTATGTGGTTAACTACTCAGGCCTATCCTCAACACTGGCTCTGGCACTGGCTGACACTGGCAAAGCATTTCCATTTTTCTCACCATTTCTCGGCTGGGTAGGCGTTTTCCTAACCGGCTCCGACACTTCTGCAAATGCCCTGTTTGGTGCACTACAGGCCAATACAGCCTTGCAGGTAGGCATGGATCCTATATTGGCTGTAGCAGCCAATTCTGTTGGTGGGGTAACTGGCAAAATGATATCCCCACAATCTATTGCCATTGCCTGTGCTGCAGTGGGGCTGGCGGGCAAGGAATCTGATTTGTTCCGCTTTACTGTGCGTCACAGTCTGTTTTTCTGTCTGATTGCCGGTATATTTACATTGGTGCAAACCTATCTACTTCCATGGACACTGACTCTGTTTTGATTGACACAAAAAAGCCCGCTAAACCAGCGGGCTTTTTTAGGGCGTAACTTCAGTATCAGCCACCTGTTTTGGCCATAATGCGCACAATCTTATCCGGCTGCTCATTAAATTCATGCTTTTCCGGTTTTAAATCCACTGCATCCCGGATGGCTGCTTCTAATTGCTCATCGCTACAGCTTGCAGCCAGCAAAGGCTTCAGAGCCATACTTTGATCCTGACCCAGACACAGATACAACGTACCATCAACCGACATCCGCACCCGATTGCAGGAAGCACAGAAATGCTGCGAGCGTGGTGTAATTAACCCTAGCGTAAAACGACCATCAACACTTTCCCAATATTTAGCTGGCCCGCCACCATAAACACGCTGGCTCTCATGCAATTGATATTTTGGCCGCAGATTTTCAATTAGTTCGAGCAGATTGAAATACTCCAGTTTACGTCCGCTCATACCCATTGGCATAACCTCAATCAGGCGCAAAATAAAGCCGTTTTCAATACAGAACGCCACCATATCGTCAATATCAGCAGTATTAACGCCGGGCAGCGGCACCATATTGATTTTAATCCGTTCAAAGCCGGCATCGCGTGCCGCCTGCAAACTGTCTATTACTTTATCAAAACTATCCTTGCCGGATATCTCCTGCACACATTCTCGTCGCAAGGAATCAAGGCTAACATTCAGCCGATTGAGCCCTGCCTGGCGCAATTCAGAAGCATATTTCTTTAGCTGCGTGCCATTGGTGGTTAAAGACAAATCCTCTATCCCTGGCAATGCTGCCAGCCGCGCCACCAGTTCGGGCAAATTTTTTCGCAGCAACGGCTCACCGCCGGTTAACCGAAACCGCGACACCCCCATGCGCGCAAAAGCTCCGGCCACCCGCTCGATCTCCGCAAACGACAACCAGTTTGCTGGCTTTTCAAATTCTGTAAATCCTTGCGGAATACAATAAGTACAGCGTAAATCGCATTTATCCGTTACCGAAATGCGCAGATAATCAATACGTCTGTTGAAGCGGTCAATCAGCATGAGTAAAGTAAGTGCCTGATAAAGAATATTATTCCCGTAATGGCAAATTTCTAGAAAACTTGAGAAAAAACAGCTATTTTATATTATTTTTCTGCATAAATACAATTGCATCAACAGCAGCCATCTGCCACAGCAGGAAAAAAAACGGCATAATAAACCATTATTGATTGCTATATGTTTGCTTCATGATTACCGTGATTTATCTGGCACGCTTTGCCGAAGAGCTTGGTCTGACACAGGAACAGCTTCCTCTAAACTTTACCGACACTAATACCCTTCTCTCCCACCTACGTCAGCGCGGCAAACCTTGGCAACAGGTACTGGCTGAGGGGAATGTCTACAAAATTGCCGTCAATAACGTTATCCGGCATGGCAATACCAGCCTACAGGACGGAGACAGCATCGCACTGCTGCCACCAGTAACCGGAGGCTGATATGCAGACAAGGATTCTGATACAGACGGAAGATTTCAATCTCAGCCACGAACTGGCACTGGCAGAAGCCAGTGCACCAGATTGCGGAGCTGTTGTCAGCTTCATTGGCAAAGTGCGAGGTAATGACAATCCGCAGCAGCCTCTCAGCCACCTTTTTCTCACCCACATGCCCGAAGCTACAGAGAATGAAATCAGCAATATCATCACTCAGGCGGCACAACGCTGGACATTACCTTATGTTTGCGTGATTCATCGCATCGGCAACTTGCCCGTAGGCGCTCAGATCGTACTTGTCCTTACCGCCAGTGGCCATCGCGAACATGCTTATCAGGCCAATCACTTCATCATGGATTATCTTAAAACCGAAGCACCATTCTGGAAAAAAGAATGTTTTGCCAATGGTAAACAGCATTGGGTAGAAATGAAACACAGCGACCAACAGCGTAAGCAATCATGGCAATAAATGCACAGCTTGGCCTGATTATACTGGCCGGCGGACTCGGTACTCGTGTTGGCGGAGCCAACAAAGCCCTACTGCCACTTAACGGACAACCTCTGCTCACGCTTGTTCTACAACAGCTGCATCATTGTAGCGAGCACATCATCATTAGTGCCAATCGCGATATCGACAAGTTGAGCCGCTACGGATATCCCGTCTGTACCGATATACCTGACTATCAGCAAATGGGACCACTGGCCGGAATAGTCAGCGCTGCGCAAACCTTACCATCACACATCGAATATGTGCAGATAGTACCTTGCGACCTGCCCTTTCTAAACGCTGAGATTATTAACGGCCTGTTTCAGAGACTGTATCAACAGCCAGAGCTGGATATCGTTTGTGCCGCAGACAATAGCAATCTGCATCCCATTGTCTGCCAGATGCGCCGGCATCATTTAACAGCTATTCAACAACAACTGCACAGCAACGGCTCACACAGCATGCGCTCAATTATTCAACCATACCGCCATGCTATCGTTACCTTTGCCAACAGCCACCCTTTTACCAACTACAACAGCAGCGCCATGTTTACCTGACTACGCTGCGGAGTAACAACATCATGATGGATTTTTATCAGGGACAGGAAACCCTGCTACAACAGACCGTCCGCGTAGTAGATAGCGAGACTGTAACACTGAATCAGGCTGCCGGTCGCATTTTGGCACAGACGCTCATCGCCACGGCCGATGCGCCAGCTTTCGACAACAGTGCCATGGACGGCTACGCCGTGTGCGGACTGGACTGCACAGAATGGCAGCTTATTGGCACAGCTGCGGCTGGAGACAGCCGGCAACAGACCTTGCAACACGGACAGGCTATGCGCATCTACACCGGCGCCGGCATTCCGCTTCAAACTGACGCCGTTATCATGCAAGAAAAAACCAGCGTCAATGGAAACATTCTTACCAGCACCCATACAGTTAATACTGGTGAAAACATACGCCGTCAAGGCGAAGAACTAAAGCAGGGCACTGTTTTACTACCGGAAGGTGCTTTGCTTACCCCTCAGGCCATCGGGCTAGCAGCTTCACAAGGTGCCAGTGAACTGCCAGTGTACCGCAAACTACGCGTCAGCGTATTCACCACCGGCGATGAACTGGTAAGCGGCAATTACAAGCTCGAGCAGCATCAGATATACGACAGCAACCGGCCAATGCTGCTAGCCTGTTTGCGCCAGTATGCATTTATCGAGGTTATTGATGGCGGCATTTTGCCGGATAAGCTCGACATCATTACCGATACTCTCGCCCGCGCAGCAGCCGACAGCGACAGTATTATTATTTCCGGAGGCGCCTCAGTTGGCGACCGCGATCTGGTTAAACCAGCTTTACAGCAGCTGGGCACCATCGAGCACTGGAAACTGGCAATAAAACCCGGTAAACCTTTTGGATGGGGCACAATCGACCTATGCCGTGTCATGCTCCTGCCTGGCAATCCGGTGGCCAGCTTCGTTACCTACAAACTAATGGGACTGCCAGCACTACAAACCGCCGCCGGCCGCCCTATTCAGCAATCCCTACCCGCATGCTATCAGGCTAAAGCAGCCTTCAGCATCGCTCCAAATCATCAGAAAAGACGAGAGTTTCTACGTGGTACCCTATGCTTTACCCAAAATGGTCCTGAAGTTCAGCTTCTGGATAAACAAGGCTCACATATGCTATCTAGTTGCGTAAATGCTCAAGTTTTAATCGATATTCCACCGCAAACTGATATTCATCAAGGGCAATGGCTGACAGTACATCCCATATAAATTATTTACTCTACTGAAAACTTCAAAAGCCTGTAGAAAAACAGGCTTTTAATTTAATTTCGAAACAATTGAATTATATTCAGATTGAAATTGAATTTAGCCTACCAAAATTCAAACATTTACTTTTATAACTTGAAATTTTATTCTTGCCTGACCTATGAATGATAAAAAAAATTCTTTATCTATAGGTTTATCAGACCCTTTTTTAAAAGCAAACAATACATAAGTTATGAAAAGCATTAAAGCTTTCTAAACAATTAGAATTTGGCACTACTAAAATTAAAAGTCTTTTAGTCCAATTTTTACATTTGTAGCAGAGTTTTAAAAATACTTCTTATCGTTTGCTGAAAACATAGCACATCTATATATATTTGTATTAATGTATCCAATAAAATAAAGATCTAATATATCAGATTATATATTATTAAAATACTTTAAAAAATAATAAAATATGGTTACTTAATCAATTAAAACACTGATTAAATTTCACTATCGTTTTAATATTCCTATATCCTTATAACAAATTACGGTAAAATATATTCCAAGCAAAATACACAATAAATCTTCATATATAACATAAGGATTAGGTATATCCGGCAATACTTTCGCATACTCCAAAGGTAAATTTATGTTCGGATTATAAGGATCATAAATGATTTTTTCTGTAGAATATTGATTCGAATCCCATTCACTAGAAGGGATATATCGCATTCTGCCTCTAGTGAGCGCATAGCCCTCGCTAAATATCCGTAGATTATCATTATTATAAGTTTTACCATTAACTTCAAAGTAATAACGATAATGATAAATAGGTGCCCTAAGAGATTTACTATTATTATTTGTTGAATATTCTGAATAACTATATATTATTTGTCCTTCAGTGACACATTTCTTAAGCTTACAATTCAGACTCAATAGATATTTAGCTTTATTTTGTAGTGAAATATAAAATTTTTGTTTATCAACTATGGAATGTACTAAACAAGACATCCCCAGCATGATGATAAATGGCCCGATGGTCATAAAAAAAAATTTCTCAAATTTGGTCATTTAATCTAATTTCTATATACAGATAAATGTTCACGTACGGTTCCGGCTAATAAATGTCTTATTGAAATTGATCGTCCAAATTGACTGTTTAAATCTATTATTTTCAATAAAGGTAAATAATTAAATAGCTTATCATTAATTTTAATGTTTAGGTATCTTTCCCATCAGTAAAAATGGATTGGCTCCGCCACGTTGCCAGCCTTCATCACTCAGAAGCATATCCAATATCAAAGAAGCCAGATCATCTGCTATTGGATCAGCATACTGCTGTTTAGCCAGACGATAACGTTTACGGTAAGCATTACAGCTGGGGCAACATTCTGCTTCAGTTGCAGCCAGAACACCTTCTGTAGCCTGCTCTATACGCTGTATACCTAAATCACGACTATTATCACAGAAGCTACAGCGAGCGCGCACACTGTGCCAGCGGCTATTACACAGGCCACAACAGAGATAGCGCAAACCTTCAAGTTCACCATGACCGATTATCACAGCACCAACGGCATCGGTACCACAGCAAGGACAAAATCCAGGTTCTGGGTATGGTTTTACTGTGTCTGCTGCTAAGCTTCTTGCTACCAATGTATAGATAACCTGTACAACAGCGTTCAACCATATTTGATAATCCTGCTGTGCTAGACCTAGCTGCTGATTGATTGCCAGCTGGCACAACCGGATACGCTCCTCGCTGCTAAGATGCAATATTTCCTGCCATACTTGTACCGCCGTAGGTGACAACTGCTCGTGGAGCAAAGCATATAAATCAGTAAACAGCTGGTCGGCTAAGCCACGATTCTCACTCAGCAAAGCCGGTGTGAATGGTAAATCTCCCTCATTAGTGGCAGGCAATACCCAGTCTGCCTCTGTATAACGCTCTAGTAAACTCTGCTGAGCTGTACATATCTCTGCCAGTAACAGCAAATATGGCTGCCAATCGCTACTGTCTTCAGCGGCCAGTTCGTTTAGGCGCAAGGCACGCTGGCTAAAAATATCAGCAGCGGGTTGCTGCCAAAACGGGATATGGAAGAATGGCTGAGCCTGTATGGCTTCCGGTGTTGCTTGTGTTTTCATATATCTTTGTTTATGTGAATGATAGCTGCGTAACCATTGCTAACGTTAAACAGCTAGTATTAGGAATAAAAATAACCAAGTTTAACTAAAAACATGCTTTTTGTCTGGTTTTACCACTGTGTCTAGAATCTAATTGGCCAAACAACGCCAGTAGAAATATTGCAGTACAGCATATACCTGTTTCGTCTGAATCACTAAGGTACATAAAAAAAGGTTCAGATGTCTCTGAACCTTTTTAGTGCCTCAAAGTGAATTATTTGATGCCCAATGTTTTTTCATAGGCACGCGCTTTTTCATCATCGAAATCATGCTCCCAGCGCGAAATAACCAGTGAAGCCAGTGCATTACCGATTACGTTTACAACGGTGCGACCCATGTCCAGAATACGGTCGATACCAAGGATAAAGCCTAAACCTTCCAATGGTATGGAAGTAGTGGCCAGCGTGGCAGACAATACCAGAAAGGATACGCCCGGTACACCAGCAATACCTTTAGAGGCCACCATCAGGGTAATGACAATCATAATCTGGTCTGTCACAGACAGGGAAATGCCGTATAGCTGAGCCAGAAAAATTACGGCAATACTCTGATACAGAGTAGAACCATCCAAGTTAAAGGAATAGCCGGTAGGGATAACAAAGCTGGTAATGGATTTCGGCGCACCATAGGCTTCCATTTTCTCAATCATTTTGGGGAGCGCTGTTTCAGAGCTGGAGGTTGAGAACGCCACAATCAATTCATCTTTAAGAATTTTGATGATGGTGAAAATATTAAAGCGGCAGAAATAGGCTACACCACCCAGTATCACCAGCGTAAACACAATCATGGCCAAATATACAATCAGAATCAGCTTCATCAGCGGTATCAGGGAGCCGAAACCGAATTTGCTGATGGTTACTGTCATGAGACCAAACACACCAATTGGCGCATAGCGCATAATCATATTGGTGATTTTAAACATCACGTCTGAAATGACTTTCAGAAAATCAGAGAAAAACAAACGCTGATTATCCGGCAGTTTGGTCAATCCCAAACCAAAGAATACACAGAAAAAGATTACAGGTAAGATTTCGCCGGTGCTAAGTGAATCAAAGATATTATGCGGAATCATGTCCAGAATCATGACAACAAGGCCATGCGGCTTTTCAGCCAAGGCTTCACTTTTCTGCACATACTGGGTAACGTTGCTGTGCTGCAGATTAGATATATCGATACCACTGCCAGGATGAAACAAATTACCAAACAGCAGACCCACGCCAATGGCAATGGTGGTAATGATTTCGAAATAGAGAATGGTTTTGCCACCTAGTCTACCCAGACTTTTGGAATTACCCAGTCCGGCAATACCAAGTGTGAGGGTACTAAGGATAATCGGCAAAACAATCATTTTAATTAGGCGGATAAAAATATCGCCCATGGGCTGTAATACGTTGACTACCCAAGATTGATAGGTTTTGTAGTATGGATGAGACGGATCTGAAAAGGTATGCAGATACAATCCCACTGCTACCCCCATAATCAGGGCAAAGAGAATTTGCCAGGCCAAATTACGGCTATATCGTTTAATAATCGATAACATAGTCGTCCTTACAGTAATTGGTAATATAGTTCTTATTCAGTCTTACAAGCGAAACAAAAACAATAGAGTATACCCTATTATTTTTAGTTTTATGTATGCGTTAAGGATGAAAAAAATTGAGGGTGGGTATAAATTACTTGGCGATGATGACGCGCAAAACCCACCAGCGTGATATTAGCCTTGTGAGCTAAATCAATGGCATAGGTGGTGGGCGCAGATACAGCCACGATACACCCGATACCGGTAATTGCTGATTTCATTACCATTTCAAAACTAGCGCGACTGGACAATACCACAAAACCCTGCTTCCAATCCACTTTTGCTTGCAACCCCCAGCCAATTAGTTTGTCCAAAGCATTGTGTCGGCCAATGTCTTCACGCGCGGTTACAATTGTGCCATCACCATCAGCCCACGCCACACCATGAACGGAACCAGTTTGCGCGCGCAGGCGTTGGTGATGGTTAAAATCGGTCAAAGCAGCGCCTATTTTGCTAAATTCGAGATTCACTGAACGCATTATAGGGGTAATTGCCGGCTGTATGGCTGCGAGGCTATCGAGACCACATAAGCCACAGCCGCTACGTCCACTCATTTGCCGGCGCCGGTTTTTCAGGCGGGCAAAAGCTGCACTGGCCAGCTCAATGTCTGCTACCAAACCATGCTGATGTTCGCTAATTTCAATGGCGTAAATCTGTTCCTTGCTTTCAATGATACCTTCACTAAAGCTGAATCCGAGAGCTAGCTCGGCAATGTTATCCGGCGTAGCCATCAGTACCACGTGGGATATACCGTTATAAACCAGTGCTACTGGGATTTCAGCACTGATATTGTCACAGATGCTGCTGCATTTTCCGTCCTGAGCTACCCAGACAGTACGGCTTTCGGCGGGAGTGTGAATCATAGGATTTAGGTCCCTATATGCAGGGAGTAGTGCTAAGAAACTGTCCTGAATATTCTTCAGGACAGATTAGAGAATCAATATTTACCTGTCTTTATAATGTCACCAGACAGGCTAGCTGATAAAGGCACGCGTTTTATTCGCTACTTTGCGTGGTAGATGTTTGCTGCGCTTTGGCGGCTTTTTTGGCCATCATTTCACGATACCAGCGCGGATGATGTTTTTTCGCCCATTCCTGCGTCACTACACCTTCAACCATAGCTGGAATGGTGCCTTTTATCCACAGAGCCGCATACACATGGATAATGATACCAACTATCAACAAAATGGCAGAAGCCGAATGCACCAGCAAGGCAATCCGCACCACCCAAATAGGAAAATAGCCGGAGAAAAACTGCCGCCACGCAATTAGACCACTGATAAACAGCAGCGCCATGCTGATTGTCATCAGCCAAAACATGCATTTCTGTCCGGCGTTGTATTTACCGGTATCACCGATTTCCTTACCCAGCAGGATGTGCTTGATACCCAGCATCCATTTGATATCGTCGCGCTCGAAAAAATTATGTTTCACATAGCGGAAAAACTGGATAAAAAATCCTAAAAACATAATGACGCCGATAAACGGGTGCAAGATGCGCGCCAGCTGCGGAGAGCCAAATACTTCTGTGAGCCAGAAAAAAGAGGGATAGAAAAAGCCAAGACCGGATACGGCCAGCAGTACGAAACAGCCGGCTACAACCCAGTGGTTAAAACGCTCGGATTTTTTATAGCGCTGAATTAATAATTTTTTGGTCATTATGCGTCGCCTTTGTCTTCGAGGATTTCACCATCACGATTCAGAACTTCCTGTTCATCATCATCAGGACGATTGGGACCAATGGTAATGTAGTGTAGCCAGCCAGCAAAAGCGGCGGCGGCAATACCAAAGGCGGCTATTGGTTTAAGCATACTTTTCCATAGCTTAACTGTGGTACTGATATGCGGATTATCCGGCAGACCGTGATACAGGCTGGGTTTATCGGCATGATGCAAAACATACATTACATGGGTACCGCCTACTCCCTGCGGGTCGTAAAGTCCGGCCTTTTCAAAGCCACGCTGTTTTAAATCCTTGATGCGTTCACTAGCCAAAAACTTCATGTCTTCCTTGCTACCAAAATGTATGGCACCAGTAGGACAAGTTTTCACACAAGCCGGTTCCTGCCCCACGGCCACACGGTCGGAGCACAATGTACATTTGTAGGCACGGTTGTCTTTTTTAGAGATACGCGGGATATTGAAAGGACAGCCGGAAATACAGTAGCCACAGCCAATACAGTTTTCCTGATGAAAATCCACAATACCATTCTCATATTGAATGATGGCACCTGGAGAAGGACAGGCTTTCAGACAGCCAGGATCGGCACAGTGCATGCAACCATCTTTACGAATTAACCATTCCAGCTTGCCGTTTTCTTCGGTTTCAGAAAAGCGCATAACGGTCCAACTATCGGCGCTCAGATCGATAGGATTATCGTAAACGCCATGATTAGTACCAATTTCGTCGCGAATATCATTCCATTCGGAACATGCGGCCTGACAAGCCTTGCAGCCGATGCAAGTAGAAACATCTATTAGTTTGGCAATTTCAATTGGTTTACGAGCCTGTGGTAGCGGCGTGAGCTGATTAGTAGCCGAACGCCGTTTAATATCTAATGATTGTAAAGCCATGATTTATTCCCCTCACGCTTTTTCGATATTGCACAAAAAGGTTTTGTATTCCGGTGTCTGAGTGTTGCAGTCACCGACAAATGGTGTGAGTGTATTAATGAGAAATTGTTTTTTCTCACCAACATTCACCCAGCCACCATGCAGGGGAATACCAATCTGATGCACGGTCTGGCCGTTGATGTCCAGAGGGCGCAAACGTTTGGTTACAACGGCTTTGGCTTCTACCCAGCCGCGTTTAGTACTGATTTTAACGGTATCACCTTTGGCAATTTTCTTTTGTGCTGCCAGCTCTTCGCTGATTTCCACAAACTGTTCTGGCTGAGCAATCATCAGCAATTTCACAGACTTGGTCCAAAACTGGAAATGCTCAGTAAGGCGATAGGTGGTACCGACACATGGGAACTCGTCTTTGTTTCCGATGCGTTCTTTTACGCTGTCAAACAGGCGTACAGCGGGAGTATTGAGAACTTTCGGATACAGTAAATTTTTACCTACTGGCGATTCCGTGGGTTCGTAGAATGTCGGGAATGGACCATCCACCAATTTTTTAGTACAAAACAGACGGCCTACACCTTCTTCATTCATGATAAACGGATTCATATCCGTATCCGGCGCCTGATCAGCTTTGTAATCAGCTACATCAGCACCAACCCATTTGCTGCCATCCCAGTGAATCAGTTTACGTTCGGGATCCCACGCCCGGCCAGATGGGTCGCAGGAAGCACGGTTATACAGGATGCGGCGGTTGGCCGGCCACGCCCATGCCCAGCCGGGGGTATTGCCCAAACCGGCATTACTATTGTCTCGCCGAGCCATCTGGTTTCCGTTTTTGGTCCATGAACCGGCAAAAATCCAGCATGCACAGGCAGTGCTGCCATCATCGCGTAATTGAGCAAAACTATCTAGCTGCCCACCTTTGGGCACAATAATATTGCCTTGTTCGTCTTTGATATCGGCCAATGCCCAGCCATTGGATTCCTGTGCCATTTCTTCCGGAGTGGGCGAATGCGCTACTTTGTACGGCCAGCTCAGATTGATAATCGGCTCGGAAACTTTTCCGCCTTCTTTTTCATACAAGGCTTTGATACGCAGATGTAACTCGGCCAAAATCTCCAAATCAGCTCTAGCATCTTCCGGTGCTTCTGCGCCGGCATAGTGCCATTGCAACCAGCGTGAAGAATTAACAATAGAGCCGTTTTCTTCGGCAAAACACGGTACCGGCAGACGGAATACTGTGGTGAGAATGGAAGAGGAATCTACATTATGCGCATCGCCGTGATTTTCCCAGAATGTGGCTGTTTCCGTATTCAGTGGATCCATCACCACCATCCATTTGAGGCGGGAGAATGCTTTGACGATACGATTGGAATCTGGGAAAGAACCCATGGCGTTGAATCCTTGCACCAGCAAACCATGCATCTGCCCCTGGTACATCATTTCCGCCATTTGGAGGACATCGTACATTTTGTCCCACTTTGGTAGCCAATCGTAGCCCCAATTGTTTTCTTTGGTGGCTTTGTCACCGAAAAACCATTTGAGCAGGCTGACCATGAATTTGGGCGTATTGCTCCAGTAATTGAGCTGCCCCGGGCGCATTGCTTTCGGTGTCTGTACGCTCAGGTAGTCTTCAAAAGTAGGATTTTTCTTTTCATTTGGCAGACTAAGATAGCCCGGCAAGCTGGTGGAAAGCAAGCCAAGGTCTGACAGTCCCTGAATATTGGAGTGGCCGCGCAAAGCATTCACACCGCCACCGGGCATACCGATATTGCCAAGAATGAGCTGAATCATGGCCATGGTACGGATATTCTGCGAACCATAGGTATGCTGCGTCCAGCCTAATGCATATAAAATCGTACCGGCTTTATTTTTAGCTGAAGTGGCACCCAGAGCCTGACAAACCAGTAAAAAGTCTTCTATTGGTGTGCCAGTAATTTTGTGCATCATTTCCGGTGTGTATTGGGCATAATGGCGTTTCATGACCTGCCACACACAACGCGGGTTTTCTAAGGTTGGGTCGGTTTTGGCAAAGCCGTTTTCGTCCAGCTCATAAGTCCAGCTAGCATTATTGTAGACAGCGCCGCCCTTGGCTCCTTTCGGCGCTGCTTCGGGTGTCGGACGTCCATCTGCACTGGTGTAATCTGCATGGCCGGAAAATAGTCCTTCGTTAAAACCATAATCATCAGCAAGAATAAAAGCAGCATTGGTATAGTTTTTAACGTATTCCCATTGCACTTTATCATTCTTAATCAGCCAGTTGATTACTGCGCCCAAGAAAGCAATATCCGTACCGGAGCGTATCGGCAGATAATGGTCGGCTACGGATGCGGTACGGTTGAAACGCGGGTCACAAACGATAAGCTTGGTGCCTTTTTGTTTTTTAGCTTCGATTACCCATTTGAAACCAACAGGATGCGCTTCGGCAGCATTGCCACCCATTACCAGAATAAAATCTGCATTCTGGATATCGGTCCAAGTATTGGTCATCGCACCGCGGCCAAATGTAGCAGCCAGTGCGGATACAGTAGGACCATGACAAACACGTGCCTGAGAATCTGTGCCTACCAGCCCGAGCGAGCGCATGAATTTCTGGGTCAGAATACCGGTTTCATTGGAGCTGGCTGAAGCACACAGCATACCAATTGTTTCTAGCCGGTTTACAGTGACGCCGTCAGCATTTTTTGCAATCAGGTTGGCATCACGCTCGTCTTTAATCAGGCGGGCGATGCGGTCCAGTGCTTCATCCCAGCTAATGTCTTTCCATTCGTTGGTTCCTGCTTCACGCACTTGCGGATGCAAAACCCGATTGGGACTGTTGACAAAATCTATCAGGGAAGCGCCTTTAGGACAAAGACTACCTCGGCTGACTGGATGATCCGGATCGCCCTCTATATGAAATATTTTCTTTTTAGCGTTTTTTGCTCCGTCCCCCAGACTGTACAACAGCGTACCACAGCCTACGGAGCAATAAGTACAGTTATTGCGTGTTTCGGTTGCGCGTAAAAGTTTATATTGACGGACTTCGGCAAAGGCTGTGGCCGGTGCCATGCCCATTACCGCTAATCCTGTCGCGCCGGCACCAGCTGCGGTAACCTTGAAAAACTGGCGTCTTGTCAGGTTCATGTGTGTTGGTTCCTAATTAAATTTTTTTTATATCTTGCAGTGAAACTGAATGCTGTCCTGCTTGCTGATAATAGAGAAATTTATAATTTCTAACATTTAACGCCATTATAATACCTTATTTAAACTATTATGTGGTTTTATCTGTTTTTTTTAATTTGAATAAATAATTATAATTTTCATTTAAATTATTTATTTACGTATTGCTAAGATTGTTTTAATTTAAACAATACAATTATTAATTGGAAAAAAATTGCAAGATTATTACGCTAATTAATTATTTCTCTTAATTATTAATATTTTGCCTTTGAACTCATTAATCATCTAATTTTTTTCGTATTCCAGCTTTTAAGCATAGCCAGCCTGCAATTTAGTATTCGTTATATAGTCAGGTATATTTCGAAACAGTTTTACTTTATAATCAGATAATTTTTAACCCTGCTGGAATATTAGTTCTCTTTGATTAAGGATAATTTATGCGCTCTCTTTCTGCCCGTCTTAGTATTTTGATAACTACTGCTGGTATGTGCGTACTGAGCACCACTTCGCTGGCTGCCGACCTCACCGTTTCCGCTGCCGCCAGTCTGACCAATGCATTTAATGACATTGCCAAAGCGTACCAACAACAATATCCACAAGATAAGGTGCGACTAAATTTTGGCGCGTCCGGTTCATTGCTGCAACAGATTCAGAATGGTGCTCCGGTAGATGTATTTGCTTCGGCAGACCAGCAGACTATGGATCAGGCACAGGCCAAAAATCTGGTACGGTCAGCAGACCGAGTTAATTTTGTAAATAATACTCTGGTACTGATTACTCCTAAAAACAGCAATTTAAACATACGCAATATGAAAGACTTGCAACAGGCTAGTATCCACCATATTGCACTGGGCAATCCGGCTTATACGCCAGCTGGCCGTTATGCACAGGCTGCGATGGAGCAGGCAAAAGTTTGGAGTAAGGTACAGCCGAAAATTGTTAATGTGAATAATGTGCGGCAGGCGCTGGACTATGTAGCCAATCAGTCAACAGAGGCCGGTTTTGTTTTCGGCACGGATGCGGCTATCATGCCGGATAAAGTACAAGTAGCAGCTACTATTCCCACCACTAAAGCAATCAGCTATCCGATTGCCCGCACAATAAATACTAAAGAGCCGGCTGCAGCCAATCGTTTTATTGGATTCGTTCGCTCGGCCAAAGGGCAACAGATCCTAAAACGCTATGGTTTCCAGAGTGTGCGCTAAATAAATAATGCTTTTATCATAAGTGGATAAATCTTCCTGCAAGGAGAAAGAATGGCTGCGGCGTGGATTGCTCTTGCCCTGTCGCTTAAAATTGCTCTGTGGGCTACAGTTTTCAATCTGATTCTTGGTGTAGGTATCGGCTATCTGTTTGCGCGCAAAGCGGTGTGGGGACGGGAATTGCTGGATACCCTTCTCACTCTGCCAATGGTGATGCCGCCAACGGTGCTCGGCTATTATTTATTGGTCTTACTGGGTAAAAATGGTTTTATCGGCCAATTCTTACAGCAATATTTAAACATCAATCTGATTTTTACGTGGCAAGGCGCAGTAGTAGCTGCTACGGTGGTTTCGTTTCCGCTGGTTTTTAAACCGGCACGTGCTGCCTTCGATAGTCTGGACCCGCAGCTGGAGCAAGCGGGTCGTGTATTAGGCATCAGTAATGTCGGCGTTTTTCTGCGCATTACTCTCCCGCTGGCTTGGCGCGGTATTCTGGCCGGCGTATTACTCGCTTTTGCGCGCAGCATGGGAGAATTTGGCGCTACGCTGATGGTAGCAGGCAGCATTCCTGGACAGACGCAAACCTTGTCGATTGCGGTTTATGAAGCAGTACAGGCTGGTGATGATCAACTCGCTAATACGCTGGTGCTGATTATATCGGTGGTATGTATTCTGATATTGTTGTTAACCAGCAGACTGCTGTCTGGCAAAGTGCCAGTAGCAAATATCAGATAACGCTATGTTCCTATAAGAAGCCGCCTTGGTCATATTTGATTCACTCCAATGACGCTATGTTAGATATCAATTTCCAGAAAAGCATTCATCGTGCCGATGGCAGCCAGTTTACTCTAAACATCAACTTACACACTCAGACACCACGTACCATAATAATGGGGGCTTCGGGTAGTGGCAAAAGCCTAATGCTCAAAGCCATTGCCGGATTGCTGACGCCTGAGCAGGGGTACATTATTGTTAACGGAAAAACGCTTTATCAAAGTGAGCAGCAACTCAATCTGAGTCCGCAAGAACGCAGATTGGCTTATGTTTTTCAGGATTATGCGCTTTTTCCTCATCTGAATGTGCGCCAAAACATCGCCTGCGGCATCCGGCATGGTTTGTTCAATCCGCGCAAACGCAGCCGGCAGGCAGATGTTGAACACTGGCTCAACGCCATGCAACTTGATATGGTTGCAGAACAGTATCCGGCACATTTATCAGGCGGCCAGCGTCAGCGTGTTGCGCTGGCACGTGCACTGATTGCGCGGCCGCATGCTATTTTGCTGGATGAACCATTTTCCGCCTTGGATACCCAATTGCGAGCACAAATGCGCACTGAACTGGCGGCGTGGCAGCAGAAGCTAAATTTACCCATGCTCATGATTACCCATGATCCGGCAGATGCCGCTGCTTTTGACGCTGCTATTTGGCACATGGATAATGGTCGCCTACATTCTGCTCCCAATGACCATAGACATGCATGAATTCAATCTGGATACCGAGCTGATTCCCACTATAAACGGCCAACGAATGGGAAACAGCAAACGTATAATCTTGCTCGAAAACATTCAGCGTTTCGGTTCCATTACTCAGGCAGCCAAAGCAGTACCAATGAGTTATAAGGCAGCTTGGGACGCGATTGACGCGCTAAATAATTTGGCACCGCAGCCGTTGGTAGTACGCCAAACTGGTGGACAGGGCGGTGGTAAAAGCGCTTTAACTACCTATGGTGCAGCTTTCCTTCAGTATTACCACACCATGCAGCAACGCCATCAACAGTTGATGCAGCAACTGCACAACGAGTCTGACCATAGCCATTATGGCCTGTGGCAAAGAATGAATTTGGACTTAAGTGCCGACAATCAGCTAGCTGGAACAGTGAGCCGAGTTATAGAAGGCAAAGTGAATCATGAAGTTCATTTACGCTTGAGCAGCGGACAGGAACTGGTGGCCATACTCACACGCCACAGCTGTGAACAAATGGAGCTTACAGAAGGTGTAGATGCTCTGGCACTGATTCAAGCCTCTGCCATCATACTGGCTCGCCCTACTCCCAATTTTAATCTTTCTGCTCGCAATCAAATTCGCGGTCGCATACGCCGTATAGACACCGGTGCCGTGAATAGTGTTGTGACCGTAGATTTAGGTGCTGAGCTGAGCTTGTCTGCCAGTATTACTCGGCACAGTGCTGAAACGATGCAATTGGATAGCGGCGATGAAATCATGCTGCTAATTAAAGCGCCAAGCATTATTCTCGGACGCTTACGCTAAACATTTTTTAGGTTCAAACCCCAAAGTAATCATGAATAAAATGAAGCCAGAATAACCATTTTAGCAATGAATTTATTCTGGCTGTTGTGACGCCTGATAGACAGGCTATCAGCGGCCATACATGCGCTCTTTGTTTCAATCTGTCATTTAAAGCCGCAACTTATTGTAAACCCAACCTATCTGTAAATTATATTTTCATTGAAATTTTATTCAAAAAAAATTATTTATATCAATTCAGAGAAGTTTATTGATAATAAATATCAATAATTACCATTATTGCGTTTTTTCTATTGTGGCAATATTGGATAAAAATATCGTTTCTAATGTCGCTGATCACTTCCGGAGATGAAATTACTTTTCGCACAGAACTAACCAGCCTGATAGCATATAATCTGCGGATACTTACAGATACTCAACCCCCATGTTATTCTGCAAGTATCAACGCAAAATCACATCATCGGCCAGTTCGTTTCTTCCAGCCTGAGTACGCGGGAAATACTGCACCAGCAAATCTGTTAGTTCTTCCAGTCCGCGGCTTAAACCATCCACATAATTCTGCTGATGAAAAGCCGTAAGTATGTGCGTGCATATTTCCTGCCATTGCGCAGCACTAACACAGGCATCTATTCCACGATCGGCGATAATTTCTACAGCGCGGTCAGCAAACAGCACGTACACCAGAACGCCACAACGTGCAGAAGTATCCCAAATACCCAAATTGTTGAACCAATACTGCGCGCGCTGTCGAGGCGTTGTATGGTGACACAAACTGGCCGTATTGATACGCGATTCAATCACAAAACGTAATTGTCCGGTATGGCGCTGTTCAGAATTGGCAATGTGTGTGGTCAATTGTTGCAGCACTGCTTCAGGAAAATACTTACTCACCCGCTGGCGCGGATGGGTCCAGTGACGCCATAATCGGGGCAACATTCGCATACTCAGTTTATCCGTGCGCATCCTGTCCGCTCTTTTCGCAGTTTCAGAATCAGTATGGTAGCACTTCAAGCTGATTTCGTGGACGCAGAGATAGGGAAAATCAAATTCTGAGAAATATTTATCTCTACACCGAAGACAGAAAAAATACGCTCAACTGTCTACCCTGCGCCGGCTGAATGCTTTTTTACAATCAAGCTTTATACCTCTTTCAGCACGTTAAAAATCAGGTACCAGCCCATACAAAATATTTTTAAAAAATATCCATACTATCTTCAGAGCAAAGATCCGGCAGGACTACACTGCTGAGAAATGAATTTTCATAGGTGTTGCCACCCTAGAAAAAAAACCTCTTCAGAATCGGAAATTTCTTGCTTTCAATAACCTATTTACACTGTATCTCGGAATTCCAAATAACAGATTAGCTATTCAATTTCAATCCACAAAAGCAAAGCATCATTTAAGCTAAACAAAGCCACGCAACTGTTTCACGTAAGCATAGGCAGCTTGTATACGTTGAGTATGCTCAGTAGCCCGCTGCATTTCTTTTGCAGACAATTTTTGTTTTACTAGTTTATCCGGATGATATTTATTCATCAGGCGGCGGTAAGCCTGTTTGATTTCATGCACACTGGCTTGGGGATTGATACCCAGCACCTGATACGGATCGCCGCCCAGCGGTTCTTCAACAGTCTGATGCTGTTGACGACTGCTCTGCTGCTGTTGCCGGTACTGCTGTTGTTGCTGCCGCGATTGCTGCTGTCGTTCCTTTTGGCGCTTACTCTGACGCTGCTGCTTCCATTGCTCATTAGTTTGCCAGTAATGCTTATATTCACTTTCTTGCCCATGCACAGTTTGGCTGGCAAAAATCAGCATCTGCGAGTAAGGGATATGAAACTCATCAGCAATGATATTTAAAATACGCCGTTCATTATTGTGCAGCCTGCCATCAATCAGCGCCAGCTCAAGCATGTGTTTACAAAACAACATCAACGCGCGTTTTTCATTTCGGTAGATACGGTACAACTGCCCCAGTCGAGCTCTAAGCGGATAGTTTTTCAGTTGCCCCATGTTAAAGCCATAGCGCGCCAGAACGGCCAATTCATCATTAAGCTGCAACTTTTTAATCAAGGCATAAACAGATGAACGGTCTTCATCCGTGACATGTCCCTTAGACGCACATATCTGGCCGGCCACTTCAAACATTACCGCTACATAGAGATTTTTATCGGTTGCAATGGAATCTTCAGTACCATCATCTACAATGTGGGCAGCAAATAAATAAAACAAAATCAGGATAATCAGTATAATATCCAGCAACACACCACCAGCACCGAAGAGCAAAGGTAAAAACCACAACAGCAATAAACAGATACCTGCACCGAGATTAGACATGTAGACCAGCCGATAGATAAAATCAGTAAATAGTAAGGTAAGACAAATAACTATACATGAATTTACGCGGAGTCTGATAATTTTTCAGAATTTTGATCTGTTCAGCATCATCCTGTGCCACTTTCACCAGCTACCAGAAGCACCGCCTCCACCATATCCACCGCCTCCACCGCTGAAGCCTCCGCCTGACCCGCCACCGCCCCAAAAATTATCATCATGTGGATTATAATGGTCACTGACAAATACATTTCCGGCAAAAACATAAGTTACGATATAGGAAAAAAGCGCAATAATAACGGCCAGAATCAGGTTCCAGCCAATATACCAGCCCAGAGCCAGCACCAGTAAAGCTAAAATGAAACTGCCTAGCCGAGTGCCGAAAATATTCTTTAAAAATGCTCCCCCAAAAAAGACCAAAATCATTGCTTCTATAAACATGGCAGAGAAACTTTGCTTTTGCGGAGGCTGCTGTGATACCGCCGGCAGTTTCTCACCATCAATCAGTTTTTCCAGAATGTCTACCGTTTGTCGTACCCCACCATCGGTATTATTTGCACGCAGTTGCGGACGCAGCACATCATCCAGAATACGCTTGGCATACACATCTGGAATAGCACCTTCCAGTCCGCGGCCAGTGGCCAGAAAGGTTTTATGTTCATCACGCACCAGCAGCAGTAATACACCATCATCAACACCCATGCGTCCCGGCCGCCAGTTATTCATCACTCTGGTGGCGTAATCAAACGGCGTTTCCGGTGCAATAGTAGGGACAGTTAAAATCACAATTTGACTGCCATGCTGGCGACTGAAATCCAGCAACTGTCCATTTAAATCCTCTCGCGTATCCTGCTGCAACATATTTGCAGTGTCCATCACCGGCGCAGTTAAAGCAGGTATCGGCGCCAAATTTTCCGCTTGCGCAGCCATAATACAAAGCACGCAGCTTAGAAAAAATACCAACAGTTTATGGATGGATAAGCGGATAGTGTTCATATCATCATTACCTAGAAGCAGTACTGCAGAGTGTCTCCGCTGACTGTAAAACCGGAATCAGAATCTAATTGTATCTAGACCATGTATCTGAATCATAACCGATAGTAAGCCGTTTCCGCCATCACGGCAGCACTTTGCTAAGAGGCTTTAGACAAAAGATCAATTCGGCTCTGCTAGCACGATTTAATTAAAATCGGTACAGATTTAACACTTAGCAGCAAGCACAAACTGAGAGCAGATAAAATAGCCGGCCAATATCGCATCTATACAACTACATTTCGACAAATCGCTAAACCACCAAAATTATTCTTTTAGCACTACTGCGAGGCATCGTCTTGGGGGCAGGATAAAACCTAAATGAATTATATTAATATCTTGCCACCCGAATCCTACCTTTTATTTATCAGCATTAAATTAGTAAATTCAAATTGCAAGAAATCTTAGAAGATAAAGATTTTGTTTTATCCAGCAACTACTTTACAATCTGTCATCACATAAGGTGATCATCTAGAGTTGCAATAGGAAATGATCACTTAAACCAAAAATGAATACTTACTTTTACGCAATACCGATTATTTGATTTATTAAAAGGAGACTAAGCTTGAAAATATACACTGCACCTGGAGCACGATCTTTGGCTGTTATCTGGGCCTTGGAAGAAATAGGTCTTCCTTATGAAGCAATCCGGGTTGAAATACACACAGATAATGCGGTTGTCAAATCACCTCATCCTTTTGGTAAAGTGCCATTTTTAACGGAAGGGAGCTTTTCATTAAGTGAAACGTTGGCCATATGCCTTTATATTTGTGAAAAAAAACAAAATACGTTATACCCTGCGAATTTACAAGAAAAAGCTATCATCAATTCTTTAATCAGTTTTTCGATTACTGACTTAGAAACGCCACTTTCTTGCCTTGCTAAACAGATACTGTTTACTCCTGAAGATCAGCAATGGCCAGAATTTATCAATTACTTTAAAAAACAAACCATTGATGTTTTGTCTAGGATAGAACTAAAAGAAACAAATGCATGGCTCATTGGTGATACCTTTACGTTAGCAGATATCTTTTTATCTCATCGATTAATGTTTGCAAAAGCATTTGGCATTACGTTGGACAAAAAACTTGAAAACTATCTTCAAAAAGCGACGAGTAGACCGGCGTTTTTGAAAGCTCATAAAATAAATGATAATTAATTCTCATTTATTTTACTTTTTTGATTAACCGCTTCATGGCGGTTTTTTTTAACTGTACCCTCTTTACTGAATTGGATTGGTTAAGCCTTGAGCAAGTTAAAAGACGCTTTATCGGAATACTCTTCAAGTTTTAAATAAATTAGGCTTCTAACAAATTCTTTATGCGCCCTAAGTATGTCTGATGCGCAAGGCAAGGTTTCACGCATTTCCTCTACTGCTCTTATGAATAAGCAACCATTATAATCACTTTAGAAAACCATTATATGCCATTTGAATATTTCTAAAATCGCATTTTTATCATTAAGTCCTTTAATAAAATCCTCAAGTTTTGAACGAAATATTGAGTATATATATTTCAATACTTCCATTATTAGTAATTATGCCAGAGATAATTCACCGTTTGAGACGTCCGACTATCTCATTATTCAGGCAGTTGAGCAAAAGATATAAAGTGACATGTGAAAGGCATCATCTACATTAAAAAAGATTATTGTTAAAAATAACGATTCTAATGTTGAAAACCATAATAAATGAATTAAAAAGAGAGTTATATTTTTAAATTAGGCATCAATACGGAAGAAGACAATAATAAATATTCTAGCTTAATAGTTTAAATGATTTGATTTATAGTGTTCCGCTTGATAGTCCCAAAGCTTATGGTGAAGGGCAGATAATGGCTATACGGCGAGAAGTAACCAATAGTATTAGAAAAAAAATTAATACTTATTATTGTTACACATAAAAGTCCTACTCTATATGTTCTCAGCAAAAGCAAACAGCCAGTTCTCATGAACCGGCTGTCACTTTGTAAAACAATTTGTACCTCTATTCGAGCTTTAAAACTCTACCTGAGGCGCCTGTTTTACAGCGGCTTCGTTTTCCGGCACAAAATTTGGCCGCACATGCATTCCGAAAATTTTCGCCGTCACATTATTCGGGAAAGAACGCAAGGTCGTGTTATACACCTGCACTGTTTGGATATAACGGTTTCGAGCCAGTGCGATGCGGTTTTCAGTACCTTCCAGCTGTGCCTGCAAATCACGGAAGCTCTGATCCGCTTTCAGGTTTGGATAGTTTTCAGTCACAACCAGTAAGCGGCTAAGCGCATTACTCAGATTACCCTGTGCTTGCGAAAACTGCTGCATTTTTGCAGGATCATCCGCATCGCTGCTCGTCATATTCAAACTGCCCACCCGCGACCGCGCATTGGTTACCTCAGTTAACACCTGCTGCTCATGCTTAGCATAGCCTTTAACTGTATTCACCAAATTAGGCACCAGATCGGCACGCCGCTGATATTGGTTCAGCACTTCAGACCATGCAGCATTGGCGGCCTCATCCTGAGACTGCATGGTATTATAACCACAGCCACTCAGGCTCAGAGCCAGAATAAATGCGCTTAAACATCCCATTAAGCGTTTATACATTGTAAACTCCCGTATGTGTTATTGTGTCAGTTTAACATGCCATCGTTACTTTTTTTGCTATTACTAGCGAAATCTTATATACCTTAAGCTATAATGAATGCAAAATAATAAAAATCATTTTTACCAAACTGTAAAGGATGTTATATGTTTCCTGAATATCGTGACCTAATTAGCAAATTAAAGGCGGAAAACACTCATTTTGCTAATGTATTTGAAGAACACAACCGTCTTGATGATAAAATCACCGGCCTGACCAACAATCCGGTAACCAGCGGGCTGGAAAATCTGGATGAACTAAAACGGGAAAAATTACGTCTTAAAGATGAAATTTATGCCATGCTGCGCGAAGCAGACGGCAAAGCCTGATAATTCAGTCCAGAAAAAACCCTGCTTTAAGCAGGGTTTTTTTGGATGCAATCATGTAGCATTAGCGTTTTGAAACGTTGCAAAATAGCAGCAGGAAAAGAAACTGCCTTATTATTTTGCTGATCGAATGCCACAAACGTTACCAGTGCCTGAACAACAGTCTGGCCAGTATCTTTCAGAAAGATAGACTGGCTTATTTCGACCTTGCGCGAATGCACCCTACTGAAAGCAGTATCAATCAGCAAATCATCGCCAAACACAGCACTATGTCGATAGCTGATATTGATATTAATCACTGCCATCCCGCAGCCCGCTTCAGCCAATAATGGCGTCAGCCCAGCCGTATCAAAATATTCCCAGCGCGCTTCCTCTAAAAACTCCAGATATCGTGCATTATTAACATGCCGGTATACATCCACATGAAAACCGCGTACTCGTATTTGAGTCTGATGCACTGTAGCGGACAGGGTCTGCTCTAATTTCTGCATAAGCGCCTATTCCACCAGTGTCCAGCTAATTGTGTTATTTGCACGTAGTGGCACCAAACGCTCATGGCCATACGGGTAATATGCCGGTACCGAGCGATTGGTTTTTACCAGTGTAATGGTATCTGTATTGCGTGGCAGACCATAAAATGCTGGTCCGTTTTCCGATGCAAAAGCTTGTAATTTATCCAGTGCGCCGGCCTGCTCAAATGCTTCAGCATACAACTCAATAGCGGCAAAAGCACTAAATATTCCGGCACAGCCACAGGCACATTCTTTGTGCGTCTGCGCATGCGGCGCACTGTCTGTGCCAAGAAAAAATTTATGAGATTGTGGGCCACATACTGCCTGTATCAATGCCTGTCGATGACTTTCACGCTTCAGTACCGGTAAACAATAATGATGCGGTTGCATGCCTCCTACCAGCAGAGCATTACGGTTATACAACAGATGCTGTGGCGTTACCGTAGCAGCCACATTCTTACCTGCTGCCGCCACCAGCTGAGCAGCTTGGATGGTTGTAATATGCTCAAATACTAGTTTCAGTTCAGGCAGACGTTGTAGTAATGGCTGCAACAATTCATCAATAAACACCGCTTCACGGTCAAAAATATCAACTTCACTATCGGTTACCTCGCCGTGCACCAGTAAAGGCATGCCTACTTCGGCCATGGTTTCCAGTACAGGCAGCAGAGCCCATAAATCACTGACACCGGCAGCCGAATTGGTCGTAGCACCAGCTGGATATAATTTACACGCTATGATACCGGCGGCTTTGGCCTCACGAATCAGCGCTGGCGTGCTCTGGTCGGTCAGATATAAAGTCATCAGTGGCTGAAAACCGTTGCCGGCCGGTACAGCGGCAAGTATTCGTTCACGGTAAGCCAGCGCAGCAGCAACAGTAGTTACCGGCGGCTTCAGATTAGGCATAATCACCGCTCGTCCCATTTGACGTGCACTAAAAGGCACCACTGCGTTTAAGGCTGCACCATCACGCACATGAAGGTGCCAATCGTCTGGTCTGGTTAGAGTAAGAGTCTGCATCTGCATCCGTTTCGTTAACAAACTGTTTTACAGCTCAATAATACAGTTAGGCTTATTTAGATTGTAAAACCACCGTAGCCAGCATGGAACGGCTAAACATCGTATTCATGCCGCTATTTATCCGCAGCAGCGCGAAAACTAACGGTGTTTCACCCACATCTGCATCACACCATCTTCGCCATTATGCACTTGTAGAAGCTGATGGCCTGTCTGGCGGCAAAAAGCGGCAAAATCGTCTGGCGCATTTTTATCGGTTGCCAGCACTTTTAATATCTTTCCAGCCTCCATCGCGGCCAAGGCTTTTTTGGCACGCAGAATCGGCATCGGGCAATTCAGGCCGATAACATCCAATGTCTCATCACTATGTGGTTCGCTCATCATCAGCTCATCACAGATAATTGAAAAATATGATTATACAACGTGCATGCATTTGCCCAATAGTCTCTGGGCAGAAGCCCAACATATTAATTAGGACAAAGTACAGCTATTTATCATCTGGATATTATTTTCCATGGCCCTCTCTGCCTAACATGTACAGGCTGTGAATAAATAACTACTTACTCTCAAAAATATTCTTTCTGTTTATTAAATCAGATTTAATACCTAAATAAAGCACTATTTCGTTGAATCATATCTGAAGCTCATTATCATATTTTAGCTGTTATCTGATAAATGATATTTGTCAGTTTTCTACAGTATCGGATTGCTGGATTAAGCTGAAAATTACTAGAGATAAAAAAACAACCTACTGGATAATTGTTTGATTTTATATTGTACCGTTAGCAAACATACTTTCTTATACAATACCTCTGCCTAAACCATCCCTGCTTATAGGTGTTTTACGGTGCTGTACCTCCTACCACCGTGGATAATACAAACTCTTTTCTAGCATTGTATCTGTACAATCAAGCTGACTGATTGGGGTTTGTGAACAAATTGATCCGTAATTCTTTCGCATGTTAGCTGATTCACATCGTTAATTGTTGATTCAGTAAGTCATATACAGTTGCAAATACTTCTTAATAGATAAAATTGTTTATACGGGCGGCAAATTTTTCGTTAAGGTATTTCAAACTATATGATAAAAATATAGTAGTTTACTGTAGGCAAAATCAGCAAAAAAACTTCCCAAACCAAAGTACGATAGCCACCACCTTCTTGGTGCCAGATGCTGTATATAGTCAAACCAAATTACTTTTGTGCTAGCGCCAACATCTCGCGAGCATGATTGCGCGTGGTATCAGTAATGGTTTCACCGCCTAGCATTCTGGCAATCTCATCTATCCGGCTATCGGCAGTCAGAACCTTTATTTCACTTATAGTCTGACCTTTACTGCTGTGCTTGCGCACCTGCCAGTGCTGCTGGCCACAAGCAGCTACTTGAGGTAAATGGGTAACTGCCAGAATCTGACGGTTTTGCCCGAGACTGCGCAAAGCATGGCCAACAACGTCCGCCACTGCACCGCCGATACCAGTGTCCACTTCATCAAAAATCAGTGTAGGAACTTCATTGTACTGGCTGGTTACCATTTGCAGTGCCAGGCTGATGCGCGCCAGCTCACCACCAGAGGCCACTTTACTCATGGCACGTAAAGGTGTGCCCTGATTGGCGGCTACCTGATATTGCACCTGTTCTAAACCATGCAGAGAGGGAGAAGCACTGAGTAGTTCAATATGAAAACGTGCACCCTGCATGGCCAGATTCTGCATATGAGCTGTAGTTTGTTTAGCCAATTTCGCTGCTGCCTGATGCCTGCGGGCAGATAATTGCTGGGCTACCTGCATATATTCGTTTTCACGCTCTGCTACTCTCGCCCGCAAAGCCTCAATATCAGCCGCTGCTTCCAGCTCATTTAATGCAGATTCCACTCTGGCCAATTCTTCCGGCAATTGCGGTGGCTCCAGCCGATATTTGCGTGCCATGCTCATTAATTCCTGCATCCGCTGTCCCTGCTGTACCAGCAGATTTTCGTCAGTTTCTACACTGGCACTGGCTTCGCGCAGATAAGCACTGACTTCACCCAGCTCGGCTTCTACCGATTCCAGCAGAGTCACACTATCGGCAAAAGCCGGTGCAGCCTTAATCAATGCAGCCAGTTGCTGGCGGCAGTGAAACAAACGGCTTTGCAAGCCATCATCACCATTGAGAATCTCTTCTACGCTGGCAGCTGTGTGCAGAATATCGGCTGCATGTACCAGCGCATCATGGCTCTGACTCAGCGTTTCCCATTCATTTTCCTGCACATTTAAAGCACTGAGCTCATCCAGGCGCCATTGTAGGCGTTCGCGTTCGATATTCAGGCTGTCAGCTTGAGTCTGAGCTTTTTCCAGCTCGCGTTCGGCTTCCTGCCAGCGCTGGTAGGCTTCTCGCACACGTGCAACTTCCTTATCCGCCCCAGCAAAGGCATCCAGTAAAACGCGCTGCGCAGCTTCACTATTTAACGAATGATGAGCATTCTGGCCATGGATATCGATCAGTAATTCACCAATTTGGCGCAGTTGTCCCAGTGTCACAGCCTGATTATTGATAAAACTGCGGCTTTTGCCTTTCACATCAATGGTACGGCGGATACTCAGCTGCGTTTCCTGTGCATCCAATAAGCCCTGTTCCTGTAGTAAGGACTGCGCCTGCGGGACATCGCTTACATCAAACAGGGCTGATAACTGCGCTTCTTTAGCACCATGCCGTATTTGGCCGTAATCTGCTTTATCACCCAGTAACAACCCCAGCGCATCCAGTGTGATTGATTTGCCGGCACCAGTTTCCCCAGTCAGAACGGTAAATCCACTCTGAAAACTCAGGTTCAGTTCATCCACAATCACAAAGTCACGTAAAGACAACGCCAGCAGCATAAACAGCCTTTCTTCAAGAAAGCATCCATGATTCAGGGCTGATTTTAGTATTTTTTAAAAAAAGTGCAAGGTATTTTTTAGAAAAAACTAAAATTAATTATAAAAATTTCGATTTTATTAATTTTTACTACATGCCTTACACTTTTAAAGCATTACCATCTGTCATGCCACGTTAGCTAAAGCCAAAAATTAACGTAATTAAATAAGGATGTAGATGTATTAGAAACTATCAGCCACATTTCATACCAGCTGATCACCCCAGTGCAGTTTCTGGCGTAGAGTACGGTAATACTGATAATTCACTGGATGTAAGATACGTAGTGAATTGCGGTAGCGACTAATACGGATTTTATCCATTGTCTGCAAATCAAAAAATGCCTGCCCATCAAAATGCGCACGCGCATCCCCGCCTTTGGTAATCAACACTTCGATTTCACTGGTATCACTTACAGCAATCGGGCGGTTTGACATCGATTGCGGGCAGATAGGCACCAAACTGAATGCACGCAACGTGGGCTGTAGAATTGGTCCGCCGGCCGCAAGTGCATACGCTGTAGAACCCGTTGGTGTGGACACAATCAGACCATCCGAACGCTGGGTGTAAACAAATTCTTTATTAATGAATACTTCAAATTCAATCATCTGCCCCAGCGCACCACGGCTAAGTACCACATCGTTTAGTGCCAGTGAATGGTAAACGTCTCTGCCTTCTCGAACTACCGTCGTTTCCAGAAGAATACGCTCTTCTGGCAGATATTTGCCCGTCAGCATGCCGGTTAGTTCGCTAACCATTTGAGCACGCGGTACCTGTGTTAGAAACCCTAAGTGCCCCTGATGAATACCAATCAGTGGCACACGATAGGGAGCCAGTTTGCGAGCCACTGAGAGCAGTGTGCCATCACCGCCCAACACCATTACCAAATCACAGCGTCTTCCCATTTCACATTTGGTAATGATCTGATAGCAATGCAAATTAGCCGCACTGATATGATTATCAGCTTGTGCCTCGCCGTCCAGATACACCGATAACCCTGCTTCACATAAAAAAGCAATAAGTTCATTCAGTACTTCACTCATCATCGGTGTTTGCGGCCGGGTCACAATCCCGATATGGTTAAACTGGCTATTCATGAATCGCATATTCCTAACAAAGTAGCTCACCCAGAATTCAACTGCCTTGGTTTTTATGGCTTATTATAAAGGGTAATACATTAATATACTTCCATATTGTAATCCTCCAATTTCAGCAAAATTATTATGAATCAGGCGCAACATCACACTCAAGGGCTAATCAGCTGTAAATCCTGATAATTTTAAAATAAATGATTATTACCTTGGCAACAGCGTGTACACAAATCTGATCTAAGTGCTGACTAGCATTTGTCTTCAAATACAAACTATAAAATGCTCACTTTTATTTGCAAACTGTTGAAAAATTAGCATTGATTTTGCAAATATTGCCTAATTTACAGCATAGCTTTGGACTAAAAACAAACAATTTTCTTCGAATACCCACCAACTTCAGATATCGCCACATAAATAGCAGTTATCTGCTGCCATTTAACTATCATTCGCTGATTTAGCTAGTTCAAGCTACAATAATCGTTTAAAAACAGAGTTACTGCGATGGTTACATCTTTGCCTAAAGTATTTGCGCTTCTGGGACCCACAGCTTCCGGTAAAACCAGTTTAGCTCTGAATCTGGCTGCTCAATTTCCGGTAGAAATCATCAGTCTGGATTCAGCTTTGATTTATCGGGACATGAACATCGGCACCGCCAAACCCACACCCGCAGAACAGCAGGCAGTACCGCATCATTTGATTGATATCATTTCCCCATTGGAATGCTATAGCGCTGCCCAATTTGTGAGTGACTGTGTACGCTTAGCTAAAGAGATACACAGCCGCGGCCACCTTCCCTTACTGGTGGGTGGCACAATGATGTATTACCACGCCCTTACTCAGGGGCTCAGCAGCCTGCCTGAAGCCAATCCACATATCCGTGCCGAGCTGGAAAAACTAAAACAACAGCATGGCATGGATTATTTATATACTTTATTGCAGAAAGTAGACCCAATTACGGCTGCACGCCTGCCTGCCGGCGATAGCCAGCGCATAGAACGGGCACTGGAAATCTATCATATTACCGGTATCCCGATGAGTAGCCATCTGGCCAATCAGCAAAACCAGCAACCATCTGTAGACGTATGCACACTGGCACTGCTGCCAGCCGACCGTGCTCACCTTCGCGTTCAGATTGGCACCCGCTTCCATACCATGCTGGCACAGGGTTTTGTAGAAGAAGTGCAAGCATTGCGTCTGCAATACCCAGACCTGCACTCAGACCTACCCTCCATGCGTTGTGTCGGCTACCGGCAAGCATTTGATTATCTGAATGGTATCATTGATTACGACACCTTCGTAGAACGCAGTATCGTGGCTACTCGCCAGCTAGCCAAACGCCAGCTCACATGGCTACGCAAGCTCAATCCGCAGCATATGCTTGACCCATTTAATCCGGCCGGACTCTTTGAGCAGACAGCTCATCTGATGCAGCAATTCTTTTCCTGAAATCATCCATTTCAGAAAAATTCTAGCTATGAATATTTAAGCAATAATAGTAAAAATTTATGTAAACATCTGCATGCTTCCTCAATAGACATATTCACAACATACTGAATTAATTAATCTTACTGATTATTAATCTATAATTATTTATCTATGTGTACAGCACAGCCCCTTACCCATGCACAGACAAAACAGCATAAGACAATTATTTACAGTAAAATGCACACCGTTGATAGCGTCATTACGTCTTCTCATTCATTCCGAAAGAGATAAACGGCAAAGACAACATTTATCCTTCACGCCTCACTCTAGCCAGGCAAGGGTCAGGCATTTTTGATTTAATAAGGAGAAAACACGATGTCCGTACAGGATCGCATCCGTTATACCTCACTTCATTCCCGTCTGATGTCTGCTGCTCAGGCTGCAACCCTGATTCAAAATGATGCCAATGTTGGCATGAGCGGATTTACCGGAGCCAGCTACCCTAAAGTATTACCGCAGGCAATTGCCGATTTTGCTCGTGCAGAACACGCTGCCGGCCGGCCGTACAAAATCAATGTCTGGACTGGTGCGTCTACAGCACCTGAGTGTGATGGCGTTCTGGCTGATGCACATGCTATTAATCAGCGCCTGCCCTTTAATACCGACCGCCACATGCGGCAGGAAATCAATAACGGTGATGTCAACTTCATCGACATGCATTTATCACATGTTGCGCAGCAAGCTTGGTTTGGCTTTCTGGGTCACATGCACGTGGCTATTATCGAAGTGCTGGGCATCACCGAAGATGGTTTGTTGATTCCGTCTACTGCCATTGGTAACAACCAGACTTGGCTGGATATGGCCGATAAAGTGATTCTGGAAGTGAATACTGGTCTGCCGGTACAGATGGAAGGCATGCACGACATCCCGGTGAGCAATGCCATTCCGCCTCATCGCACTCCAATCAACATGACCCGTGCAGACGACCGCATCGGTGAAAAATACATGAAAGTCGATCTAAACAAAGTGGTAGCCATTGTAGAATCCAATGCTCCAGACCGCGACAATGTATTCAGCGAACCCGATGACAAATCCAAACAGATTGCCGCATACATCGTAGACTTCCTGTCTCAGGAAATCAAAATGGGACGCTTACCGAAAGAAATGCTGCCAATTCAGTCCGGCGTAGGTAATGTGGCCAATGCTGTATTGGCTGGTCTGTTAACCGGTCCGTTTGAAAATCTTTTCGGCTATACTGAAGTATTACAGGATGGCATGCTAGACTTGCTGCGCGCAGGTAAAATGGCCACCGCCTCCGCTACAGCCATCTCTCTGTCTGCCAAAGCATTCAAAGACTTTGCCGACAATATTGATTTTTACCGTGAACGCATTATTCTGCGTCCGCAGGAAATTTCCAATCATCCTGAACTGGTACGCCGCTTAGGCATTATTGCCATGAATTCCATGATTGAAGCGGACATTTACGGCAATATCAACTCTACGCACGTAATGGGTACCAGCATGATGAATGGTATCGGCGGCTCCGGCGACTTTGCTCGCAACAGCTTCCTAAACTTCTTCGTTACCCCATCTACTGCTAAGGATGACAAAATCTCCTGCATCGTGCCGATGGTATCGCATGTTGACCACACCGAGCACGATACACAGATTATTGTTACCGAACAAGGTCTGGCCGACCTACGTGGACTGGCTCCACGGCAGCGTGCAAAAGTGGTTATCGAAAAATGTGCACATCCTGATTATCGCGACCAGTTGCAAGATTATTATGATCGTGCATTGCAGACCGCAAAAGGTATTCATACGCCACACATCCTGACGGAAGCCTTAAGCTGGCACGAACATTTCCTAAAAACCGGTTCTATGAAAATGTAATTCATCATATACCGTATCCAAACAGCCCTGAATCATTCAGGGCTGTTTGTTTATTTAATCAACACGCACCATCAGCCAACTAATAGTTTCGTATCCTATACTCGGCAGTATTAAGTACTACATCTGCACAGCATTTTGTACAATAATTTTTCCCACAGTCTGACCCTGACTGCAAAACATTCGCATTGTATGAATTCCCTTCATCATGGCAAGGCATCAAATTCAGCCACACAGCCATCACTATCAGTTAAAATAAGCGCGACTCAATCTCATTCGCTGCATACAGCACTCTCTTTATTTCTCTACTTTCATAAAAGGAAAGACCGCCATGTTTTCCAAAGCGTTAACCATCGAAAAATCCGACCCACAGCTAGCCGCAGCCATTGCCCGCGAAGACCAGCGCCAGCAAGATCATGTGGAATTAATTGCCTCAGAAAACTATGTTAGCTGCGCTGTAATGGAAGCTCAGGGCAGCCAGCTAACCAACAAATATGCCGAAGGCTATCCAGGCAAACGCTACTATGGCGGTTGTGAATACGTAGACGAAGTGGAACAACTGGCCATAGACCGCCTCAAACAACTATTTGGCGCTACCTATGTTAATGTGCAACCACACTCCGGTTCACAAGCCAATCAGGCAGTGTACGCCAGTGTGCTGCAACCAGGTGACACCATTCTGGGCATGTCACTGGCTCATGGCGGCCACCTCACTCATGGCGCCAGCGTCAACATTTCCGGACGCTTATATAATGCCATTACCTATGGCCTGGATGAAAACGAAATCCTCAATTACGCACAAGTAGAACAACTGGCTCTTGAGCACAAACCGAAAATGATTGTCGCTGGCGCTTCTGCCTATGCACTGGAAATCGACTGGGCACGTTTCCGTGCCATTGCCGATAAAGTTGGCGCCTATCTGTTTGTGGATATGGCACACTACGCTGGTCTGGTAGCCGGCGGAGAATACCCAAATCCAGTACCGTTTGCCGATTTTGTCACTACCACTACCCATAAAACCCTGCGCGGCCCACGCGGTGGTGTGATTATGTGCCGCAGCGAAGAACATGCCAAAGCGCTTAATTCTGCTATTTTCCCATGCCTGCAAGGCGGCCCACTGATGCATGTGATTGCCGCCAAAGCCGTGGCATTTAAAGAAGCTTTGCAGCCAGAATTCAAACAGTATGCCCGTCAGATTAAAGCCAATGCCAAGGTACTGGCAGAAACCCTGATTGAACGTGGTTTGCGCATCGTATCCGGCCGCACAGAAAGCCATGTATTTCTGGTGGACTTACAGCCGAAAAAACTGACCGGAAAAACTGCCGAAGCAGTGTTGGGACAGGCTCACATCACTGTGAACAAAAATGCCATTCCCAACGACCCAGAAAAACCGTTTGTCACCTCAGGTATTCGTCTAGGTACCGCCGCCATTACTACCCGCGGCTTTACTGAAGCCGATACCCGCGAGCTAGGTCATTTGATTGCCGACGTACTGGACAACGCAGATAATCAGCAGGTAATTTTAGAGGTGGCTGAAAAAGTACAGAAAATTTGCAATAGATTACCCGTTTATGGAAAATAAACAACATTATTAAATTCTTAATATCTAGTTATTGCTTAGATACTATAGAATATTTATACTCAAATAAGGCTACTTTAATATTGATAAAATGATGTTTTAATCTGTTTTCTAATGATATAAACATCAACATGGATTTCCTTACAGGAAAACCAGCTTTAACTAATCAGATATTATCAAAATACCAATAAAGTATTAATATAGCCTCATTGCAAAAGCAAAGTTTACACTTTGCTTTTAAGATTTAAGGTATCTTGATAATAAAATTTGAAAGGAAACAAAATGAAAAAATTAGTTTCTACTGCTTTATTGGCTGCATCTTTAACAATGACTGCTGGTTTTGCTTTGGCTAATTCTCAGAATGACACTACCGATGTGCGCAATTTTGCAGAATCTACTGCTCAAAATGGCCAGAATACTCATGTTTCTGATTCAACTCCTGAAAACACTCCATACCGCACTGTTAATACCTATGCTGGTAATCACTAAATAGTGAGTAATAATCAAAAAGCATAACTTTTCAGTTATGCTTTTTTTTCGTCCATCTCATCAATATTTGCCATTTGATATTCACTCACGTTTCTTGTTTCGATGCATCATCAAACATAAACTAAAATTTCATTCTCATACCAAAAAACCGCCTTACTACCCAAAACATAACATACTGATAACACATATTTATTTAAAATAAGCATTTCAATTAGTGATTTTACATCAGTAACGAACATCTCATAAGTTTCAAGGATTAAGATAAAGTTTCCTTATTTTCAGGGAGTACAACATGGGCTTAATCTGGACAATTGTAGTAGGTTTCATCATTGGCGTGATTGCCAAATTGATTTATCCAGGCAAACAACAAATTGGCTGGATTGTTACCACACTACTGGGTATTGGTGGTTCCTTACTCGCTGGATATGTTGGTCAGGCTTTTGGCTGGTATCATGCAGGAGAAAAAGCCGGTTTAATCGCTTCGATTATCTTCGCCTGTATTATTTTGTTTATTTACGGCAAAATTAAAAACCGGCCATTATAGAATAAAAAAAACGGTGACGAATACATATTCGCCACCGTTTTTTCAACAAATATATCTTTACTTCTTCATCTGCACCTTACCCAGCCCCTTTTCCCGAAGTTGAGCAATCGTTGCATCAATACCCTGCTGCTGAATTAACTGATCAAACTGATTACGGTAGACCGTCACTAAGCTAGTGCCGTTCACACGAAAATTATAAATTTTAAATACCCCATTGGAATAATACATCTGATAACCCACGGTATAATGTTTATCACTGGCACTGACAATCTCAGTGAAGGTTTCCAGTTTGTTATTACCCTGATTCACCACTTTGGGCAGGACTTTTACCGTTGCATTGCTGGCACCCATCAAAGCAGAATGTGCGTAAATTCGTACAATCATATTCTTGAAAGCCGCGCTGAAATCCTGCCGCTGCTGCGCAGTAAATTGCCGCCACGGCAACCCTACTGCCAAAGCTGATATACGCTCGTAATCCAAATACTGATCCGCATAGCGCTCAATCTGACTGATTCGCTGCTGCTCATTCAGACTTTTGTCACGTGCTACCGACAACACCGCATCCACATTCTGCTGCAATTGCTGTTGCGCCAGCTGTTCTTGCGTTGCGGCAAACGTACACACCGATACCATCAGCATCCACGCAGCCAGACAAGCTTTAACATACCTCTGCATTTTTCATTCTCCTATTGGTAAGCAAAAAAACGGCTTATGTAATTATCTTCCATAAACCGTTTGCTGTTTTCATCTGCGAAATATCTCTACACTGCTTTAGCAGCTAACCAGTCAGTTACACTGGCCAGTGCCTTCGGCAACGCTGCCACATCATGGCCGCCTGCCTGTGCCAAATCAGGACGGCCACCGCCTTTTCCACCAACCTGCGCAGCCACATAATTAACCAGCTCTCCTGCTTTAACTGTTTTACTCAGGGCTTTCGATACACCTGCAGTAACGGCAATTTTACCATCATTTACAGCAGCCAAAACCACCACAATATTCTCACCTTGTGAAACCAAATCAGCAGCGATATCGCGCAACGCACTACTGTCAGCATCGATCTGGTTCAGTATTAGCCGCGCAGTGCCCACAGCCTGAGCCTGTGCCAGCAGCGCACTGCCCGCATGTTTGGCTAGCTCTGTTCTGGCTTCGCTCAGTGCTTTTTCCAGCTGTTTCATTTGGCTGTGCATGCTTTGCAGTTTAGGCACTAGGTCTTCAGCAGTCTGAGCCTTCACCTCCACTACTGCGGCTTTCAGCAAATCTTCCTGCTGTTGTACATACTGTAGCGCATTCAAGCCGGTTACCGCCTCAATGCGACGTACACCGGCGGCAATACCACTCTCAGATACTATCTTGAACAGGCCGATATCACCGGTACGTGCCACATGAGTACCACCACACAGCTCGGTGGAAAATTCACCCATGCTCAATACACGCACTTCATCGCCGTATTTCTCACCAAATAGCGCCATGGCACCAGCGGCAATGGCATCATCAAAACTCATATTCTGAGCACAAACCGGCACATTGGCCACAATAGCCTGATTTACACGGCGTTCCACTTCTGCCAATTGGGCGCTGGTTACCGGCTGCGTATGTGAGAAATCAAAGCGTGTACGCTCTGCATTCACTAGCGAGCCTTTCTGCTCAACATGCATACCCAGCACTTCACGCAGGGCACGATGCATCAGATGAGTCGCACTGTGGTTACGCATACTTGCTTCACGCAAAGCACTATCTACCTGAGCAGTAACCGCATCGCCGACTTTCAGGCTGCCAGAAACCATTTCTCCAAACTGACTAAACACTTTTGCCTTAATTTTCTGCGTGTCATCTACTTGAAAACGGTTTTCACCAGCAAAAATATAGCCCATATCACCTGTCTGACCACCAGATTCGGCATAAAATGGCGTGAAATCAATCACCACGGCACCAGTTTCACCTGCGTGCAACTGTTCAACTGCCTCACCGTCTTTATACAAAGCCAAAATCGTGCTTTCATTCTGACGCTCATGATAACCAGTGAATTCAGTATCTGCTCCATCATAAGCCAACTGGGTATTGGCTTTGAAATTCTGCGCCGCACGCGCACGCGCACGCTGAGCAGCCATTTCGCGCTCAAACCCTGCTTCGTCCAGACTAATATTGCGTTCACGGGCAATATCAGCAGTTAAATCATAAGGGAATCCATAAGTATCATACAGCTTGAAAATCACTTCACCGGCAAGCGTATTACCACCATCCTGCAAAGCATTTTCCAATAAGGCCATACCCGTTTCTAGCGTCTGCGCAAAACGGCTTTCTTCTTGTTTCAGCACCTCGCTGATTTGTACCTGTTTTTCTACCAGTTCTGGATAAGACGCACCCATTTCCTGCACCAGATCAGCTACCAGCAAATGGAAAAACGCCTGTTTACAGCCCAGTTTGTAGCCATGGCGTACCGCGCGGCGAATAATGCGCCGCAATACATAGCCACGTCCTTCATTGCTCGGCAGTACACCATCAGCAATCAAAAAGGCACAAGAGCGGATATGGTCGGCAATCACCTTCAGGCTGGGTACTTCCTGACTGTAAGGCACGCCAACCACACGAGCTACAGCATGCAGTAAATGCACAAACAAATCGATTTCATAATTACTGTGCACCTGCTGCAATACCGCAGACACGCGCTCTAGTCCCATACCGGTATCGACCGAAGGTTTTGGCAGCGGATTCATATTGCCGTTTTCATCGCGGTTATACTGCATAAACACACAGTTCCAGATTTCGATAAAACGGTCACCATCTTCCTCAGGGCTACCCGGAGGGCCTCCCCAAATATGTTCACCATGGTCGTAAAAAATTTCTGAGCATGGACCGCAAGGGCCAGTATCACCCATCTGCCAGAAATTATCCGAAGCATAGCGCGCACCTTTATTGTCGCCAATGCGAATAATTTTTTCTGCCGGTAGGCCGATTTCATTCAACCAAATATTATAGGCTTCATCATCATCTGCATAAACGGTAGCCAGCAGCTTTTCCTTTGGCAGATTAAGCCAATCCTTACTCGTCAGGAATTCCCAAGCAAAATGTAGCGCATCATGTTTGAAATAATCACCAAAGCTGAAATTGCCTAGCATTTCAAAAAACGTATGATGACGCGCAGTGTAGCCTACATTTTCCAGATCGTTGTGCTTACCTCCGGCGCGTACACATTTCTGTGCCGTGGTTGCGCGGCTGTACGGACGCTTGTCAAAACCCAGAAACACATCTTTAAACTGATTCATGCCTGCGTTGGTAAACAACAGGGTTTTATCATCCTGAGGTGGAACCAGCGAAGAAGACGGCACCACCTGATGCCCCTTACTGGCAAAAAATTTAAGAAAATTAGAACGTAAATCTGCTGTTTTCATGGTAGTTTCAGTTGAACGGGCGATTAATCGTATTCAGGCAGTCTGTATACACACAGACTGCCTGAATATGGATATTAAAAACAGGACACTGGATAAACTATCCCAACTACCGCCCTTGTTAAAATCATGTGCTTATCTTACCGCAGTTTTACGCATAAGCATACCAGAACTGGCTAAAAACCATGCCAAAATGACAAATCCGACAACACCCCTACCCGATTACGGTATAGTTAGCCCTAAGCACACAGAATATGAAGTTACAAGGTGATCATACCCCATCACCATGCCAGCCTAAAACAGGCGCATCTTTGAAAAGGACAAACATGAAAAACACAGCCAGCCTGAGTTTATCCAGTTTGATTTTATGCATACTGGCCGCCTGCAGCGGTTCTCATGAAAATAGCGGCACCAAGCCGGCTTCTGCCGTAGCGGCCAGCAGCACCGGCACATTGAACGAAACTAAAACACTGAAAATCTACAATTGGTCTGATTATGTGGACCCAAAAACCATCAGTGAATTTGAAAAGAAATACGGCATAAAAGTTACCTACAACTATTATGACAGCGACGAAACACTAGAAAGCAAAATCCTAACCGGACAGTCTGGCTACGACATCGTTGGTCCGTCCAACTCCTTTGTCGGCCGACAGATTAAAGCTGGCGCTTATCAGCCGCTAGACAAGAGTCTGATACCCAACTGGAAAAACATTAACCCGAAATTACTTGATTTATTAAAAGATGTCGATCCGGGCAACCAATATGCTGTCCCCAATTACTGGGGTATGAATACCATCGCCATCAACATTGAGAAAGTCAATGCCGCACTGGGTGACACCCCAATGCCAGAAAATAGCTGGGATCTGGTTTTCAATCCGAAATATACAGACAAACTGAAAAGCTGCGGCATCAGCTACATGGACAGCCCTGTAGAAATGATTCCGCTGGCACTGCACTATGCAGGTAAAGATCCCAACAGCCAAAGCAAAGACGATATAGACATGGCTGCCAATCTCATCAAAGCCAACCGCAGCAACGTGCTGCGCTACTCTTCTTCAGGCTACATCGACGATCTAGCTCGAGGAGATGTCTGCGTGGCCATCGGCTTTGGTGGCGATTTAAATATCGCCAAACGTCGTCGGCTAGAAGCCACCGGTAAAAAAGATATTCAGGTTTTAGTTCCTGAACAAGGCGTATCTCTATGGGTGGATACTCTGGCCATTCCCAAAGATGCCGCCAACTTGAAAAATGCTTACCGCTATCTAAACTGGGTTCTCGAACCCCAGATTGCTGCCCGCAATGGCAACCATGTCACCTATGCACCCGCCAGCCTGCCAGCAAAACAACTGATGAAAAAAGAATATCGCGAAGACAGCAGCATCTTCCCATCAGATGAAGTGCTGGCCAACAGCTATCTCGTTTTACCGGCCAAATCCGATACTCTGAAATACGAATTGCGCTTATGGCAAAATCTCAAAGCAGGCAAATAAACCATTAGCCACTATTTGCTCAATACAAAACCCCTCATTTCTGAGGGGTTTTGTATTGCCGGCCGCCGAGGCAGAAATTTTCCACGGCTAACGACAAAGCTCAGGGAATTTCCGCCATGCCTGCGACAACGTCATACCATTTGCATATAAATTAACCGTACTCTGCGCCATACCCGCTTTAACCACATCTATCTGCAATCCTTCTTTACCGGTAAATGGATTAACCAGCGCCAGCGTCTGGCTACCATTCGGATAACTGCTTATTCGATAAAATTCACGTGGAAGATTAAAGCGAGACTGCAACTTATCGTGCAAACACTTGCTGACTTCAATAGCCGGCCGGTCGATATTTAGGCTCACTTCCGGCGGAGTACTACGTTCCGGTTTCAGCACCGTGACATCTTTTGTGACTACCGCACAACGAAAACCTTTACTGCCTATGGGCTGGTCAGCCTGCAATAAAGCTTTGGCCATAGCCTCTGAATCACATTCGCGCTCTTCTTGCGCATAAGGTGTGACCTGAGCACACCCCACCAACATGCTGGCACATAGACAAGGCCACCATAATAAATTCTTCCACAACATGTTTGATTTTCCACTGGATGCCTAGAGGTTCTATGCCAAACTGAACCCAGACATAATTTTTCCCCGCCAACAGGCAGCAGGTTTACTGAATCTGCCCAGTTTTATTAACTTCATGGGCATAACATAATGATTAATTGATTAATCTTTGCCAATGCATAAAACACCTGCATAACAAATGTAATATCGAAAGCAAAGTGGCTATAATAACAGCCATATCTTGCCACACACCAGTCTTATCATGATTTTTTCAGCAGCCCGATCCATAAAAACCGTCACCCTCGCCTTAACCGGCGCTTCAGGCATGCCTTATGCCAAAAGACTACTGGGGTGCCTTTTGCAAGCAAATATCAAAGTCTGGTTATTGTACTCACAAGCTGCACAGATAGTGGCACAGCAGGAAATCAATTGGCATCTACCTACCAACGCCAAGCAATGTACCGCAGCTTTATGTAGTGAATTCGGGGTCGACCCATCTCAACTCACCGCATTTGGCCGTGATGAATGGTTTGCTCCACCCGCCTCCGGTTCTAATCCCGCAGATGCCATGATCATCTGTCCGGCAAGCATGGGCTGTGTTGCCGCCATTGCTGCCGGTACCTCAGATCATTTGCTCGAACGCGCAGCCGATGTTTGCATCAAAGAACAGCGACCACTGATTATCGTACCGCGAGAAACCCCGCTTTCAGCCATTCATCTGGAAAATATGCTTAAACTCGCACGTCTAGGCGTCTGTATCCTACCACCGGTATCGGCTTTCTATCAGCATCCGCAAAGCGTAGCAGATATGGTAGATTTTGTAGTAGCACGAATTCTGGATCAGTTGCAGATTCCGCACCGGCTGATAGCGCGTTGGGGCGAAGAAAATAATTATTGACACCACTCATTGAATGTTTTACTGTATAAAAATGAAAACTAAACACACTTTCTCTTTTGCTTATTATTGGTACCACACCTCGGTGCGGTGCCTTTTTGCGTTTATTTAAAAAAACATAAGCAAAAACAAAGTGAACCGCCCGGCCAATCCGAGGCGGTTTTTTTATACCATAAACGCCTCGTACACTAAGGCAATAACAATGAATCAACAACTATTGGAGAATAAAATGCCGGTATTACCGCAGAAACGAATGCAGCACACTGAAGCACCTGTACCACAACTTCAGCGCTGGTATATGATTGTAGATGGCAATCAGCACCGAAGCGACCTGTTACAGCTTCAGCCACAATTTCAAAGCCCGTATATGCTTAGTGAAGCACTGATTCCACAACTGCGGATGGTAGCCATGTTAATAGCCGCACAGCGGCTCAGTTCTGATCAACCTACACCAGACATTATCAGTGAAGAAGCAGACTGGTTTGCTGCCCGTATCCTGGTAATGGGCGTGCGCATTTTTCACTTGGATATCACCTTAATCCCCATGCTGAAAACGGCCAATAGCCGCGCCCGTATGTTTGCACAAAAGCACAACCTTCCCTTTACTCAGGCACAAATGCGTATGAGTTTGCATGCCGGCCGGCCGCAACAGATGTTGATTATCGAAACAGAAGCACAATGTGAAGAAGATAAAGGACTGCTACAAAACAGCATCGATTTTGCCCGTATGCATTGTCTGAGCGAAAACAGCATACTGGCTGCCTGCCACCAGATTTAAAACCTGCACTCATTTAATTCTGCGTAGATTGTGACTAACTTTATATCGGGCATACAACGCCACCTGCTGCAAAAACTGCTCCAGTTCTGCAGCAGCAAAACGAGTATGGATAAAATAACAGCCGTCCCCTGTAATTTTGTGCAGAGCCTCTACCGCAGCAAAGCGACTGACCATATTTTCAAATTCCTCAAACCGGCTGCCGTTCATATAAATCGTAATAAACTGTTCTGACTCATAATATTCTGACACCGTGAACCGCTCAATCACGCCTCTATCAAGCAGGCTCTGTACCCTTAGCCCCACTGCCTGACCACTCAGAAATACTTTTTCCCCAACTTCTTTCCATGACATCCGGCTATTGATTTTCAACAAATCCACAATTGCCCGGTCTTTTTTATCCATATTTTCATCCTGAAAATAAATCCTGCCTACTGCTTTCATATACCCGTTCAGTATTGCATGCTAATTACAGATAATAGAAGCCTCACAACAAACATGAAAACATATATGAAACAAGCACTCCTTATCATCGATGTGCAAAATGATTATTTCCCCCAAGGAAAAATGGCATTGCATCAGCCACAAATGGCATTGGAAAATATACTCAGATTGCGCCAACAGTTTCGCCGGCTGCAGCTACCAATATTCTATATTCAACATATCAATATTCGTAATAATGCAACTTTTTTCCTGCCGGATAGCCATGGAGTAGAGCTTCATCCACAGCTACTGCCCATCGCCACCCAGACAGAATGGATTATCCGCAAAAATTTCCCCAATAGCTTTGTACAAACCGATCTACTAACGCAGCTACAAAAACAGGCAGTAGAACAATTAGTTATCTGCGGAATGATGACCCATATGTGCATAGATTCCACTACCCGCCAGGCAGCAGAACTTAATTTTCAACCTATTCTAATTGCCGACGGCTGTGCCACACGTGATCTCGAACTGAATGGCGAGACTATACCGGCAAAAAATGTACAGCATAGCTTTATCGCGGCTTTAAGTTTTTTTGCTGACATCCAGTTCGCCAGCCAGTTCTTAAATCCATCCAATGCCTAAATCATTTCTGTTGCTTTTTATCAGCCATCACAAATAAAAAGAAAGAACTGCCCGTCTGTTTGACACATAATTGTCAGACAACAAGGCAGTTATCAGCCTTCAACCTATTGTTTTTATATTAAAACTGTCAATATATATTGTGATTATTCTGAAATTTTAAAAACAAATATACCGGTACTGTAATATACACAAATAGCCACGGATACCATTAGTTATTCGCAAAAAGTAGATGTAAAATTTCAAATTAACAAAGATAAAAAAGCATCTGTTTACCAAATTCAGAAAACAGATGCTCTTCAGTGCCAATCTGCTGATTGGACTTAACTGCTTACATTGGGATATAGCGGCTCGGGTCCTGCGGCTGACCATTCTCACGTAATTCAAAATGCAGCTGGGTACGCTTAGCATCGGTGCTACCCATCGTGGCAATCTGCTGACCACGTTTCACCTGCTGGCCTTCTTTCACCATAATACTCTGGTTATTGCCATAAGCAGTCAGATAGGTTTGATTATGCTGCACAATAATCAGATTACCATAGCCGCGCAAACCATTACCGGCATACACCACCTTACCGGAAGCGGCGGCCATAATTGGCTGGCCAGCATTGCCACCGTAATCGATTCCCTTACTGCTGCCGCCGAAGCTTTGCAGAATATTACCGGCAGTCGGACGCTGCCATTCAATACCGCTTACACTGCGCACACCACCAGTGCTTACGGTTTTACTTGTTGAGACAGTAGTAGAGCTAGATGGTGTAGTCGTCGTGGTCGTACTTGTGGTCGTTGTCACATTCGCTGTGCTTACCGGCGTCGTTACCGTAGTGGTGGTATTTTTGCTTCCGGCCGGTGCAACATACCCAGCCGGCTTCACCCGCAGCACCTGCCCCAGACGAATATTATTATCAGCCAGATTATTCCAGGCACGTAAATTATCCTGCGTAATCTGATAACGTTTTGAAATATTGTATACCGTGTCACCGCGCTGTACCGTATGCGTAGCAGCATTGATATCAACTGGTGAATAATTGCCTACATAACCTGTGGCTGTGGCGCCAGCATTGGGCGTATAAGCCGGAGGCGTGTCTGTCGGTGGTGTATACGGCGGGGCACCATAAGGATTGTCGGCAGTGGTAGCAGCAGTACCGGCGTTACTGCTGCCCGTTTCTGTCGGTGCTGCCGGTTGTTTGAAAATAGTACAGGCACCTAATGCCAGCACCAGCAAACACCAGCTGGAACGAATTACGTTTTTTTTCAACATAACGGTTTACCTTAAATCATTGCAATGTTCAGGGGGTGCCGCGCGATAGCGGCGGCAACAGCCAATTCAGACATTATCATAAACAATGCCCAGCATTGTGTAAAATAGCATCAAGGTTAAACTATTTTAACATGTCCTAATAATTATGTATTATTCAGGCTGTTTTTCTCAGCAATTGCCCAGTCATACAGTGCTTTTTTACTCTCACCACTGATTTCCGCAGCCAAAGCGGCGGCTTGCTTGGTAGGCAGTTCCTGCACCAAAATCTGCATCACACGGATTGCCTCAGCAGACAAATCAGCCTGCTTTTCAACTTCGGCCGGATGCAGCACCAATACCATCTCGCCACGTTTCTGATTAGCATCCGTCTGTAAAACCGTCTGGATATGCGCCACCGTACCCGTTATATAAGTTTCATGAGTTTTACTAATTTCTCGCGCCAAAAGCATACTACGCAGAGGATACAACACAGCCATCTGTGCCAGCGTATCCATAATCCGGTGCGGAGTTTCAAACATCACCACCGGACAAACTGCTTTTTGCCACTCCTTTAAACGCTGCTGACGTTCGCCACTTTTGGGCGGCAGAAAACCTGCAAAATAAAAATCAGATTCCGTCACTCCAGCCACGCTTAAAGCAGCCATCACCGCACTGGGACCAGTCACAGGTGATACCGTAAATCCAGCTTCTCGCACCCGCGTAACTAAACGGGCACCGGGGTCACAAATCGCCGGTGTACCGGCATCCGAAACCTGTGCCACAACTTCTCCTGCTGCCAGTGCATCAATCACCCGCTGCGCCATACTTTGCTCATTCTGCTCACGCACACTAATCAGCCTGCCCGAAATACCATAAGCCCGCAGCAATTGCTGAGTTACCCGCGTATCTTCGGCACAAATCAAATCAGCTCGCGACAACACAGCCAGAGCATGAAAGCTCAGATCAGCCAGATTACCAATTGGAGTAGCCACTACATAAAGGGTTTGCGGTACAATGCTGGCAACAGCTTTCTGGTAATGGACTTGCATTTATCAATCCGTAATCTGGTTAAGTGATCATTTAAGTGTCAAGGCAGAATACCGGCAGCACTCAGCCTTAAATGAATACTATACCACGATGTCACATTGCATTCGTATTCAAGCACCAACCGGAAATACCTTACCACCACCAGAAATACTATTTAACCGAACAACGGGCACATTATCCGGCTGCCTTATCGGCTCAAAACACAAAGCGCAAATTCATATTAATTGACACATAAACTTATATGACAGAACCCATTTCCGCCCATCAACACTTTGTCGATAGCGCCCAGCTACTAAACGAATGCGCTGATTTATTGGCAGAACCCATTGCCGAAGTGGCTCAGGGCATTCTCATGGCTCTGATGAGCGATGGCAAACTGCTGATAGCCGGCAATGGCGCCTATGCTTCTCTGGCCAACACACTGGCCGCTTATATGGTTACCCGCCTGCAACAGGATCGCATGGCTCTGGCTGCCTTATCTCTCTGTACCAATCCTTCCGTAATCAGCACGCTGACAGATAGCGAACCCAAAGATGTCTTTGCTAAACAGATTCATGCGCTCGGCAAACAGCACGATATGCTATGCGTACTCTCAGCCGATGGCCAGAGCCTAAATCTCGTCAGTGCAATCAAAACTGCCCATGAGCGCGATATGCGTGTACTGGCCATTACCGGCGGCAGTGGTGGCGAAGTAGCCGCCTTGCTACACGATGATGACCTGTGGCTAAACGTCCCTGGAGACCATCCCCTGCGCGTACTTGAAGCACATCAGGTTACCATTCATGCCCTGTGCGCACAGATTGACCAATTATTGCTCGGTGGTTTATAAACAGCATCAATACAAATTACAGGTGTATCTCATGAAAAAATACTTGTCTGCCCTGGCATTGGGGCTGTGTCTGACCACCACCCTCACCGGATGTCCGGCTGTTCTGGTAGGCGGAGCTGCCGTTGGCACCCTGTCTGTCACCGATCGGCGCACTACCGGCGCTCAGACCGATGACAAAATAATGGAAGTACGCATTCACGATGGCGCCATTTCCTATCTCAACAGCCAAGCACAGGAAAGCAAATTCCAGCCAACCTTATCCGTTATCAGCTACAATCGGCAAATCCTGCTACTCGGACTAGTAGCCAACGAAAATGACAAAAATCTTGTGGAACGCGTAGCCCGTGCTCAGCCTGCTGCACAGAAAGTTTACAACTACATAGACATCGCCAGTCAGAACCGTAAATTGAGCCATGTGACGGACGACACATGGATTACATCAAAAGTCCGTTCCAACCTGCTCAATACCAAAGGCGTTTCACCAAATCACGTCAAGGTTGTTACCTTTAACGGTGTTACCTACGTCATGGGTATTCTGACACCAGCAGAACAGCAGGCTGTCACCGCAGCCATCAGCACCACCTCTGGCGTGCAAAAAGTGGTTACCCTATATCAGACCTTTGAAAACACCCCCACTACCACAGCAGCCAGTTCCTGATAAGCGCCCAGCTGCTGCAATCAAATGCTCACAAACGGCCGGTTGCAGCAACTAAAAAGTAAAGTATCTGATTAGCGTAAACACAATTTTGCGTATAATAACTGCCTTACACCCGACGATATCCCTTAAAGGATTACCACATCATGAGCACAAAACCCACCGCACCCGAAAGCAAAAACAAAAAAAACGCGGTTAAAGCTGGCCTAAGCACCTTCACTAAAATCCTTCTCAGCCTGTTTCTGATTCTGGCTATTTTTGTTGTCTGGTTTGTTTTTCACGCTTGGCAGGTGCTGAACAATGCACCAGATACAGCCGGCTATGCCTCACAGGCTAGTTTTGAAATTCTTACACCCAATGGTGCTCCCGGAAACAACAATACCACGCAATCACCGGTATTTATTCCCAATGCTACTGTCACCACTGCTTCTGACAGTGATAACAATGACAGCGCCTCAGCTCCGCAGACTCCGGCCACACCTATAAAAAATAGCACTAAGCCAAAAGCCAATGCGGACAACGAAGAATTACAGCCACTGGTACCCACCAATGCACCTGCTGCTACCAACAGAGACAACAATCCGGAAACTCCAGCCGCACCAGCTCCTGCACCTAAACCCAAATCATCCAACAACAGTGCCAATGGCAAACCATTAGACAACCTGTTCTGATAACAATCCGGTATAAACAACAATGCCCGTCCTTAAGACGGGCATTGTTGTTTGTCAGCTTACATTGAAAACATGCAATCCAGACACCTGCCTGAGCAGCTACTGCAAAATATCGGCAAGAGCATACATATGTAATGATACATTACATCGCCCATTACCATGTAATTACCGCACACTGAAGCTGCACAAAACACGCCGCTACAACGGAATAAATCGTAATCCTGTATTTAGCTGCCAGCAAAGTTCAGATACAGCTAAACTTATTTCTGATAGGGATTATCCAATGTAGCCATCAATTCAGCCAGATAAGCACGCAGCTGCTTTTCCTGACAACCCATCAGCAATCCATCTTCAAAGGCTTCCTGTGCCAGCTCATAGATTTCTTGCATATTCTGCTGCATTACTTTAATTTTTTCCGTGCAAGAGACCACATTACCGGCATCATCCACCCATCTGGGCATCGGAGGTAAAGGTTTCATCAATGTTTCACCCTGCGCGCCGTGACAAAAGCTTTAGACCAGTACCCCTGCTCAATACTGGTAATTTCGATATTCTTGCCCGTACGAGGCGCGTGAATCATTCTACCATTACCAATATACATACCCACGTGCGAAATCCCACCACCGCCGGGGCTGAAAAAAACCAGATCACCCGGTTGCAGTGCAGCACGGCTTACCACTTCACCAACCGTAGCCATCTGGCGCGAGCTACGCGGCAGCGTCACCCCCATACTGCGGCGGAAAATATATTGCATAAATCCACTGCAATCCAGCCCACTGGTAGGTGAATTACCACCAAAGTGATAGGCTACTCCAAGCAACCCCATCGCATTCATAATCAGGTCACTGGCATCATCACCCGTACGCACGGCTGGTGCTGCTGTTCTGTCACGAATCAGACGCTCCAGTGCAGCATTATCCAGTCCCTCGTCAGGCGCCGCCATCACCGGCGGCACCAAAATGAAACCGGCGCATAGGCATACAGTTGCCGTTTTCATTAATTTTTTTATCCACTTCATGCCAACATTATTCCATCTGTTCATCAAACAATTCTGCTATCCTGTAAGCAGACTTTGTTCGGGACATAATCATATGTTTTCACCCAGCTCATCCCGCATTAGCGACTGGACCCGTATGCGTGAAATTCTTACCATTTTGGCCAAACACGGTCTGGGTGAATTTCTTGTTCGTATCAAACTGCCGATACGCCGGTACAAACATACCGACCCATCGGCTCAGCAGGGCTATCTCAGTACACCGCGGCGCGTGCGCCTTGCCTTTGAAGAGCTGGGACCCACATTCATCAAACTCGGACAAATACTCGCCACCCGTACAGATGTTTTCGGAGAAGAATGGACGGAGGAATTTGCTCAACTCCAAAACAATACCCATCCTCTTCCCATCATAGAAATCAAAAACATCATTCAGGCTCAGCTCAACCAGCCACTGGAAAGCATCTTCAGCCACATATCAGCTCAGCCCATCGGCAGCGCATCCATCGCACAGGTTCACCGAGCCACACTCAGCAGCGGCGAGCAGGTCGCCATCAAAGTGAAACGACCGGGAATAGAATCCACCGTAGCAGCCGATCTGCGTATTCTTAACCACATAGCTCAGCTACTGGAATCAGAAATACCTGAATCCAGACGCTACTATCCGGTACAAATGGTGCAATACTTTGCCCGCTCACTTGAAAAAGAAACAGATCTCACTGCTGAACGTCGCAATATGCAACATTTTGCCCGTCTTTACAACCACCAACAGCAAATCCATATACCGCAAACTTATGCGGCGTATTCTAACCGTCAAATACTGGTACAAGAATATATTGACGATACTTTACTTAAAAATCTTGCTCTCAGCAGCTGGAGCAAAGAACAGCGACGCAAGCTTGCTGCAGCACTGGTTGATATTTTACTCGACATGATATTACAGCACGGCCTGTTTCATGCAGACCCCCACCCCGGTAACATCTTAGTGCGAAACGATGGCCGTATCACCCTAATAGACTTTGGCCTTATCGGCCGCCTAAGCCAGCAGCGCCATCAGGAAATCATCTCCCTTATTCAAGCTCTGCTGGAACGCGACCAGTTTGCTTTACAATATATTCTCTCCAACTGGGCACAGGGCGAACCACTTAACGAAAATCAGCTCGGCAGCGACGTATTCGAAATGCTGCTCAACTATGAACAGCTCAGCAGCGGCGATATCAGCATTAGCCAGATTATCAATGATATCACCTACATCATCCGCGAACACGGCCTCACATTGCCGGCCGACCTAGTAATTTTATTCAAATGCTTAATTACGCTTGATGGCGTCATCAAACAGATAGACGGTGATTTCGAACTTCTTAGCCATGCCCAGAACTCCATTCACAACGTATTACGCCAGCGTTTCAACACCCGCACATTCTGGCGTCACAGCAAAATGCAGCTGCACCTACTCTCACAACTCATAAACAGCCTGCCTCAAAACCTGTTGCAACTAAATAAGCGCATTCAGCATGGCCAACTTCCCGTCAGCATCAATATTCAGCATATCGACAAATTCAACAATCAGCTAGACAAAGTAGCCAACCGGCTAACCATGGGGATCGTTACCGCGGCACTGATTATCGGTTCTTCCATCGTAATGAACATCAACGCCGGTCCAAAAATCTTCGGCTTGTCTTTTTTCGGCCTGATTGGCTATCTGCTCGCATTCAGTAACAGCCTGTGGGTCATCTGGTCTATATGGCGCTCAGGCCGGCACTGACACCCATCTCACCCCAAAGTTACCCTTGTTAAACCCCACCCGTTTCCATTAAAATATATATTCATATAGAAGCAAAGCATCATCAATCTGCATATAGTGTTATTAACAACAGAATAACCACGTGGTTCGCAATCCATCCCACGCAAAAAAACTAGGAGCGTCAATTCACATGTCTCAGCTGAATCCAGCCATATTTTCTGCTCATTACGGTTTTAGTCTTTCAAACAGCCGCTGAAGCAGAAGCAATATGTACAAAATCGCCAAAGAATTCCAATTCGATGCCTGTCATATGCTAGATGGACATAAAGGCAAATGTCATAATCTCCATGGCCACACCTACCGGCTGATAGTCGAAATCAGTGACCAGCTCCGGCCACACGGCTCCAGCAAAGAAATGGTAATGGACTTTGCCGACATTAAAACCATCATCAACCAAAGCATCATCAGCCAGCTTGATCACGCCTACCTGTATGACGCCAGCAATAGCAACGAATGCAAAATAGCCGCCCTGCTACAACAGATGCAACGCAAAGTATTCGCCTTTCCCTGCCGCACCACTGCCGAAGGCATGAGCCGCTTCATCTTCAATCAGCTCTGCGACAAACTACCCGTATCCAAAATCACCCTGTGGGAAACGCCCACATCCTATTGCGAGTATCAGCAAAACTAGACATGACTCAATTCAACATTGTCGAAATTTTCGAATCACTACAAGGCGAAGGCTACAACACTGGCATGCCCGCCATTTTCATCCGTCTGGCAGCCTGCAATCTCAGATGCCCATGGTGCGATACCGACTACATGCACTATCAAAGCATGTCTTTGCAACAAATCCTCAACACCGTCCAACAGTATCAAAGCAAAAACATTATCATCACCGGCGGTGAACCCACCATCAACAAAAAACTACCCCTGCTCTTACAGCAGCTCAAACAATTAGGCTATTACCTTGCCATAGAAAGCAACGGACTAGGAAAGATAGACCCTCAAATAGACTACATCTCACTAAGTCCCAAATTTCACTACCGCCAGCACTATCCGTTTCCAGCTCAGAATCAGGCTGATGAAGTACGCATCGTAGTAGAAGACCATCCCGAATTTCTAGCATTCTGCCTAAAAATCGAACAACACATACAGGCCAGACATTACTTCCTCTCACCCTGCGAACAAAACGGTCGCTTCAACATGCTTACCACTTTGCAAGCATTAGGTCAGCTCAACCAACATCGTCACGACAATAAATGGCTGCTCAGCTTGCAGTCACACAAACTGGCCGATATAGCTTAAATCTTCAACGTATTTTTTATCAAATATCCCAAAAAACATTGAAATTCAGCAAACCAACACAATATCATAAACAAGATAATTTACTTCAAAATTAAAAAATTCAACTTTACTACTTACAATGCAACCACATTGTGCATATATGCCAACAATTGTTACAATATAATCAACCTGAGAAATTATTTACCCACAAAATCACGGAGAATTACACACATGCAACCACGCAACAGCTATGATTTCACTCAGCTTGGACAAGCTAGTGAAAACCCACAAACCGTAGTGCTGCGCAAAGCCTATGCTCTACTTGGTCTCTCATTCCTGCCTTGCGCAGCTGGTGCTTACGCTGGAACATATGTCAATTTCTATGCATTGTTTAGCAATTCTTGGCTATCTGTCGTCGCCTTTTTCATCTTTGCCTACGGCCTCATGTTCGCCATAGAAAAAAACCGTTACAACAACTTGGGTATTGGTTTACTGATGGTATTCACCTTCGGCTTCGGATTTTTCCTTAGCCCCATATTACAATTTGCTCTAGCCTCTAGTATCGGCGGACAAATCGTTGGCATGGCTGCCCTGATGACCGCGGGGGTATTTTTCACTATGGCCACCATAGCACACCGTTCTAAATCAAGCATGAATGGCATTGCCCAGTTTCTGACTGTAGGTGCAGTCGTTCTTATCATCGGCATGATTGTCAACATGTTTATGAACATACCTGCACTTGGATTAACCATAGCAGCTGGTTTTGTTATCTTCAGCTCACTTATTATCATGTGGCAAATCCGTGCCGTCATTGCCGGCGGTGAAGATAGCCCCACCAGCGCAGCCCTAACCCTGTTTATTTCCATTTACAACATTTTTACCAGCCTAATCCAAATTTTGTTGGCCGTAATGGACAATCGCTGATATCACCAACATAACATGAAAAACTGCCTGAATCCCATATCGATTCAGGCAGTTTTGTTTTACCCAGCAAAGCAAAGTTTAAACCTCTCAGAACACACCATTTAACCTAGCATTTTCTTATAATAGACTTTTAAGCACAGAATCAACATGAACCAAACCATACATTGGACAGAACATGGTCAGAGCATGCAAGCCATGTGGGGCGGTGACAGCCGCCATCCGGCACCCACCCAAATTCAGACAATCAGCCAAATCAGTGCAGAACAAGCTTTGCAGCAGATGCGCCAGAATATCGCACTGCTTTGGCGGGGTGATTATCACCAAGGCAAACAGCTACTGGCAGCAATCAAAAAACGTGTACATAGCAAAGCACGCATGCACAACGATTTTCACAAACACCGCCTGCAACAGGCACAACACAGCCGCCTGTTTCAGCAGCTACTTATAGAAATTCAACCAGACGGACAAATATCCAATAATCGTGCACCTAACGTTGCAGGCGCAATCACCGATGTATATGGCAGTCCCAACCACACCAACTTACTTCTCCCCCTTCATTTGCTACTCGGCTACATTGGCGCACATGAATGGCATAAAACAGGCGTCAGCATACCCGCACTCAACGGGCAGAAAATCTATGTTCCCTATGGCGTTTTTTCACCTGTACGTGGTGAATATTTACAACTAGTAGCCGAAGCACACCTGCCTGAGCCCTGCCACAGCGCATGGGATATCGGTACCGGCAGTGGTGTTCTGGCTGCCATACTGGCACAGCGCGGTATAGCTCATATAACTGCCACCGATAACAACCCACGCGCCATAGCATGCGCACAAGCCAACATTCAACGCCTCGGATTAACTGGACAGATTCACATCCAAAACACCAGCCTATTTCCAGATGGCCGCGCCGACCTCATTATTTGCAACCCGCCATGGCTACCTGCCAAAGCAAGCAGCGATATTGAAACTGCCCTTTACGACCCGGCACACCAAATGCTGCAATCCTTTCTCAGTCAGGCACTCAACCACTTGAATTCGAATGGACAGGTATGGCTGATCATGTCCGATATTGCCGAACATCTGGGTTTACGACTTACAGAAGCCTTACCGCAGTGGATACAATCAGCCGGCTTAAAAGTGATACAAAAAACCGATATTCAACCAACACACCCAAAAGCTCACCAGCACCATCTTCCACTAGCCAATGCACGCAACCGCGAAATTACTTCCCTATGGCAGTTATCAGCACAATAACACTGTAACTAAAACGAGAAACAAATTTAACTCAATAGCATAAATTTTAGTGTTTTTAATTTCTCGATTTTAATCTATTTTTATAAACCGCTTTATTTATACCAATCTCTTAGCAAAAACCCAGTTGCACATTAAATCAGAATAAAACCTATTCCGATAACTCAGCAATTGGGTAGCTGCTACTTTTTTACTCAGCAACAGAAAGTTACTAATCCATTATTCCAATCGAGATTACTCTGAGTGAAATTGCTATTCTTTTCTGCAAATCAGCTAAATTCATATTATATTACAGTCAATGTCTTAAATCGTTTTGGATGATCCACCTACACTACTATGCATTATTTAATCGTTATCGGTCTGCTGACTGCTTCCAATCTAGTGATGACAACCGCATGGTACTGGCACATTAAGCCAAGCAATAACATTTTTCCGCTGTGGCAAATTATTCTTATCAGCTGGGGTATTGCACTGTTTGAATATTGTCTAGCAGTGCCCGCGAATCATCTTGGCGCACAATGGGGTATTAAACCTTTTCAGCTAAAGATTATCCAAGAGGTTGTTACACTAGTAGTATTTACACTGTTTGCAATACTGTATTTAAAAGATGAATTCCGCCTAAATTACCTGATCAGTTTTGCATTCATTCTTGGCGCAGTTTATTTTGCTTTTAAACGATAATTTAATAAAAAAGGACGCATCTGCGTCCTTTTTTTAAATTCGCCTATCAGGCCTTCGGCAAAGTCACGCCGGTTTGTCCCATATATTTGCCGGCACGGTCTTTATAAGAAGTAGCGCACTCTTCATCACTTTCAAAAAACAACACTTGCGCTACACCTTCGTTGGCATAAATTTTAGCTGGCAGAGGCGTGGTATTGGAAAACTCCAGAGTGACATAGCCTTCCCACTCCGGTTCAAACGGCGTAACGTTGACGATGATGCCACAACGCGCATAAGTGGATTTACCCAGACACACAGTGAGCACATTGCGCGGAATACGGAAGTATTCCACTGTACGAGCCAGCGCAAATGAATTGGGCGGAATAATGCAGAAATCATCCTCAACGGTAACAAAATTGCGCGTATCAAAATTTTTCGGGTCAACAATGGTGCTGTTAATGTTGGTAAAAATCTTGAATTCACGGGCACAGCGGATATCGTAGCCATAGCTTGAAGTGCCATAGGATATGATTTTTTCACCGTTTACCTGTTTAATCTGGTTCGGTTCAAATGGTTCAATCATGCCATGCTCTTCGCTCATGCGGCAGATCCACTTGTCTGATTTAATACTCATGACGATACCCTTGATAAATTTAGCGCATTATACCGAAGCCTTTGCTGCTGTTGCAGGCCTATTGCGGCAATTTACGCCTGCATATACATTTAATCGGCCATCCAGCCACCAAGATGATGAACCAGCTCAGCCAGCAGATCGCCCAAAGCTTCAGCCATCAGAATTTGTGAAGCAAAAGTTATGCTCTGTATATCATCACCCTGACCAGCTGCTTCTTCTTGAATCACGTCCAGAAACTGGATGCGCTTCAGAGTAAAATCCTGTGTGAGCACAAAGCGCACTCTATCCTGCCAGCTTAGCCCCAGCTGAGTAACGACTTTACCGTTTTTCACCAGATTAACCACTTCTTCGGCAGTCAAATCCTGATGGCTGATGCGCACCACCGGTGCAGCATCACCCAGACCTTTCAGTTCACAATCACTATCGAGCTCAAAATGGCCGGCTGCAGCACCATTCAGCAGCCACTCTGTCATCAGACTGCCCGGCGATTGCTGGGTTCGCGGTAGCCTAGCTTCCAAACCGCCCAATGCATCACGCAATTTGGTAAGCAGCATTTCTGCGCGATTGGTGTTGGCCTGATTAATCAGCAGCAGACCACGCTGCGTATCAATTAACGCTTCTGTTTTGCTGCTTTTGGTAAAGGCACGCGGCAGTAAATCATCTGTGATGGTTTCTTTTAGTTCCATCTTTTCCTTGCGGCCAACATTACGCCCTTCTGCTTCCCGGATTTCACTGATTTTTTCTTCCAAAATATCGCGTACCACTGCAGCCGGTAATACTTTTTCTTCTTTTTTTAATGCTATACGCAAGGTGTTCTGTGCCGGAAACACCATTTCCGGGCTAAATGATACTGGGCTGGCAAATCCGATGCTATCCCAGTCCAGCCCCATACATGGCTTGAATTCAGCTTGAGCGAGTTTGTCTGCCAAAGTTTCCAGAGCCGGTAAATTCTCTTTATTAAGCGGGTAAATAGTTAATTGCTTAAACCACATGCGTTATGTCTTTCACATTCAACTGAGAAAGAGGAGATTATACGGCAGCTTGCACCACAGCGTCCTGAAGCTGGACGCTGATAAGGTAATTAATTTTTAAGGTGTGAACCAGAGCAAAGCGATGCAAATATCAGTCAATAATGTTCGAATATTATTCTGTAGCGCTTCAATTATTAATTTACATTTTTCATGTTTAATTAAAGTTTTGTGTAGATGCAACACTTACTTCCTAAACCATTTTTTTTCCAAATTATAAGAACAATAAACTTGGCGAAGGCATAAATCATGTCGTACTATCAAAAGCATATTTTCTATAAATTTGTCTTTTATGGTTAATTTTATCTGGGTGGTATGGTTGCGGTGATGTAATTTTTTAACCTTTGAATTATAAAGTGGGATGGCGTTTTAAAAATGGCATTTTTAGCTTGTATCGTTGTCGTTATCAGTTTGATTGTGCTTCTATCCAATATAAATAACTCCACGCCCCCAGTATCTCGACCACGTAAACCTCATTCAGATAAGCGTTCTGCTGCCAGAAAATCTTCGGCTGCTAACAAATGTGCTATGCAGACAGAAGAAAGTAATCAGCCGGTACAACAGTCCAGTCAGACTGATGCCAGTGCCGTGATTGAAGAATTACTGACCCAGATTAAAGGTCATAAAAACACCGTTACTCCAGACAGAGATGATGAGCTTACTACTTTTGTTATCAGCTCGGGCAAAGACAAATCGCGAACCACTACCGCTGGTGCAAAAAAAGGCCGGTGGCTAGGAGCATTAGAATCGGTTTCTATTCATAATAGGAAATTATCTAAAGGCTTTATTTTCTATGGACAAAGCCTGAAAGGACTGGATGGTTACAGTTCGGAAGATTGTCTGATCGACCCTAATCTGCCGGCTTTTCTGCCCAGCAACCTGGATAACTGCAAAGAAATTTATTCCGATGCTTCATTGTGCTATTGGCCTAGTTATTCGGGGCTGTCTCAGCAATGCCGAGGAGTTTATCTCGACTGGCTGGCATCAGAACGGACACATCCAAACATGCCAATCGGTTATATATTTCTTTATTTTTTCGGTCTGGAAAGACGTATTCTGGCTTGTAAAAATGCTATTCAATCCATTGATAATCAGGAATATCTCGATATTTTTCATGAAATAGTGCGCTTACGCCGAATTTACAACGGCAATCACTCTTTTAATAATTATTCAGGTAATTTACTAGCCCTGATGATTTATTTGCGGCCTGCTGTCACTAATCACCTGAAAAATGAATTATTTCATTTTTCCAATGAATTATTTTTCAAGTTGATTCTGGCGGTAACGGTAAAAAATGAGAAACCAATAAAAGCCAGTCTGGCTCTGGACTGGGTACGCTATTCCGACGATTATTATTTCAGAACAGCTGCGCGACGCTGTAAAGAAGAATTTCAGCAGCTATTTTATGCCAAATTTAAGGAATATTTTGCCGATGGAATGTTGGTTTGCCCTAATAAAACCAGTTTAAAAATCGAATATCGCGCTGCAAATCGCTCCAGTGGCCTGCATCAATGGAATAATACTGATCTACCTGACCCCAGTATTCTAAAAAAACCCTTAAAAGACTTAATCGCCATTGCAGAACATTGCACCGAACTACTTGGTGAATTCAGCCGCTATTTAGCCAAAGAAAATTCTTCCCGTGACGATTTTGCTGCTTTAATGCTTCTGCCGGATGAATTACTGAATGCTTCTGGTTTCCCTGTACTGAATCAGTTCAAGCAATGGGTAGATACGGTTCTGAACAAGCATAATGGTGTAACCTCCGTACAGGACTTCTGGAAAAATATTCATACCGATTTAAACAAAGCAATCAATAAAAAAGAAAATGAGCTGATGCAGCGGGTAGCAAACAGATTCAAACTAGTGCTTGTGCCAGACAGCCGTGTTCAGCAGATTAAAATCAAACCTGACGGACTAATTGTATTGTATCGGGCACACAATGGTACTGGTTTTCAGCCAAGTAATGAGTTCCGAAATACCGAGCTGCTGCTAAGGCTGGGGGTGCTTGTAGCCAATATTGATGGGGTGGTTCATGCTAAAGAAAAAGAACTTCTCGCACGTTTTATTGATTCGAATGAATCTTTGCAAGATGCAGAAAAACAGTATCTACATGCTTTTCTACTGTGGTGCCTAAATAATACTTATGGAATGCAGGGTTTAAAAGATAAAATCGAGAAACTTGATTCAAACCAGAAAAAAATAATTAGTAACTTGCTAATTTCCATTGCAATAGCTGATGGCGTAATTGAAAACAAGGAAATCAGACAGCTTGAGAAACTTTATACTGCTTTGGGTCTGGACAAATCCACAGTAGCTAGCGATATCCATAATCTATCAGTATCCACTGCTCCGCCTGTAGCCACTCAGCCAACAACAATTTCGAAACAGACCAAACCTGCAGTTGAATCGGAAAATACCCTTTTAGACACAGCTGTGCTCAGACTACATGAAAGCCAGACGAGCGATGTGCAGTCGTTACTGGGCTCTATTTTTAGCTCTGACAATGAAGACGATGAACCCCAGCCTCCTCCACCCGTGCCTCAAAACCAGCATATGCTTGATAATGCTCACCAACAATTGTTCGATAAATTGATTACGCAGGAACATTGGTCACGTAATGAATATATTGGACTGTGTAAAGAGCTTGATTTATTGCCGGACGGAGCCATCGAAACCATCAATGACTGGGCATACGAACGCGTAGAAGCCCCTTTGATTGGGGAAGATGATGATATTTATATTGATTTTGAAATAGTCGCTGAACTACAAGGATAAAATAAAGATGCAAAAGCGAATCAGAGCAAAAGAAAGAGATGCCATCATTCAATCACTGAAAACCGGCGTTACCCCTAAAATCGGCATACAGCATATACAGGTCGGACGCGTGAATGAATTGAAAGCCATGATACAAGATATCAAACGCATCGAGGATGGTGGAGCAGCATTCAGACTGATTATTGGTGATTATGGATCAGGAAAAACTTTTTTTATGAGCGTGGTGCGGGCAATTGCGCTCGAGAACAAATTTGTCACAGTACATGCCGATTTATCTCCTGACCGGCGCCTCCATGCCACCAATGGGCAGGCCAAAAATCTGTACTCTGAGCTCATGATAAACATGGCTACTCGCAATAAACCTGATGGCAATGCTCTGACCAGTGTAGTAGAGAAATTTATCACACAGGTGCAAAAAGAGGCTGATAGCACAGACAGCAGTGTGGAAAAAATTCTGCACCAGAGACTGTCAGCCATTTCGGAAATGGTCGGCGGCTACGATTTTGCCAAAGTTATCGAAGCCTACTGGAAAGCCAGTGAACAGGAAGATGAGCAACTAAAGGCCTGTGCGATTAAGTGGCTGCGCGCTGAATACAATAGCAAAATAGAAGCTCGTAACGATCTGGGTGTCCGAACTATTATTTCGGATGCTTCTTTTTACGACTCCTTGAAAATCATGAGCTTGTTTGTGCGGCAGGCTGGCTACAGCGGACTACTGGTCAATTTAGATGAAATGGTCAATCTGTATAAACTCAACAGTTCACAGGCCAGAAAATCCAATTATGAACAAATATTGCGCATGTTAAATGATTGTTTGCAAGGTAATGCGGAATACATTGGCTTTTTATTAGGTGGCACACCAGAATTCCTGCTAGATCCACGCAAAGGTTTGTATAGCTATGAAGCATTGCAATCACGGCTGGCTGACAATAATTTTGCCAAACAGGCCGGCGTGATTGATTACTCCTCCCCCGCCCTGCATCTGGCCAGCCTCACACCGGAAGAGCTGTACATTTTGCTAAAAAACCTGCGCCATGTTTACGCCTACGGCGACACCAGCAATTATCTAGTACCAGATGAATCATTGCAAACTTTTTTGGTGCATTGCAGCCAAACCATCGGCGACGCTTATTTCCGTACCCCGCGCAATACCATCAAAGCATTTCTAGATATGCTGGCTGTTATTGAACAAAACCCTGATATTTCATGGCAGCAACTGCTTGATTCTGTGGAAGTGGAAGAAGAAAAAGACTCTGATATCGATATGGAGTACACAGAAGATGCACAAGAAGATGACGAACTGACTGATTTCAAACTGTAATGGACAGCTATCAATTACTTAATCATAAAGTAAAAAAATGGATATACCAGCAGGGCTGGCAGAGCCTGCGCGAAATCCAGCAACTAGCCATTCCACCCATTCTGGCCGCCAAGACTGATGTCTTAATCACAGCCTCCACTGCTGCAGGCAAGACAGAAGCAGCTTTTTTACCTGCCTGCAGCCAATGCATGAATATAACAGACAGCATCAGTATTCTATGTATTAGTCCGTTAAAAGCACTGATCAACGACCAGTACCGACGCCTGCACAGTTTGGCAGAAATAGTATCAATGCAGTTGACACCGTGGCATGGCGACATCCCTGCCAGCAAAAAAAACAAACTGAAAAAATCACCATCCGGAATTATTCTGATGACTCCTGAATCGCTGGAAGCACTTCTTATAAATGATTCCGGCTGGTTCCGCACTGCATTTAAGTCACTGCAATATATCATTATCGACGAATTCCATGCTTTTGTCGGGCGTGAGCGAGGGCAGCAATTACTATCCTTGCTCACTCGTGTTGAGCATTTGCTCGGCAAATTACAAACAACAATTCCTCGCATCGCCCTTAGTGCCACGTTAGGCAATATAGAAAGCGTACCTGCATCACTACGCCCCAACCAGCGATTGCAATGCCAGATTATTCGCGAGACACAAGCCCGCTCCCTGATAAAACTGCAGCTCAGAACCTATATAGAACCACAAGAGGCCACCCGTACAAAAGACCTTCCTGACAAAAGCCCCACCTATTCTGCCCTTTCTCAGATGTGCCAAGATCTGTTCCGCTTATGCCGCAACAGCAATCATCTGGTATTTGCTAACACCCGCGCAAATACTGAGTCTGTCGCTGTTAGACTCAGCGATATGTGTGAGCAAAACAATTTGCCCAATGAATTCTTTCCTCACCATGGTTCTTTAGACAAATCATTGCGTGAAACGCTAGAAAAACGTTTACAGCAGGACAAACTGCCCACCACAGCTATCTGCACCTCTACATTGGAGCTGGGGATTGATATCGGTAAAGTCAATTCGGTTATCCAGATAGGTTGTCCCCATTCCGTATCTAGTCTGCGCCAGCGTGTAGGACGCAGCGGCAGGCGTGGTAATGCTGCTGTATTACGCATGCTGATCACTGAACGGGAAGTCACAAAAAAATCAGATATCACGGACTTATTACATCTGGAGCTAATACAGGCACTGGCCATGGTACGCCTGCTAATCAGCAGTAAATGGTTTGAGCCAGCCAATCCCAAATTACTACATTTTTCCACTCTTTTGCACCAGATATTGGCCACACTGGCACAATGGGGAGGTGTCAGAACCGAACAGCTGTATCATATATTATGTAAAGAAGGCCCATTTCAGAACATTACCACCTATCAATTTAAAATCCTGCTCAGCCACATGGGTATACAACAATTGATTACCCAAACACACAACAATATTCTGGTCTTAGGCGTGAATGGCGAAAAACTCGTCAACCACTATACATTTTACAGCGTTTTTCACACTCCCGAAGAATACCGTTTGATAACAGAAAATAAAATTCTTGGTTCCATACCGATGCTAGGATTCCTGACCGTAAATCAAAATATCATTTTCGCCGGACAGCGCTGGCAAATCATTGATATCAACACTGAAGACAAAGTTATTCTGGTTCGGCACACCAAAGCCGGAAATCCCCCCAGATTTGCAAGCAGCAGTCTGAATATCCATGATGCGATTCGAGAAGAAATGTACAAAATATTATGTGCAGAGGATTTCAGAATACCGGTAGGACAGGGAAAAGCAGACTTCACCGACGACACCACAAAAAAAATATTTACAGGAAGCTGTCAAATATTCAAAGCTCTAAAACTGCATAAAGAAAACCTCATCCAGCTTGGTAATAAAGTTTATTTATTTCCATGGAAAGGCGATAAAATCGTCAATACCCTCTTTGCCTTGCTTAAACGTGAAAAACTAGAGCCAGACATAAATGCTGGTTTCATTACCATTCCAAATTCCTCCATTCAGCAAGTAAAAACTATCCTGCAACATCTGGCACAAGCCCAGCAGGATGAAGCGTGGGTACTGGCCGAGCAGGTACCGGAAAGAAAACTGGAAAAATATGATGCGTACTTGCCGGATAACCTCCTATTAATGAGCTATGCCAGTCAGGCCTTTGATACCACTGCAACGCACCAATGGCTACAGCAATTTATCCCCACCCAGCCCGAAACCGACCAAACCTAAACATTTACTATCAACTCAACCGAATCATTTACTCTTTCGACCGGCACTCTGCAAATAAATCAAGCTGTGACTGATATTCATTAGTGTGCACATCCATCAATCCAAGCACTGAGTGAAAAATATTATCGTGTGAGTAGGCCTGCTGCTGAGCATGCCGGCGCAGACAGCCCATATCCAAATGGCTGACACGGGCAAAATCCTGATTAGCCCAAAACACCATCGGCACGTGGGTCTGTTCCGCCGGCGCGATTGCGTATGGTGTGGCATGCAGATACATTCCATTTTCGCCCAAAGATTCACCGTGGTCAGAAAAATACCACATGGCACTGGCCAGTCCCTTTTCCTGCTGCAACAGCTTAATCAATTCAGCCAGCACATGATCCGTATACAGTACCGTATTATCATAAGTATTGCGCAATTCCTCATTACTGCACTGCTGAATCTGATTGGTATCACAGGTAGGCGTAAACCGCCGAAACGCATCTGGATAACGCTGATAATAAGCTGGTCCGTGGCTACCCATGGTATGCAGTACGAGCACGGCATCATCCGGTAAATCAGCAATCGCAGCCCGTAAATTAAGCAACAGGCTCTCATCCAAACACCCATCACCGTTGCATTCCAGATTCGGTGCCCAATCTCGTACATCCACATGGCGGACGCGCTCGCACACCCCTTTACAACCGCCATCATTATCACGCCACAGCACATCCACACCCGCACGCTGCAAAACATCCAATAAACCTTCCTGATGTTTAGCCAAATTGGCTTTATAGTGCTGACGTGGCATATTGGAAAACAGGCATGGTAAAGATATCGCCGTTGCCGTACCACAAGAAGTGACTTGCGGAAAATTAATTACTTGCTCTCCCATCGCCGCCAGCTCCGGCGTAGTCTGGCGCTGATAACCATTCAGGCCCCAGCTTTGTGCACGCGTGGTTTCTCCCATCACCACCACAAGCAACCGCTTCGGCCCCTGTTGCTGATGACGGGCATCCAGCCCAATTTTCTGTAACGGCTGGTGCGCATCATAAGCGTTATAAGCGGTTTTCAATGCCGCACCCACAATATTTGTTGGCACAATCAGATGATTCACAGCCTTATTATTACGAAAAAAAGAAATATAGCTACCATATGCCAGAAAAATAATCGCTGCCACCATAGCCAGAGAACCACCCATCACCAACAAACGCCCACCTAGCTCACGAAACCAAGGACGAGCATAGCCAATCTTTATCCCCCAGCAATACCACTGTGCCGGTAACAAACCCGTTATCCCCAGCCACATCCAAAATTGTGGCGTCAACCAAGCTCCAGCCTCACCAACATTAGTCTGAATAATATTTTGCAGCATATTCGCATCAAAATAAATATTCTGCATCATTACCGCATAGCTTACTGCCGAACCTAGTAGCAGCAACAAAGGCACCATCACCCGATGCAAATAAGGCCAAAACAGCAATTGCATACAGAAATTCATCGCCGCCAGCAGAAAAAAGGGTATAGTTAACCATAATATGATGTTGTGATTAAAACTAACATGCTGCACCAGATATTTCCAGAAGCCGAAATTCAAAACTACAGAAATATAAACACTCAGCAATAACACCGTTCGATTACTGCTCAAAACCCATTTAGACTGCATTTGCTAGCCCCTGTTAACCAAACAGTGGCAAGTGTAAAAAAACAGCCTTAAGTGAAGCTTAAGGTAAACCGTACCCACACCCCATAGCGATGTGATACGGTATAGAACAAAAAGCATTAACCTGTACATATCAGGAGCCACAAATGAATCAATCCTGGCATGAAGAAAAACATTTTTCCAACCGTAATAACTGGCTGCGAGCCAGCGTACTCGGTGCCAATGATGGCCTCATTTCTACAGCCAGCCTGTTGATGGGTCTGGCCGCTGCTGAACCAAACCACCAGACCCTGCTCATTACCGGTATTGCTGCCCTTGTATCCGGTGCTGTCTCCATGGCCGCCGGGGAATATGTTTCCGTATCCAGCCAGCGCGATACTGAAGCTGCCGATTTACGCAAAGAACTCGACTCTCTCACTCGCTATCCCGAAATTGAGCTGGCAGAACTTACTGATATATACAGGCAGCGCGGCTTAAATCAGACACTGGCACAGCAAGTAGCAGAAGCATTAACCAAACACAACGCCCTCGAAGCCCACGCCCGCGAAGAAATCGGCATCACCGAAGTTAGTAAAGCCAACCCTTTGCAAGCAGCGATGGCTTCTGCCTTTTCTTTTGCTTGCGGCGCCCTACTACCCGTATTACTATCACTACTAAGCTCAACCGTTTGGCTAATGAGCACACTGGCTGTCACCACCGTAATCGGTCTCGGCATCCTCGGTTGCATCTCAGCCCATCTAGGTGGGGCACCCAAACGACCGGCAGTCATCCGCATCATCATCCTCGGTGCTCTGGCACTCGCTTTTACCAGCATGATCGGTCGAATAATCGGCATAACAATATAAAAAGCATGCGCATACTGATACTCGAAGACGACAGCGATATTGCAGATGGCCTGCATGCAGGCTTACACCAGCATGGCATGGCCTGTGATATCTTTGCTTCCGGACGTCTGGGTGAACAAGCGCTGAGCGCTGCTCCATACGACGCCGTTATACTCGATTTAAGTCTAGCCGAAACAGACGGTATGGACGTACTCAGACACTGGCGCGAACAGGAAATCAATACTCCCGTACTCATTCTTACTGCACGGGATGCCTTGCCAGACCGGCTAGCTGGTCTCAATGCCGGAGCAGATGATTACCTATGCAAACCCTTTGCCTTAGATGAGGTCATTGCCCGCCTTCACGCCTTGATAAGGCGCAGTCAGGGCATCAGCCAGACCCAAATCAGCTTTGGCCAGCTTATCCTTAGTCTCAACAGCTGTAGCGCCAGCTTATATGGCCAGCCACTAAATCTCACCCAGCGCGAATGGTTGCTGCTGCAACTACTCGTTACTCACCCCCAGCGCGTATTTACGCGGGCTCAGATCGAAGACAAACTTTATAGCTGGGAGCAAGAAGTTGAGAGCAACGCCGTAGAAGTTCACGTACATCATTTACGCAAAAAAATCGGTGCCAGCATCATCCGCACCCGCCGCGGTCTTGGCTATCAGCTCGGAGAGGCACCATGAAGCCCACCACCGCCATCAGCCGGCGATTACTTATCTATCTTGGTGCCACCCTGCCCATTTTGTGGCTAGTCACTGCCTTTATTAGCGCAGCAGCCGTCATGCATGAAATAGACGAAGCCGGCGATACTCAAATGAGCCAGCTCGCACAGCGGCTGATGCATACTCCCATCAACCTTGATACCAGTCATTACCCAACCCTGCCGGAAATACCACAAAAACAACGAGGACTCATCGACAGCAAAGAATCCGGCTATGCCATCTGGTACAAAGGACAGCTTATCAACGCAGACCAGACCGGTCACAGCATCCCATACCGCAACAACTACCAAGGCTTCATCAATCAGGGGGAATGGTGGCAAAGTCACGCATGGCGCCTCTTTTACCTGAATAACCCTCAGCAGCAACTTCAAGTAGCTGTATCCTTCAGCATGCATGAACGCCTGCAAACCGTCTTACGCGCCGTATGGTCACAATTGGCCGTATCTATCCTTGCCATCCCTCTGCTGCTATGGCTCATAGTATGGGGCGTCCGTCGAGGCACCAAACCTCTGCAAAAATTAACCCAGACTCTATACCAGCGAGATCCGCATAGCGTCACGCCCATTACCAGCGCCGTTCCCAGCGAAATACAACCCATGATTAACGCGCTGAACGACTTACTCCAGCGTATTGAACAAACCCGAGCCCGTGAGCTGCGTTTTACTGCTGATGCCGCACATGAACTGCGCAGCCCGCTGGCTGCCCTCAAAGTACAAACAGAAGTATTGGCATTAACCAGCCTCAGCGATGCCCAACAGCAACGCGTACGCACCATCGAACACAGCATCGACCGCACCACCCATCTGGTCGACCAGCTCCTCACTCTTTCCCGCCTCGACCCTCTCACAGCCCCGCCTTATACCACCGCAGTAAACTGGACAGAAATCACTAATGAAGCCATTGAAAGCGTCAGTCTTCAAGCACGCGAACGCCATTGTCGCATCCAGCGCCAGTATCAGTCCGAAACAGCATACATACTACCCCTGACCGGCGACCCGACCCTGCTGACCATACTTATCCGCAACTTACTGGATAATGCGATCCGCTACAGCCCCGAACACAGCACCATCAACCTCACCCTAGCAGCCGACAGTATCACCATCACAAACCCCTGCAACGCCATCGCCCCCGAAAACCTACCACGCCTGCGCGAACGGTTTTTCCGACCGGCCGGACAGGAAAGCAGCGGCAGCGGGCTAGGGTTATCTATTGTTGATGGAGTGGCTCAATTGCATGGATTAAAGGTGAAAATAAATATCCTTAATAAAAATCTATTATTTAAGAATAAATTCTTAGTCACAATATATAATAAATGAATATATCTCTTTAGCATAAAAATTAGTTTCATTCTCAACTTTATCCCCTCTCCCCATACCCCTCTCCCAACCAATAAGAACATATTACTAAGAATAATAGATAACTATAGTACATATATAATATTTTAATTATTTGTTTTTTTTGAATTTTATTTAAATATTTTGCAACATATAATACATTTCAAATAATATTTTTGAAAATTTTGTTGCATTTCATAAATTTTTAAATCAAAATATCATGCAACACAAGTAATAAAATTCTCAAAAATATTTTAGTTATATATGTTAAATTCGAAACATGAAAGGAAGGCCATGGACAGCACAAAACCAACCAAAATTGAAAAGAAGGAGGATAGCGAAAACAAAAATCAAACAGAAAAAGTTGTCAACAAAAAATTTAGAAAAACTCCAAGAACTATTGCACAGGAAAAGTTCGTAGAAATTGACCCAGTATCTTTTAGTAACAACGATTATTGGGATAGAAAGAAAATGATTGGCTATTCTACTATTCCGAGAGTATTACCCATTACCATGCAAATATTGGATGTATTAACTAAGGGAAAACCAGTAGGACATACTTATTTTTGTTTATGGGCCAGATTACCGGATTTCAGTTTTATGAAAATTGATAACCCAGAATTATTTGCCAAGGAAGCCGGTTTTACAGGTCAAAGGGCACAAGACACATGGAAAGGCAGAATGCTCAAACTTGTTGAATACGGATTTATTAAAAACTATGAAGGCCATACCGGTCCATTTCATTATATTTTGATGAGAAATCCTGTCAAAGTAATGAAAGAATTAAATGAAAAAGGCGAATTTAACCAAGGAACTTTAAAAACGCTCTACGAACGATTTAAAGAAAGAGCTGAACAAGTGGGGGCTAATGATAATTAACAGCCCCAATCCCACTAACATTTATTTCAAAGAAAGGAGGAAGAATGTTTATACAAATTATTGTTGAATTAGCAAAACTCATAAATTCAATTAATAATTTCATATCGTTGATCATTTACGTTTTTAACAACTTTTAAAAAAACGTAATACAACAAGGTGCGCCAACACCTTGTTGTTTTGTTTCTCTATATAGTATATACAAATTATTTCTTTTTATCTAGCTATTAAAAAATGGACAATAAATATACTAATATCTTTAATCATATAGCTAACGATGCTAACGGATACCCCATCGTCTGGGAAAAATCACTACCAAGTATTTATAAGATTCTCTTGCCCTATAAAGATGCAGATACTCTGCCTGAGGAAGCACAAAAACTACCAGATGAATCGCAAAACGAAGATGAAATCAAATGGATAGCAGGAGCCCAGGACGGAACAACCATTTATCATTGCTCTTATAGCGCAGATGAAAAAAAATTAAATAAAATATTGTCTCTCCTTAAATCCTTGTCTGAACAGATCAATGAGCATGATATTAGCCAACTGTATTCACTAGTAAAAAAAGGAACCACTTTAACCATAATTGATAGCCTTTTAAAAAAATTACCTCAGGAAGATATTAACTTACAAAAGCTTTATTCATTTTTTTACTGGCTGACTCTTAATAGTCCTGACAGAGAAGTCATTAAATTTTCCATAGCCCTACTAGGCTCATATTCTATAGAACAAACTGAATTATTTCATTTACTAGGCATGCATGAAGAATTTACCTTATATTCTGCCGTTGCCTTAACTAAAACCCTTAAAAATCCTGAAGAAATAGAAAAAAATCTTTTATCATTAGCCAAAAAAGTAAATGGATGGGGTCGCATCAACGTAGTGAGGTATCTGATTGAAAACCCATCAGCAAAAACTAAAGACTGGCTCTTAAGAGAAGGATATAAAAACAAAGTTATGAACGAATATCTCGCCTACTCATGTGCCAAAGCGGGTGAATTAAAAATTGCTTTAGAACAAAACAATGTGGATACATCATTTCTGAGCAGCGCAGCCCAAATCATCCTAGCATTAATTAATGGTGGCCCAGCAGAAGATATATATGATTATGAAGATAGTGGATTAGTATGTTTAAATTACCTCAAACATTTAACCAAACATACCTTAACAGATATAAAAATTCTCCATTCTGTCATCGTCATCCTTGACTTTATTACCACAGAGCTTGATGACAGCAATTTAAACTGGGATAGAAACATCAAAACAATAATCACAGAAAAAGCACAACAAATTATTCAACAAAAACATTGGATACCTCTAATAGAAAAAAATCTTCAAGATAAGAACGATTTAAAATTTAATTATGCAGCGTATATTTATTCACAACTAGGATATGACTCATGGCAAATACGTTTCAACCGTCAAAAAAAAAATAAAACCAATCAATGGCTATTCTTAATGCAAACAGAAGACAAACAAAAAATAGAACAAGTAATACAATTGGCCAAAGAACAAAATGATTTTTCTACCATTCCTACTGGTCCATCATTAAAAATATTTACTGACAGTAAGTATGCGGTACACGATGTGCTTGATACCATATTGCAAGAACTAGACCGATTTCCTGGTTTAGCTGAAGAATTAATATTAATAGGCTTACAAAGTCCATTAATCAGAAACCGAATAATGGCCTTAAATGCCATAGAAGCTTTAGAGCGCCAACAATGGTCAAATGAAATCTTAATAAATTTAAAAAAACTGGCCAAAATTGAACCTGATGAAGAAATTCAACAACGCCTTATACATATGCTTTCTTAAACAAACTACTGAATGCGCCAAATCTATATAAAGCTGAAGCATAAATTTAAACAAAAGGTAAAAACCAGTAATCCAAGCATCGAAAAATAGAAATTTGTAGAAACTTTTAAAGGTAAAACAGATGATAACTAATAATTAAGCAGTATTAAAATTTATAGCGATGTAAGCCATATAAATTTTTAGTGAGATTATATTAAAAAATTTAATTATAATGTATTATAATAAAAATTTTTGCTATTTATACCAAATACATTAGATAGAAATGTTTAAAAAGTTTTTTTATTAATTTTTTTATTATGTGGGCTAAATAAGTTTGTTTGGTCAGAATAAGATAACTTAAATCATACTAATCCATCAAATCAAAGTAAATTAAAATTGCAAGAAAAAGATGCAGATATAGAACAGAAAAAGCCAGAATTTTATTCAAGCATGACACCCCAACAAGCAAAGCAATTTGCGGTTGATTTGTTTCATAAAATCGATATTGATGAAAAAAATATTTTAAATGCTTATAAGCAAGGTGATTATAAGACTATAAATCAATATCTAATGTATGATATAAATGATTACATAACAAAACCATATAGCGAAGTAGAAGACAAATTTTGTCTTATAAAAAATATTTTCCTTTCAATGAGGAGATGTTTCCTTATCTTCTTTGTGATAGAGCATTGATAAATTTTACTACCTATACAACTAGTCTTTTAAATAAATTACAATACCCAGATGATGAATATTATAATGCTTTAGTATTAAAAAATAGGCTTAATTTTGAGAAAGCAAAGTATTTATGCTACATGAAAATTACTATGGATTATGAGGAAGCTTCAAAAGATTAATACATTACTATGCTCTTAGTAAAATAAAAGTTATAAATTGAAAAATATTTTTCAAATTTATAGTTTATAAAATTAGGCATATAACATATTTAAATAATAACTAAATTTTTTTATAAAAATATTATTTCTATTTTGATGTCTATACACAGAGTTAAAAAATAAGTTCTATATTAACAGAAAATGACAAATATACACTTAAACCGAAACTAAATCATTTCAGCTTGAAAGGATAATTCTTCAAATTTTTAGTATTATTCGTTTTGATAGAAATAAATTATAACGGATAAATTTGAACTATACTTTTTAATAACTCTATAAATTAATCACATTTGTATAAACAGCGTTTCAAAACTATTATCTAAACATTCTTTCTAATAAAAACGCATTCCAAGGGGTGTTTTTACTCAACCAAACGTTAATTCTGCTTCAATACCAGCACATTGCCCTTATTCTCAGCAATACACTACACCAAACCATCAACCAGCGCACTGAGATAGCCATTGAACTGGAGCATTTCCTTAACATCCACCAATGCCATACTGCCAAGCGCATCGCGTTCGGCCAACAGCTTACCCAGCGTATGCGCTATTTCATGCAGAGCATGAGCTTTTTCACTACAAACAACCGAGCTGATAATTAATTACCGCATAGCTGATATTTTTTTCTGTTCAGAGCTAATAAATTGCTGCGAATAATGGTCACAGCCGCGGCATTTTGCAACAAAGAAGCAGCGCCATCATGAAAATCAGAGTTAATGGAATTTATATTTCCGCCTTAGACTATCCAAAACATAAAGCTTTGCAGACAACAAATCTTACATTTCTTGCTTTACCCGATAGGTAGGCTGATTTTCCTCTATTTCAATTTTTTTCAGCTTGTCACAACTGGGCGTACCGGCAAAATCTTTAAAAGGTGACTCCTGCTCATTTTTGCAATTTTCTTTAAGCCTTATTTTATCAAACTGCGAAGGTTTATAAGCAAAAACATTGCTTAAAGAGCAAGATAACAATATAGCCAGAACAATAGAGGCAAAACCGTTTTTCATTACCTTTAATCCTTTGTCACCAGATAATATTTAACCTGTTAATTGAATTTGTGGCTTACTGTAATTCAAATAACAGACAAAATCATCACCTTTACTTATTAATTTGTTTAAGTCCCTTATATAACGGTATGAATGAAACCTGAATCCATTACCATAATACAATATTACCATCAATAATTAAGTAATTTCCATTACTAACAGATAAATTGAAAATAAATTAATTTTCTTGTTTCAAAGTAAAATTTTTATTTTGCCCTTTTGAATTATTTAATTTATAAAAATAATTTAATACCTGTAAATTAAGTCTGTTTTGATTAGATTTAGAAATAAAGAATATTTTTATTCAAATTAATTTTGACATTGCTTAAAAAATACTATTTTTATTGATATCCAATTTTAAATAAAACCACAGATGCACTTAAAGTAAATTGAATAAAGTTCAGTACATTTTTATTTGATAAATATACTGTTATGTTGATATTTTAGCAAAAATCCACTCACTCACACAATTTGACATATCTATGCCCACTTAGGGATAATTCGCACGCTTATTATGCACGCGCCTATCGTCTAGTGGCCGAGGACACCGCCCTTTCACGGCGGCAACCGGGGTTCGAATCCCTGTAGGCGTGCCAACCGTTCGCACTATGAACCGTTTGCGCATTAACAATACGTTCAGGTACATAGTTAATAATTATTTCATTATCAAGGACATCAATACTTTCTATAAATGATTGTAATAATATTCTAATTTTATTAACATTTTTAACATTAATAATAATTTCTCTAAGTGCCTTAACAGCTGAGTCAATTTCGATTTTAGATGGCTCAACATACATCGGTTCCACAGATATTTTCTCAATTTCTTTTAAGAGTGCGCTTTCTTTGGCATCATAATTTGATATCCGTTTGACCAAGGAACTTGTTTCTGAGGCACCTTCTTCTATTGCGTTGAATAAAGCTTCACGTTTTCTTTTAATTTCTACTAATTGATTCTTCACATAGGACAATCGTTCTTTTTTCTCAGAATTTTTTTCAACATGAGCTTTATACATTTCAGATAAAAAAGATGTTACCATATCTTGTGTTAACAATTTTTCTAGAACTATTTCAAGCAGATATTTATCAAACTGTCGTGCGGGTATGCGACGCGATTTACATGTATATCCTTTTCTAAAACGGCCACAATTGTAATAGCTATAAGTGCGATTACGTCCGGTGGCGGTTTCTATTATTAGTGCTGATTTACAAGAGCCACACCGTAAAATACCAGTGAAAAAGAAAGTACTATTAGGACTACCAGTTGTTACGGTACGTGGAGTAAACCGGGTTTGGACTTTATCAAATATCTGCTTATCAATAATTGCCTCATGGGTTTCCCTGATAATCCACTCCGATTCGGGATTTAATTTTCGTTTGGTTGTGCGATTAAAAATAGTTAGACCAATATAAACTTTATTTTTTAATAGCCTAGAAAGGCTGGCAGATTGAAATTCAACACCCCTATAAGATATACCGGCATTATTTAATTCACGGCAAATGCTAACTGCACTTTCCCCGTTAGCAAAACGTCTGAATATTTCCTGAATTAAACCAGTTTCAGAAGGTTCTGGAACCAATTTTCGACGTTTACCGACCTTCACAGCCACATATCCCAATGGTGTTCGACCACCATTATAAAATCCCTCACCAGCATTTTTCATCATTGACCGCTTTGTGTCACGACTAACTTGTCTAGAATAATGCTCATCCATAATCTCCATTAGGGAATCAGTAAACCAGCCTTCATCTGTATCACTGTTAATAGACATTGATACATAAACAAGCCTAGTACCAGACTCTTTTAGTATTTGCTTATAACTCGCAGCATCAATTTTGTTTCTAGCAAACCGTGAAGTTGACCAAACAATAAAATAATCAATATCATTATATGCACAATAGTTAATTGCTCTCTGAAAAGCATGCCGTTTTAAAGCACTTGTTCCGGTGATTCCATCATCGCGAAATATTTGGATAACAGCTGCACCTAATTCAGCCGCTTTGCGTTCACATTGCTCAATCTGAGCGTCAATGGATACACCATCATCAGCTTGACGCGTGGTACTCACACGCGCATAAATTATTGCTTTTTGCATTTATTTTCTACTTAAACGGGATATATACGAAAGGTCTAAACGTTCATTAAACTGATCTGCTACGACCTTAGCAATTTCTCTATTAGACAAGCCCTGACCCGCTAGGAATTTAATCAGCCGGTTTCTTTCATACCTCGTCCAAGCACTGAAGCTACGAATATGGAGGTTCAAAGCACCGCTATCACTATGTGTACTTTCATCATTATCAAGAATAGCCCACATTTTTAAAAAGTTATCTACCCCTATAGTAGCTGCAATTTTTTGCAGTGTGGCATTCAAGCCTATCTCTCTTAGCGATAAGAGGCGAGGGTCTTTTTTAGAAGGCAAATCGGATTTTCGGAATTCAGAAAACCTGTAAGTCTGTAGGTACCCACCACCCCGGGTGGATGCGTTGATAGAGGCTTGCCGACCCCCCACGCCATTTGAATGCATATGACAATATCTTTTTTTGAGCATTATGCCATCACCCTAATAATAATGAATCTCATTATTTTATGTTATGAATTTCTCTCATATGAGTGGTCTTCAATGTTGTGCATTTTACACTATTCAAGTTCGCTTTTCCGTATTAAAACTGTTCATAGAACTCCCGTCTTTTAGTTACCCGAGTTCGCTTTTTATTCTTATGCGAAGTCCCACATAACATACTTCAATATCATATATGACATATGAATGTAACAATGGATTTTTATATATGCTTTTGTCATAAGTTGAGTTTGGCTGTTTTTTTTAGCAGTTTGCCGCTGTCCTGATTGTACAGCCAGGCGTCAATCTCAGGCGGGGATCAGGTTCAAACACTTAGAGTTGTACGAATCAAATTGAAGGCGGAGTCTCTTTAATTACCTCCTTTTAATGCGCTGATTAGCTCTGATACAGGTGTTCTTAATTTCGATAATGGGTTGCTCCGGTCAACATCATTTGTTAGCTTTCTGGATGCTAAATGTGTATATATTTGTGTACTTCGGGGATCTGAATGGCCCATAAGCTGCATTCTGACGGAATCTCTAATATCACTTTCAGCCAGTTCTGTACCATATAGATGGCGCATAGCATGAGGGTGTAATTGTGCACGTGGAATGCCAGCAGAAAGGCCATGTTTTAAAATAATTTTTTCTATTCCACGAACTGATAGCCGTCTGTTTTCACCTATATATTCGTGCTGAGGGCATTTCCTATTACCAACGCTAACTAATAAGACGCTGTCACCGTTTGGCAATACCCTGTCTATATGCTGCATTTCAGGATGTTCCAAATATATTCTGAGGAGCAGATCAGCCTCTTTAGGCACCGGCAGAATACGTTCTTTATCTCCCTTTTCTAGAATACGCAATGAAAGACGAGGTTCTTTGTCTATAACTTGGGTTATTAGGTTAGATTCATTCAAAGCAACAATACCAGCTGCTCTTAGTCCGCATCCCATCAAAATTGCAAATATTGCGCTGTCACGTATTCCCGTAAACGAGGAAAGGTCAGGTTGCCATAACAGCTTTTCAGCGTTTTGCAGCTGCAACCAAACCGGCAAGCGACGGCCAGTAAGTGGATACCTTATCTCTTGGGCTGGATTCTCTTTTATATCGCCTTTGATATTTGCCAACCAGGTATAAAATTCACGAATGCAGGCTATATAAGGACGGCGGCTAACAGGTTTCAAGCCTATTTTATGTAAATAAGGGCCAGTAAAGAATAGCAATTCATTATTTGAAATGTCCGCCGGCTCTCTATCATTCAGCCAATCTTCATACCTTTTAAGTATGTCGCGATAAGCCTTAATGGATCGATTTGCCAACCCATCATTATTGGATTTGTATATTAAAAAATCTTCAAATATTCGTTTCATGTAGGAACCACTAACAAAAACTAGTCAAAGTTGTGGATTAAAACCATCTATAAATATAAATATTAAAAAACATATAGTTATATCAAATTTCTATCCACAGAAACAATATTATTCTATATTAATTCTGTGGCTTATTTTTTAGGCAGCCCGTTTTTCCGTGGATTTGTAGAATTCGTTTTTCTAAGCTTATTTTATTTTTATCTTTTTGAAATAAATAATAAATAACTATTAATCCAGAAAATTTAAAAAAAAAATATTTGTGGGGAAAACGTGGAAAAAAGGCAAATTTGTGGATTATTAAATACATTTGTGGATGGAAATAAGTTTAAAATCAGAATGATATTTAAAATTAAGCTCAAATCCACGCTTAGAAAATTTCTACTATTAATCTTTTTATCAAAATATTTGAAAAATGCTTAATTTTTAGGCTATCCAAAGGATATATGATTAAATCATATAAATCTTTTAGCACGAAAAGCGAACTCAGATACAGAGATATTCACGAAAGTTTCAGATAAATATATAAGCAATAATCATGCTACGAATTAACGATAAAGCACTGCCATTGCTCGTCTTGTGTTAGTTCAAGAGTTAACATGTTGTTGTCAATTAAGACAAACCAAGAAAAATAAGGAAAAAATTATGGAATTAGAACTTCTACCTCGCTCCGTTGTTGTCAAAGATTATGGCTCTGAAGTTATTGATGAGCTGGATAGTTTGGAATGGTCAGGTAATACATGGACCGTAGATAACTACGGTGTTTGTAATGTTACACATTTTGTATTCGGTCATAGGGGGCTATATTGCTTCAAGAAAAATAACGAAATTTTAGGATATTACTATGTAGTTATAAATGATTGAATTTATACTCAATTAAAAGCGGCCTTCTGGTCGCTTTTGCTTTTAAATTTTATAAATCATATTATCTTCATAGCTTACATTTTTGCTCATATTGGCTGAAATAGATATCCGTTTATAATCGGTGAACCGTTCATAATGGTTACACTTGCCATCGATCAGGAATTTAAGATATTCAATGAATTCACTGCGTGTGCTGGAAAAAAATATAAACGGTGGTCGAACCAGCTCCATTAACTTCAAAAATTCAATCATCCCAAAATAACCGGATTGTTTGTATGATCCTTGCATCGTAGATACATAGGGTGGGTCTAGAATAAATAATGTTTTGGCATTATGAACATATTTCGGCATCAATATACTAAAAGATTCTGAAACAATATCTACACCATTCAGATATCCTCTCACGTCTGGATAATCTGATGTACGGATACAGTTATACATACATTGCTGGAATATGCGTTCGATACTTGATTCCTGTTTTGTCCCAAACATCAGCCATGTATTTAGAACTCTAATATCAATAAATCCCTTAAAAGAGCGAATTATGTTTATTACTTCATTTTTTTTAGATTCTGACAGCCTCTGATATCGGGGGATATCGGCCGTCAGTTCTGCCAATTTTCGACGTAATTGATTAGTATCATCAATATGTTTTAAACGCTCTGTATAGCCGTCAAAATCATTGTATATCACTCTTGCTGCAGGCCTTGTCTTTTTAGCGTGATGAGCCAATAAACCTGAACCACCAAAAACATCAACAATGGTCCAGCCAGAACCTTTATCAGGGATAGCTTCCTGCAATACAGAAATAAAGTGCTTAAGAAAAAAACGCTTTTGCCCAACAAAAGGCAATGGAGCCTGGTTAAAGTTATTTGCCATGATTATCTCTGAGGTACTCATGGCACTCTTAATAGTTAATTTGTTATTTTGAAGTTGTTAACGACTTTACATCGATTACATTTAATTAATATTCGGAAAATTCCTTCTACTTCAGCAAGTTTTCGGTTACACGACTGGCAACGTAAGATTTTAAAAAACATAAAACGCCCAAAAGTTTGACACTCATGGGCGTTCTATATACAGCAATCAAATCTAAGTAATTCAAGGAGAATATATGAGAATATATATTTTATAATAATTTACTAATTGCTGAAAAGAATTTTACTTAATGAATTTTCAACAGAGAAGCAATTTGCTTTCATTACTAGTATCTTCACATAGCTACTGTTTGCCTCCTTGCATATCTATCTATGACATCCATATCAATTAGAGTCACTCCGAAAAGCTTGTTAAAAGCTATGATTTTGTTTACTTGTGCGCGCGCTGTGTTTTTAGTTTCATTTAAAAATCGCATAAAAATTTTACTTTGCCGACGCAAAGCAGAAATGGTACCTGGTTCTTCAATATGGCCAAAATCTGCGCAGTAATACAATACGTACAGGGAATTAGCCATACTTAGTATGGCATCCTTCAAAGTGGCTTCTGTGACCTGATATTCAGCCGCTATTGTCTTCAATGCCTTACGTCCTGCACACACCTTGCCAAATGAGTTAAACACCCAATCCGGCAGTTTCAACATATCTCCAATGATATGAAGTGACAGTACTGCTATAGCATGATTATCACATTCGCTGATAAAGGTTTTGCTAGTATGCGGCAATGACTCTGCGAAATCGGCAACTAATGCCTTCAGTGCATTGAAATGAGTACGTCTCTGCTGGCAACTGATACTACTCTCCATTTCTTGCTCTGCCTTGTCTGCCCATGCTATACGCTGAGGATTCGGCTGTATCAGGTTCATTGCTCGCACTGTAGCCAACATCAGTGTGAAGTAACGTATACAATGTAAATCGTGCTGACTAACGAGCAACGACAGATACATATATAATTTGATTTGTGAATTTATCAGCTCTTGTTCCGTTGGTCGGCTTGGGTCTTTAACCAGGAGTAATCGGTTTTGCTTTACCGGCATTTGTTGTACGGTTCGAAATGCAGTTTTTTTACTCGTAGCGCGCTTTGCCTTTTTGGCTCTTTTAGCAGCTCGCTGAGCCGCAAGCTGCTGGGATACAGATTTTTTATTACACATTGTAATCAATATCCACCATACTAACTTCGAAATCTTCGGGCTCGGGCATAAAATAATTCCAACTAATTATTTTAATTCCAAATCTTCCATCCATATCGCAAAATCCATCAGCCACCGATAAATATGTATCTGAAAACCGTAATCTCTCGCAATAAATACGATAACTAGTACTGCCCGCTATTTGTAGCCAAAATTCAAGATGGTGTTCAATAGGGGCATCTTCATCAGGAGAACCAACCCAATATCTAGACATCTCTTTGATAGTTTTCTTTGCTTCTGGATGATCGAAATCAATTTCAAATACAATTTCATTATTCTCATAGGTTGCTCTGATTTTTTGAACACCGGTGGTGATTAATTCAGTACACATTATTGGCTCTCATTATCTGGTAATTTGCAGTTTTCAAAGAGGGATGTCGATAAGACATTCTCTTATCTACCGCGGTGATAATATTTCTTTGTTTTTTTTGTTGAAAAAGTTAACCACCCAAAGTGGGGGATATACATTCCCAGTTATAGTCCTTAAAAGTAATTGAATTATCTTTAATGACTAATCCTTTTATTATCTCTACATCTTGATTAAAACAATCGCCTTTTTCAAACCCATAAAAAGCAAAATCAATTTGATAATCTTCAGATAAATTACGGAAATTAGACGTAGGGAACTGCCATGAACACTCTAATTTCATTAAAACAATTACTTGATTGTCTTCTTTACTTTCTAGAATTTCAGTAAAGATATTTTTTGGTTCTAAATAAATTGTGGTTTTTAATATATTTCCCTGTTGTACAAAAAATCGAAAACCTTCAGGTAAGTCAATCATATAAGGCTCAACTTTTCTCTCGGTAACTAAAAGTTCCCGATTATCGATTAACCTAAACTGATATCCATATATCCCACAATTAAGAAACCTCATGATATTTGCTACAGTACCGCGTATTTTTAAATTACCAATGCATAGATTTGACATGTTATTTCCTATAAAAATCCCGCTTAGCAGGCCTATTTATGCAGTTTTAAATTGTGAACCAATGCTTTCAAAATTTTTAATACATTTTTATCTCAAAATCGTCATAACTATATGGAAAATAATTAAAACTGTAGATGGAAATTCCCTTACTACCATCCATTGCACAAAATCCCTCAGTATTCAAAAAATATTTATGTAGGTCTCCAAACTCTTCGCAATAAAACTGATGACTGTAAAAGCTTGCCATTTGTAGCCATAAAATCAGACAGTCTTTAAACGGGGTTTCATCATCAAAAGAGGGATACAAATATATTGCCATCTCTTTGATAGTTTTCTTTGCTTCAGGATGATCAAAATCAATTTCAAATATAATTTCGTTCATAGCATATGATGCTATGATTTTTTGAACACCTGTGGTGATTAATTCAGTACTCATTATTGGCTCTCCTGGTTAGACAGCCAGCAATCTTCATAGAATACTGTCACATTGACATACTCACCATTAGATAAATATTCACTCCGAAAATTGACTTTATAACATGCTGGATATTCATCAGATATTTGGATAATAGTGCCTTCCATTGGGGGATAAATAAACAAAAATGAAAATTTAACTTTTGTTCCAACCGGAAAAGGAGGCAAGATATTATTTTTTTGGGCCCATTCAGCCTGTAAGCGAATCTGCTCATCTTGTAGCTGATTACTAAATTGCTCCAAAATATTTACGGTTTTCGTACTTATTGCCCAATTTTCAAAAGAATCAAGCTTCCTTGCAATTTCATAGCCATCAAATTTAATTTTATTATCAATTACTTTTACAATAGCTGTGGCTATATCATTTTTGCTTAATTCATTATTTAATTCAGGGTATTTTTCAGCTATTTCTAGTGCTATTCGAAATTTGATGTCATTGGTAATTTTTGGTCTAGGGGGATTATATGTTACATGATTAACTATATTTTCTACCATTTCTTACTCCTTAATTAAGCATATTTACTGTATAAATTTCTTTATAATTTTGATGTTCTGACGGCCAGCAATCTGCAAAGGGGATTACAGCCGATTTATTAACTTCACATTCATTAGTAAAGTTAATTACATAACATGACTTAAAATCATGAATTTTTTCTATAATGCCTTTGTATGTTGAATTACAATATTTAAAGTAAACATTTAATCCTGAAGGAAGATAAATTAAAATATTATTTTTTAAATCCAAATTTAACTTTGACTTACAATGCCTATTGGGATCATAAGTCGTAGACTTAATTTTATTGTTTTGTCTCATTTCTTACTCCTTAATAACATATACTGCGTTGAAAATTAAACTTTGATTTCTTTTGTTTCCCATGGCGTAGCATATAATCCAAGCTTTTCCAGTGCATTTAATGAGATAGCGGTTAAATGCGCTGTTCTGCGCCCTCCGATAGTTCGCTCTACGTCCTCCATGCCTGGTATCACTACTCCGCTAGCCATTAGTTGCCGTTTGAAAACGCGGCCTGTTTTTATGGGCAAATGGTTATATTTATCGCGAAGGTGAGTGGCTGTACTTATATGATCCATAACATGATTGGCTCTTAATAATAGAGCCCAATCTCCAGAAACTCGTTCCCAAATGAATGGGTGTTCGTAATGTTTTGCTTCAAGCTCAGATAGTAGAATTTCCATAATCCATACCCATGGCAATCGTGTACCATCGGTATCCATAAGGTGGCTGTTCATTTCAGCCAATCCATCTTCTAGAAAATTACCTTGTTCGACTGCTATGCCGGCAAATTCGCATAAATATGCCCATGCGGTGAATATTGCGGCATAGTTTTCCATCATTCGCCTAGCCGTGGCATCTGTACTGTCACTACTGGATCTGCTGCTACAGTAAGCAAGGTATTCACGATGTGTCGTGCGTATCTGTCCTGGTTCAAGACTGGCCAAATATTGAAGCCATTCATATACCGGAAATTGTGGTAAATCATGGGAAATAACTGGCCCTTGTTTTTTTACTGATAATGTTGAACGGCAAATTTTGGACTGCAGGCTTTCCACATCTACTTCTTCACCTGCCAGCAATACTGGTGCACACATTAAATACGGAGTTAAAGCACTACCCACGCGTGTAAATTCGAAACGGTAAGTAGATTGCAGCACGCCATCAACATCATTTAAAGCGGATTTAGGCAATTTTGAATATTCATCCCAGCCGACCGGATGACTGGTATAAGAAACAGATGCTCGCCGGCGATGGTCGGTTTTCAACATTTGTCCAGACAGTACTTGGAAAGCAAGCGTAGACTGCAACGATTCCAACAGTTTGGACTTACCACTGCCTTTTTCAGCATCCATCTGAAAATGTGGCCAATAGCCAAGTACGCATTTTAAATGTGCTCCTAATGCCCATACTAAGGGGATGGATGCCGCATTCTGCTTAAATGTTTCCTGGTACGCTGTTATTACTTGTCTTGCATTAATTATATTTCCTCGTGGGAAGGTCATATTGTGGTAGAGACATTGCTTAGCAGGTTCTGTAAAAAAACAATCGTTACCTTCCAATGCCGCCAGTTCGCCATCACGCCATGCCAGTCCGACAAAGTTGACAACGTCTCTAGCAGCGAGCTCTGCACTACGTTCCATAATAGTAAGCATCCGTGAAAATTGAGCTGGTTTCCAAATGGGTCCAAGCCGTTTCCACCAATCAAGGTTATATATCTTTTCACCCTGTATAACCTCACGATGCAGGCGAGGTCCGCCTCGTGGAATTTGTACAGATACGCCATAAACAGTCTCAGGCTGTGCATCAAGACTGCCATTGATAGTAGCCAGATGACCCTGTATTGATAGTCGACTTATTGCAGCAAGGCGAAAACCGCATAAATCGCCTAAAGTTTCACTACGGCTGACAAAACCTTCTTCGTCCTGAATTTCTTTGAACTCATCTACATATTGTGTAAAGTCATCCATGACCCGATAGCGCCAATATACAGTCCAGTCCTGAGTGGGCAGAAAAATTCTGCGCCGTCCTTTTGTTTTTTCAGTCTCATTAGCGCTGACACTTGGCATACCGCATATGAGCCAAGGATCAATTTGTTTTAATAAAATCTGGAGCCCAGTTTTACCTTCATTCTGTAATCTGTCATTGATGTCCTGTCCTTCATCCCATTCGACCATGTCCACCATTCGTGCAGCCACATCTGTCGAAGTAAGCTGGTCATACAGCTCATAGGCGGCAGCCTGACCAGGTCTTTTACCAGTATGCGGGTTATATTTATCAGCATGATCCAGCGCAATAATGGCCTTTTTTCCCCGCAGGAAAGTCCAATCAATGTGGCTTACATTGGTAACACCTCTAATAGCCAAAGCTGCAATATTTGTTTGGCCAGAAAAAGCAGTTTCCACTGACAGAGCATTTATAGGAGATTCAACTATATATACCACCTTAGCTCTTTTTAGTCGGTAAGGGTCACTGGTCCAGTAATACCCGTTTTTTTCACCTTGGCATTGGGTTTTAACGCCGCCATTTTGTTCAGCATCCACATAACGTAAGTCGATGGCCACACAATTGTTGATACTGTTGTAAATCATAAAGGCAACAGCATCACCTCCATACCCAACTTGACCAGGAGCAAGGTTTGGGCTGTGGTAATTATTCCATCCTAAAGTTGATTTTTTTATAGCAGCTTCAATAACTTCAATATCTATGCCGCGACTGGCCAAATAATCGATAGCCGCAGATGGATCCACCTTACATTTCGTAGCAATATAATCAGTTTTAGTTCGGCTGCGAGGTGCTTTTTGTTCTGGAGCTGGTCTAGGCATCCCGAACCAGTTACCCAGTAAAGTGGCCGCGCTGAGAAAGTCATCAGCGTAGCCTGCATATATCACCAAATCTATAGTGGTTCCTCCATCTCCAGTTGTATGGTCTTTCCAACCCTGTCCATATTTACCCTGATGATGGAGGCTCAAACTGTAATGCTTATCCGGCCTATTAGGCGCGCTGTAATTGCCTTTGCTGCCATCACGCTTTAAGCCCAATTTTTCGGCTATCAGGTGAATATCTATACTTTTAAGCTGGTCGAGCCATTGCGTCATTGCAGCTGAATGCATCTTAAACTTCTTCTATCAAATCATTACTGATACCAATCCTGATGCCAGTAGGATGTATAAATACTGTGGACTTATACTCTGGTAACTGAACGGTATAAAAAACATCTTCGGCAAGATTTAAATCAATGAATATCTGCGGTACATGGGCAAATAAATCATTATCAAACCTAGCTTCACCAGTAGGCTCAGTATCTAAAATGGCCCACATTTCTTCCCAGCTCACCGGGCAATAGGATTTAACACCTACCAGGTTACCGGTAATAATAGTTGTCGGCACCGCTACAACCAGACCAGACTGCACCGCCACAACATTATCAAAACAACGATAAATATCGCCATTGTGTGAATGTGTTTTCATAGTAGACACTGATATTTTCATTAAGCTTCCTTTTGTTATGCATAATAAATAGGGTTGTGCCGCTTCAGCACTTTTGAAAAAGGATAGAAAAACTGTTTAATTAGGCTAATCTGTGTTTTCATTTATAATCTCCGATTGCTGCTTTTGATTTATTTTGTTTGGCCAATTGTCTAAATTACCGGCTGATATCATGATTAAAGCTAGTAACAAACATACAACCCACTTCATGATTATTCCTCTGACCACCAGAAGTGTTTTGCCCATATAAAAACTTTATTAAATGCTATCTGGTAGGTCTCACCGTAAAACCATTTGGTTTGTTGATCCTCCCAACTAAATCTGGCCTCACCGTAAGATGTATATTTAGGGCATTTGGGTCTAGGCATTACTGCTTTAACTAAAAAACCGAAAACATCATTTTGGTTAATCCAACTCTTAAATTCACTTGGCCATGTTTTCAAAAATGAGGTTGCTAAGTCTTTTGGATAAGCTATATCAATAAAAATGTTTTTTGCTTCTTCACCACTTAACTGCAAAAACTCTTTTAATCCGGGCGATTTATTTGTCAAATTAGCTGCTAAGTGAATAATTTGATGAATATCAAAAATAGTTTTTTGGGTTAATTCAGTACCCAAACTTCTATTGATACTCGACAAGCCTAATTCTTCAAAATCTATCAATGGAAGATTTTCTTTAAGCAGTTCTGCTTGTAAATTGTATGCAGCTTCATATGCAGCTGCTTTTGACGGGTATAAGACTTCATCAATTCGAACATTGTTCATAAATGCACCATATTGGCCATCTCTCGACCGACGTGCTTCAACGTCGCCTGCCAGCATAAATGCTTTTTGCTCTCGCTCAGATGCCTGTTGAAACCACAGTTTTTGCCGGTAATTTAAATAATCAGTTGAATATTGATTTTGACTTATCATTTTCTATCCTCGGTCTAATTAAATTTATTTTGAATACAGGTGACAGCTATTACTCTTGTTATTTGTTTCCCCAATAATCCATTCTTTTGCTTTTGATATCGCCATCTCATAGGTTTCAGCATAAAACCATTTATAATCAGGGTAGTCCCACGTATAGCAAAATACTTTGTCATCTAAATAAAATAATATCTTGGGAATGGTTACTTGAATTAACCAACCATATAATTGTTGGTCATCAAGCCATTCCAGCCATGTTTCCTCATTATTAAAATCATTTAATTTAGATATTTTATTGGTATTAACCACATCCTCAAAAACCTTCGCAACTGTTTCCGGACTCTTTGAAAAAAAAGCTTTAAGGCTTATAGAAGGGTTTTCCAATTGAGTGGCCAAATGAATAATTTTTTCAACAGAAAATGTATAATTTACCGAGTCTTCAAACACTTTATTATTAAAAGGAATATCCTGTTTTTTTTCATCCAGTTTCGATAAATTTGGAACTTCCGCTAAAAAACAATTAACCGAAAGGCACTTCCCCTCATCCTCCTCGTTATGTAAATCATCTTTAGATTCAAGTTCTGTTACGTTATCCGATAATTGCATCTGGGTATTGTTCACAATCTACTCCTATGTATTGCCCTTAGAGTCGAAATGGTTACTCGCTTGGGCGGGTTATAATCTGTTTCATCCAGTGCTGCGCAGACTTCCTCACGGCTGGCTTCTGTATAGATTAAAGTTGTATTGATATTTCGGTGCCCTAATGCAGCCTTAACAATGCGCAGAGGTTCCTTAGCCGTACTTTTACGTAAGATATTCATTGCAAGAGTGTGCCGAAAAAAATGAGGTGTAATATTCAGGTATGTCAAACCCGCCATATCTGCCCAGCTTTTTACTCGTTTCTGGATATTGCGGGCAGACATTGCTTCTTCATCCTGCCTACCGGCAATCAGGAAATGCTCAGGATTTTCACTCTCTCTCAAGCTCAGTAAATTAATCAAAGCTATACGGAGAGTTTTGGTCAGATATATCGAATGGTCTTTCTTCTTGCCTTTTCTGTTTTCTTTTGGAATGTAGAGATAATTGGTATCCAGCGCAGTTATGACATCACCTAATCTGATGTGCAAAAATTCACTGATACGCATTCCACTCTGAATTAATGCTGATACAATATAATAATCACGCTGTGCTAATTTATCTGAATATTTTTTTATTTCGTTAAGTAATTTAACCTGTTCAGTTTCAGTTAAATAATGATTCATTTAAGTCTCCTTGAATGCTAAACAACTAGTAACAATCTATCCTGTCCCTTTAGCGAAAAATTTATGTATTGGTCGTTGTAATGGTTTATCTGAATACGACAGGCAGCACCGTGATAGTGAAAAGTTAATTTACTTTGTATGAGATAATGTTTCTGGCCAACTTTTAACATTAACTCGCCGTTTTCTCCGCGCTGAAACCGCATATCGCTTAATGCATCTACTGTCCCGAGAATCATCGATTTGTTCAGTGCTACGCTCGTTTGATGCTGCATGATGCTTTGATACTCCATGTTCGACTACTTCTAAAAATTCTTCCGTTAACAGCCGTGCGAAGAGTTCAATGGGAGGGGCCACTGTTTGTTCAGGTGTAAGGTTATCCCGAACTGTAGTGATGCCTTGTTTGGCCAGAAAATCAGGTATCATCCGTCAACCATAGCCTGAACTCGTGCTTGCCAGCTCATAATTCCGGATAAAAGCCCGAAAACTTGACGACTAAACATCACATATTCTTCCTGAGTTATCCGTCCATCCTCCAAAGCTTCAGCCATAGCCCGATGAGTTTGACCACTGCTGATATGAACACTATTAATAACGTCCAGAAGTGCTTCATCAGCCAATTCTGTAGTATTAGGTAACTCGTAAGCAGAATAATTAAACAAACCACACAAACTAATTAATATGCTTTTATCATTTGTAATACGTACAATATCGATAAATTCCTGCAAAGTTAATTTATGATGAATACAACTTTCATCGGTATTTAACTTGTTATAAAAAGTGCCACTCTGCAAATTCAATTGTTCAGCAATTTTACGAACCCCATAAGAATGTGCGGTTTTCTGTATCTTTCTGAAAAATTCTCGCATTGAGTTCATTTGTGACGCTTCTCACTTTTGTCATTATTCATGCCCTTTTAAACCTGTAATACTAATTTACTCAGGGTCTGGATAAAGAAGATCCATAACGTTAATGTCTAATTGCACTGCAATTTTTTTAGCCAATTCCTTCGAGGGGCTTGTACGACCAGTTTCAATCCCTGAAATATGTACCTGTGAACAGCCAATTGCATTCGCTAGTTCTAGCTGAGTCAATTTTTTACGTTCTCGTGCTTCTCGCAATGTGATTGTAGCCATTACTTGTAATACTTGTATGAGTTGTAAAAGTTTTACAAGTATAAGTAAGTGTTATTAGAAAAGTCAACATGTAATACTTGTAAAAGTTATACTAGTATCAATTTAAAGACTGATTTTGAAAAATGATTGCTCAACGAATAAAAGCAGCCAGAAAATTACGACACAAAAGTCAGGAATGGTTAGCAGAAGAAATAGGTTTAACACAAAGCAGTGTAAGCCTCTGGGAGCTGGGTAGAACGGATCCCACAGAAGAATCCATGGAACGCATAGCAAAAGCATTAAATATTAATGTTCAATGGCTTGCTACAGGCGAAGGGGAAATGTATGACAGCGATTTGTATCCCGCCGTAGTCATAAACCTGACAGATGACCCTAATAATCAGATGAATCGCGCTGAACAGAGAATGGAATTTCTGATGTTGTTTGACCAGCTGTCTTCATCAAAGCGAAAAGCTTTATTGACCTTTATGAAAGAATGGATACAGTAAATTTTGTTTTTAAATGCAAACAAACCACGTTAAAACGTGGTTTGCAATTACAGTAATTTACTTATATTAATTCGAAGTGTGGCCCATCAATAAATGCCTTTTTGCCGGCATTACGCCGTGTCGTAACATAATCGCTTACCAGCGCTTCAGGGGTCTTGCATGTATCATTCAGACAAACACTCCAGTTGCCGCCCCATCTAATACGGATGTTTAGCTCCTGTGCAGCCCTTCGCATTGCCTCTGCAATAGGATAAATTGCCGGCCAATGCCATGCTACTTCTTTAGTACCATTACCATCAAAATCAGCCCAAGGTAGCAAATCTACTGCATAACCGTATCCGTCTGTCTTCTTAATATGATTACTGTTCATCGTCTGACTTGAACCAGCCTTTACCAGTTTTGCTTGTCTGGCTTTGTCTCTCACACCTTCATAGACAGTAAAATCCTGCTTTGTTAACTCAATTGCACGTTTCACCACTTTCACAAGATTTGGGTGGACGCCCTCGAGTTTTTTTTTGCTCGCTGAACCAAGAACATAAGTCATGTTATTCCTTTCGCTGAAAAATGGCGGCCGGAACACTCGACTACCTGTTATCAATTAATGATTAAGTATTTGCTGAGTTTGCTGATAAGCATCAACACAAGCGTCACGCTGCTTAATTGCGGTTACTGCATACTCTCCGAGGTCGAGAATATCCTGTTCAGTTTGCCCTGTACTTGCTGCGTTGACGGTTTGCCCGTTGTCACCCATGCGGGTAGACTGGCCAGACTGATTTCCCTTTCGGTTGGCCTGTTGCTGACATTGCTGCAGGCGGCGAGTGCCGGAACTAACAGCATTACGTAAATCAGCGATATCTTTCTGTGCATCTTGCAACTCCTGATATTGCGAATGATCAATTTTGGCCAAAGTCGTAGAACTCGCCTTTTCCATACGGCGCATACTCTGCTGCTGGGCAACTTGTGCTTTTGCCGTTTCCAATTCTCGCGCTGTCCATTTCTGATGCCAGTAGTTATCTGTAGCCCACCAGGAAACAAATGCTCCCAGCACAGTGAATAGCATTACAGCAGCTAATGAATATTTATTTATCACGTTCCAATTCTTTCTTTGCACGCTGCATATACATTTCAACGCCTTTACCTCCAGATACACCTACTGCGCAGCTGAGCCCGAGTAATTGCATACTGTTGACCGAAACGATGTCCGTACCTGCAACAAACAAATAGGTCAGTAACCCACCGAAACCACCAATGGCTGCAGACTGCCACAGTTTTCGGAATGGCTTTGGTGTGTAATTACTATCATCAAATAAACGCATCAGAACCAGCACAATGCCACCACCAGCCGCCCCGATAATGTTGTAAAGCAAATCCCATGCAGCATAAGATGAAAGACTATCGTGCAACGTATCTTTAACAGCAGCCAATGCAGGGGGGGCAAATAATAAGTACGCAAGTGCCGCAACAATATATTTATGATTACGCATACCGTGCCTTATTGTTACAGACTAAGCCTTCCATAATCGCAAATCCGATACCGGCCAGACACAAACCAAGATAAAACCAGCGGATAGGTGAGTCCTCTGTAATACCCAGCCAGTAAGACATGGGAATGACAAACAAACTGGCCAGTGCAGGGGGTAAATAGAACCATTGTCTGCGGCGGTTAATCCAGGCACAGGCAGTTTTAATGTGTGAGCGAACCGTCTGCATATATCTCAAGAAGAAGCAGTTATGTTCGTATAGATGCTTAATGCGTTTACTGTTGATAGCACCACATAACCAAATAGCCAATGTTTCAACCATCAATAGTAATGCTGAACCAGCCATTGCCAGTATCAGACATTTGCCCCATATACCGGACAAGCTGACCACACGAGCCAGTACCGATTGATGGTGACAAAACGCAACTATAACCAAATTAAATAATATGGCGCCGTAAAAAAAGCGGATGCAATGTAATAAATAGACCACTTGCCGGCGCATCAGAAAGCATCGTCGCATCGTTTTCCCAGTTTTATGAATGATTATTCATTTAAAATCATAAGTCATTGCAAAACCAGTGTAGTTTTTGGTCATAAAAAAACCTACCTTGATGGCAGGTTAGTAAAATCTCAATAAAAGCAAAGAAATGGCGAATTTATTTCTACCCAATCAAATCTGCTTTTCGGCTGTTTCCCATAATTCAAATAACTTATCAGGTTCAATGCTAAGCGTTTCAGTAAAAAACAACCATATGTCTTCATTATCCAGCCTGAAAAACTGAGCCTCCGAAATTGCAGCTCGTATCTTGATTAAACGTTCGCCAGTTAATTCACGTTCTGCAATATCCAGCAAATCATCTTTATTTTTACCATACTGCAATTCAATTGCCGTCAAAAGCTGGCTGCGGGTGATAACCCCTGCCTTTTCTTTTTTGTCTTGCAGGCGTAATTCATCAGCATTAGCCACATCCACCCATGCGCCAGCCTCTTCTGACCACTCAGTAAAAGGCAACGGGGCGCAGGTAGTTACATCTTTTGATAATTTACCTATCGCAGTTATTGTCTGCTTTTCGCCAGTTTTCTTGAGGTATACAACTTCCCCGCGATGATCTTCTATATATACCCATTGGCCATCAATCCATTGAGGGATAAAGCCGTTTTTATGTTCAGGCTCGTCGGCTTCAATACAAAGACGAGGAATTAAATAATGCCCGTTTTTTACAACTGGGTCTAAATCGGCGGTTGTCATTCCTACAAAGTA